>NZXG01000051.1 GCA_002701845.1 Pseudomonadales bacterium
GTCCTCAAGAGCTGATCCACAGTAGCTCAGTTGGTAGAGCAAGCGGCTGTTAACCGCTGGGTCGCAGGTTCGAGCCCTGCCTGTGGAGCCAATTACAAAAGGAAGCCAAACGGCTTCCTTTTTTTATGCCTGTTTGTTTTATGCCGGTTCGAAAACTGCGACTCAGGCTTGCGGCTGACGCCGCTGGGAACACGGCGCTTCATCCGGCAGAAAGTAGCGCCACCAGGGGCGCTGCCGCAGATACCAGTCCACCACAACCCCAAGCTCTGCCAGACTTCCGGCTTCCGGAGCGAAACCCAGCTCCCGCACCGCCCGCCCGGTATCCAGCCCGTATCGGCGATCGTGGCCCGGCCGATCCGTTACATGCCGCAGCAGACTGGCGGCCGGTTCACCCCGGGCCATGGGGCTGAGAGGGTATTCGGCGGCCAGCTGCGGCTGCGCCTGGAAACGCTGATCCAATAGCCCGCATAACTGTTGCAGCAGTTCGAGGTTGCTTAATTCCAGCCCACCCCCCAGGTGGTAGCTGCCGCCGGCCCTGCCCCGCCGCAGCACCGCCTCGATCCCCAGGCAGTGGGTGGCCACCGGCAACCAGCAACGACGCTGAAGGCCATCACCGTAAACCGGCACAGTGGCACCCTGCAGCACTCGGGTGATGGTCAGGGGAATGAGTTTCTCCGGATGCTGGAACGGACCGTAATTATTGCCACTGTGACTCACCGATACCGGCAGGCCGTAGGTGCGGCCATAGGCATACACCAGATGATCGGCAGCGGCCTTGGAGGCGGCGTAGGGGGAACTGGGATGGTACGGATCGGATTCCCGGAACGGCGGCTGCCCCACTGCCAGCTCACCATAGACCTCGTCGGTGGAGATCTGATGAAAGCGACAGGAACGACGCGGTGATTGTTGCAGCCAGACCCGACGTGACGCCTCCAGCAATGCCTGGGTGCCCAGCACATTGGTGACCACAACCGTGGCGGGCCCGGCGATGGAACGGTCGACGTGGGATTCCGCGGCAAAGTTAACAATGGTGTCGATGCGGTGGCGCCGCAGCAATGCGCTTACCCGTTCCTGATCTGCAATATCGCCCACTTCGGCGGTGACGTCAGGCAGAGCCTGCAATTGCTCCAGGGTGGCCGGGTTGGCGGCATAGGTGAGCCGGTCCAGCACCAGAATCCGCTGCCCGGGAAAACGGGCCTGCCAGTGCCGCACAAAGTTGGATCCAATGAAACCGGCGCCACCGGTTACCAGCAGTGCAGTCATGGTTGCCTCACTTAAGTGTCCGGCATCATTTGCCGGCGCAGTTTACTTTCCCCGGGGCCCGGTTACAGTAGGACAGTGGCAGGCGCCCTCAGCAATATATCAGGATATCAGCATGACCCACACCGACAGTCCCAAACCCGTATCGGCATCGGCCGTTCACAATCACGTTTACAAGGTTTTTCCCAACGACCTTAACGCCCATTACACCGTATTCGGCGGCCTGGTGATGTCGTTATGTGACCGGGTGGCGCTGGTGGTGTCGGAGCGCCACAGCGGTAAGGTGTGCGTAACGGCGTCGGTGGATTCGTTTCATTTCAAAGCACCGGCGAAAGACGGCGACACGCTGCTGATCAGCGCTGCCGTCAACCGCACCTGGTCCAGCTCCATGGAGATCGGGGTGCGGGTGGAGGCGGAGAATTCGTTTTCCGGAGAGGTGAAACACATCGTCTCAGCGTACTTTACCTTTGTGGCCCTGGGGCCGGACAACAAACCCTGTAATGTACCGGAGATCGACCCACAAACGGATGCGGAGCTCCGCCGCTATCAGGGGGCCCAGGTACGCCGGGATGCCCGTTTGAAAACCCGGGAGAATCTCAACTCCATGCGCTGAAGGCGGGCCTTCCGGATATCAGGGATTAGCGGTTTCCTGCCGCTGACTGGCACTGCCGTTTTCCAGCTGGGCAATCATGTGCTCAATGCCGTTCTGTTTGAAATCCTGGGCACTGGCGGTTTTGAAGCTCTGCAGCACGCTGACGCCTTCCACCACTACGTCGTACACCTGCCAGTTGCCGGTCTCCCGGTCCACATACAACTTGTAACTGATGTTGTGCTGTTCACCGGTGGATTTGTCGGTAACCACACTGCTGACCGCCGCGCGATCGCCGCGGTCGTTGGTGCGGGAACCGGTGACGTTGAGATCGTACTGACGGGTGGGATCGTACTGGGACACCATGGACACCGACACCCGCTCACGGAAGGCATCGGTATAACGGCGCCGCTGATCCGGAGTGATCTTGCGCCAGTTTTTGCCCAGAATCTGCTTGGCCATGGTTTCGAAACTGACATAGGGCGCCAGCATCTCATTGCCGATAGTAATAAGGTAGGTTTTATCCGCGGCAATTTTGTCCTGTTCCGCGTTCAGCCGCTCATTGATCTTTTCGAACAGGGTGTTGATCAGCTTGCCGGGGTCCTCGTTCTGGGCGCTGGCCCAGGGGGATATCAGCAAGCAGACCCCGAAGATCAGGGCGGTTAGGATTCCGAAACGGGATTGACGCCATGCAGCCACACCATCCTCCTGGTTATACTTTGGGTCCGGCGCAGTATAGAAAGCCCGTCTGGCTAAGAAAAGGAATTATTTCACCGGACCTCTATTCGACCCCGGTTTTTTTTGATGGTTCCTTCACCAATACCCTTGACCCGGGTCAGGTCCTCCACAGTCTGAAACGGGCCGTGCTGACGCCGATCCTGAACAATGGCGGCGGCCCGTTTCGGTCCCACACCCGCCAGGGCCCGGTCCAGGGTGGTGGCATCGGCGGCATTAATATCGATGGGCAGCAGAATGATGAAATTCTCATCCCGCCCCTGGACCGGCCCCGCCAGGGCCAGCCAGCACAGCAGCATGAGCAGGCAGCGGACCATGGGTAATCTCCCTGTGGCTGACAGTGTCACACACAGTAAAGACCGCCAGGGGGCAAATTTATTGCTGTTTCAAGCTGTCCAGCACTGCCTGCAGGGCGGCGCCCGGATCCGCCGCCTGGGCGATGGGGCGGCCGATCACCAGGTAATCCACGCCCGCGTCCCGGGCTTGGGCCGGTGTCATCACCCGCCGCTGATCACCAGCCTGGGCACCTTCCGGCCTGATGCCCGGAGTGACCAGCTGAAACCCGTTGCCAAGCGCCTGCCTCAGGGGTGTGGCCTCGCGCGCGGAACACACCACCCCCTGCAGACCGCAGTCGCGGGCCAGGGCCGCCAACCGCTGCACCTGCTCCAGGGGCTCCAGATCCAGCCCCACCTCTGCCAGATCCTCCCGCTCCATGCTGGTCAACACGGTCACTGCGATCAGCCGGGTGTTGCTGCCGGCCTGGATCACCGCCTCCCGCGCCGCCTCCATCATGCGCCGGCCGCCGCTGGCGTGGACATTAAGCATCCAGACCCCCAGGTCCGCCGCCGCCGCACAGGCCTTGGCCACGGTATTGGGAATATCGTGGAATTTAAGATCCAGGAACACCTCAAAACCCCGTTGCTGCAGCGACGTCACCATGGCAGGGCCTTCCCGGGTGAACAGTTCCTTGCCCACCTTAAGCCGGCAATGGGCGGGGTCCAGCCGGTCCGCCAGTGCCAGGGCCTGATCCTGGTGGGGGAAATCCAACGCCACAATCACGGGGGATTGACATGTCATGGGAAGACTCCTGGATAACATTCTGCCGGCACTTACTCGCCTTCCAGCCCCTGAATGGGCCGCACCGAGCCCCAGGTTTTGCAGCTGGGACAGCGCCAGTGCAGTGACTTGCCGTCGAAACCGCACTCGGCACACCGGTAGATGGGTTTGTCTTTAATCAAGCGTTCGGTAAAGGCCTTGAGAATGGCCAGGTTTTCCTTTTCATCACCATCGGCCCGGGCCATCTGCAAACTGATGAGTTTGTCCAATCCCTTCACCGAGGGTCGCTTTTTCAGATATTCCGACAGCACGTAGGCCCCCGCCGCCTCCCCTTCCAGTGAGGTAACAATTTCAGAGAGCACAATAACGATGGAAATGGCGGGGGATTTCTCCAGGCATTCAAACAGATAGCGGGACAATTCGTTCATCTGGTCCAGCCGCTGATAGTTCTCTCGCAGCAGGGACAGAGTATCGGGGACAAAGGCCGGATCCTGCTCCAGCACCCGCCGCAACGCCTTCACCGCGTCCCGGGGATTACCGGATTCGGTCTCCAGCTCCGCCAGCACCATATTGGCCCGGACACAGGAGCGATCCACCTGCAGGGCCTTTTTCAACTCGCGCCGGGCCTGTACATAATCACCCATTTTCATATGCTGTTGCGCCAGTTCGCAATGATAGTGGGCCAGCCCCACCTGGACCGGTTTGCCCTTGGCCGCCAGTTGCTCCGCCACGCCCACCGCCTGGGCCCATTCCCGTTCCTGCTCGTAGATGGTCATCAGGTATTCCAGGGCCTTGGTCTGGTTGTGACCGGCCTCGTCGGCGATTTCCTTCAGCAGGCGTTCGGAGCGGTCCAGCACGCCGGCCTTAAGATAATCCCGGGCCAGTTCCAGTTTGACCGCGGCATGTTGGGCCTTGGCGAGATCGGAGCGGGCCAGCAGATCCTGATGAATACGGATAGAGCGGTCCACCTCCCCCCGCCGACGGTACAGACTGCCCATCACAATATGGGTTTCAAAAGTATCGCCGTTGACATCCAGGGTTTTCAGCAGCAGGTCCATGGCTTCATCCTGCTGTTCGTTGAGCAGCAGATTGAGGCCATCGAAATACTCTTTGCCCACCCCGCCGGCGGGTTCCGGCGTGATGCTGCGCCGGCGTTCTGTCTTGCCCAGCAGCCAGCCTATAACAATGGCGACAAAGAGCAGAATGCCGACAAACAAATCCACCATATCAGGTGGGTTCCTTCAGGTTTCGCTCACGCATTTTTTCCAGTTCTTTGGCCAGTTTCTTCGCCTGCCGTCTGGCCGCCTTCAACTCAATACCCAACACCAGGCAAATCAATACACACAAGCCGATACCCACCAACACGCCACCAAAAAAGAATGCCATGCCAAACCGGGCCACACTCATTTCGATGGGCTCGGCAAAGTAAATCAGATCCACCTGGATGTCATGATCATTCTGAATCTGATACATACCCAGAACCAGCGACACCAGAAGTATCACCGCCAGCAGCAAAAATATCTTGATTATGTTTCCCATAAACCGCCCTAAGGTATTGGCAAGTCACGCACCGCTGGCACGCATAAAAAACGGCATGCGGTAATCATGCCGTTTTTATCTGGGAATTCAAGCGAATAGCGATCAGGCTGAGGAGGTTTCCGCGGTCTCGGGGTTATTGACCCGGTCCCGCAGTTCTTTACCGGGTTTGAAATGGGGAACGTATTTACCGCTCAGATCCACCGATTCACCGGTTTTCGGGTTGCGCCCCAGGCGCGGTGCGCGATAGTGCAGGGAAAAGCTGCCAAAACCCCGGATTTCAATGCGTCCCCCGGTGGCCAGTGCCTGAGACATTTCTTCCAGCATGGTTTTCACCGCCAGTTCCACGTCTTTCTGCGACAATTGTGATTGCCGCTGCGCCACCCGCTCGATCAGCTCTGACTTGGTCAACACGGAATTCCTTGAATTATCGTTTGCCCCGTTGTCTTCCATTTTCCCAGTACCTCCCGGCATACTTGTTTCCCTGAAGCGTTTCATTACGCATTGAGTTTTCCGCAACCATCCACAGACAGCAGGGCAATTTATCTTAACCCGTTGAGAAAACTGTATTTATTAATTTAACTTATGATTTAAATATAGCAAACTCTGCCGCTTTGCAAGCTCATTATTTAACCAATTTTGCAGTGACCAATCAGTCACAGCAGAATTTGGGCCGGCTGGCGGCAAATCCGGGTCTATTTCACTAAAAAACTGTTTTTTCAGCTTTTTTTAATTTCTGCTTTAATTCAATAAGGCATTTCTTCCGGGACACCGCGACATGTTTATTATTCCCGCGGAGCGGGGCATTGACTGGCGGCGGGCGCCAGTGGTCACCGCCGCCATTATTGTGCTTTGCAGCCTGGTGTATTTCGGCTGGCAGTGGGACGATGACCAGCGTCTGCAGCGGGCCGCTGAATTTTACATGGATGCCGGCCTGCCGGAACTGGAATACCCCAATTACCTCAGCTACCTGCATCAGCACGGGCGCGGGGAGCAGGCCGCCCAAATCGAGGAACTCTGGGAAGCGGACCACCGGTACTTGGTGGTGTTGTCCATTTTGCAGGATCTGCAGTTTGCCGCCGAGATGGCGCGCACCGACAGCCGCTTCTGGGGGGAGGACATTTACCACCAGTGGCGCGCAGCCCGGGATCAGGTTAATGCCATGGTGGCGGAGCTGAGCGCCGTGAAACTGGGGCTGACGCCGGCGCAAAGCCGCCCCATCACCTATCTCAGCTACCAGTTTCTGCACGGTGACAGCCTGCACCTGATCGGCAATATGGTCATGCTGGCCCTCACTGGAGTGGCGGTGGAAGCCGCCATCGGCTCCACCTATTTTCTACTCAGTTATCTGTTCTGTGGGCTCTGTGCCGGTCTGGTCTTCAGCCTGTTCAACTGGCAGGGCTATCTGCCGCTGGTGGGTGCCTCCGGCGCCATCTCCGGCGTTATGGGGATGTACGCCGCGTTATACGGCCTGCGCCGGATTCGTTTCTTCTACAGTCTGGTGTTCTATTTCGGGTACTTCACCGCGCCGGCCCTGGTGATGCTGCCGGTGTGGCTGCTGTGGGAAGTGATCAACGCGGTCTGGGGCGGTAACGACGGCATCGCCTACAGCGCCCATGCCGGCGGGCTGTTGGCGGGGGGCCTGGGGATGCTGGTGGGACGGCGTTACCTGGTGCAAGTGGAAGAGGATTACCTGGATCAGGCACCCGATGAAGAGGAAGAATACCGCCGCACTCTGGACGACTTTCTGAAACAGCTGGCGGCGTTCCAGTTTGACGCGGCGGAACGCAAACTGCAGCAACTGGAAGCCCGCTATCCCGACCACAATCAGGTGCTGGAGCAACGTTATCTGCTGCTGAAACTGCGGCCGGCCGCCCCGCAGTTTCACGCTTACGCCCACCAGCTGCTGGCGCGCCCGGTGTCCGAACCCGCCGCCATGCACATGCTGCTGGATGTGTACAGCGATTACCAACGGTTCAACCGGGATCACCCGCTGCCGGCTGCAACCCTGCTCAAACTGATGCTGAACTTTTGCCAGATCGCCGCCTGGGACACGGTGCAGGGCATGGTCAAGGAAGCCCAGCAGCGGCGACTGCGGGATCCCATGCTGGTAAAGGTGCTGCGGCTGTTGTCCAGAGGTATGTCGGATCAGGGGGAACGGGCCCTGGGCCGGCAGTTCGGTGATATGGCGGACAACCTGGAGCAGTCACTGCAGACAACCTGATCAGGCACCGGGCCAGGGGCCGTTGTTTCAGGCGCCGGAGTCCGCCGGCTCAGCCATCACCAGTGGCTGCAGAAACTGCCACACATTCTCGGCAATGATGGGCTGAGCCCGGATATTGGGATGAATGCGATCCGCCTGCATCAAATCATTAACCCCGCCCACGCCGTCCAGCAGGAACGGGAGCAGCGGCACGTCGTTGCGCTGCGCCACGGTGTCGAACACCTGCTCAAACCGGGTGCGGTAGCGGCTGCCATAATTGGGCGGAATTTTAATGCCCGCCAGTAACGGTCTGGCCCCCGCTGCTTCCACCATGTCCACCATCGCCTGCAGATTGGCTGCCATGGCCTGCAGCGACATGCCCCGCAGGCCGTCATTGCCGCCCAGCTCGATCAACACCCAGTCCGGCTGTTCACGCTCCAGCAATGCCGGTAAGCGCGCCCGGCCGCCGGCGGTGGTGTCACCGCTGATACTGGCATTGACCACCCGTAATGGCACCTGTTGCCGGGTCAGGGATTCCTGCAACAGATGCACCCATTCCTGATTGCGGGGAATGCCGTAACCGGCACTGAGACTGTCACCCAGTACCAGCAGGGTTTCCGACCTGGCCTCGGCGGCAGCCCGCCCGGCGGTCATTACGGTGAGTAACAGTAGAATTAAACTAAATACCGGTAACCGCGGTCTGATCATTTGTTAGCATAGCCCCTTGTCTGCGCCGCCTCTGTGGCATACCGGCCAGACGCTTCGCAGACAGTCAATTAACAGAAGGTGTCGCCCCAGCATGTCCCCAGACCCAACACCGCCAACAGCGGTTCTCACCGCCTCCAATCTCACAAAATCCGTCGCCATGCCCCACCATCAACTGACGATCCTGAACGCCATCAATCTGCAGGTGGCCGGCGCGGAATCCGTGGCCATTGTTGGCGACTCCGGTTCGGGCAAATCCACTCTTCTTGGACTGCTAGCGGGGCTGGATGTTCCCAGCAGTGGCAGCGTCAGCCTGATGGGCCGGGAGCTGCAGCAGTTATCGGAGGATCAGCGGGCGGCGGTGCGAGCGCAGCACGTGGGCTTCGTATTTCAGTCCTTCCAGCTGCTGCCCAATCTCACCGCGCTGGAAAACGTGATGCTGCCGCTGGAAATCACCAACAGCAGAGACGTCCAGCAGCGGGCCGCCGCCATGCTGGACCAGGTGGGTCTGGGCAACCGTCAGCAGCACTACCCCGGTCAGCTATCCGGCGGCGAACAACAGCGGGTGGCTCTGGCCCGGGCCTTTGTCACCGAGCCGGACATCCTGTTTGCCGATGAACCCACCGGTAACCTGGACACCCATACCGGGGAAACCATTGCCGATCAGTTGTTTGAGCTGAACCGCTCCCGATCCACCACCCTGGTGCTGGTGACCCACGACCTGAAACTGGCGGCCCGCTGCCAGCGCACCCTGACCATGAACGCCGGCCAGCTTCTGGCTGCCGCGGAGCCCGTGTCATGACCGCGATTTCCCTGGCATTGCGGCTGCTGAAACGGGACTGGCGCTCCGGCCACCTGAATCTGATTCTGGTGGCGCTGCTGGTGGCGGTCACCACGCACACCACCATCGGCTTCCACAGTGAACGCATCAGCAACGCCATGCAGGTACAGGGCGCCAACCTGATGGGTGGGGATCTGGTGGTGAAGAGCCCGGTGGCGGCGGACTTTCCCAACCCGCCGGAAGGCATAGCTTCGGCCCTGGCGGTGGAGTTTTCCAGCGTGGTGATGGCGGGGGATGCGATCCAGTTAAGCGCCATCAAAGCAGTGACGGATCAGTACCCTCTGAAAGCGCCACTGAAAATCGCGCCGCAGCCGTTCGCTGCAAGCAGTATCGTGAACCATGGACCGGCGGTGGGCGAAGCCTGGGTGGAGACCCGCCTGCTCAGTGCCCTGGACATCGGGATCGGGGATAACGTCTATGTGGGTGACAGTCAGTTACAAGTGACCCGGGTGCTGACCTTCGAGCCGGATCGGGGCGGTAGTTTTTACGCCTTTGTGCCCCGGCTGATGATGCACCAGCAGGATCTGGCGGCCGCCAACTTGATTCAGACCGGCAGCCGGGTGGAATATTACTATCAGTACGCGGGGCCGGCCGCGGCCATTGCGGACTGGCGCGAGACGCTGACCCCCTTGTTGCAGCCGGGGCAAACCATTCTGGATATCGGTTCCCGCCAGCGCAGTGTCAGCGCCGCCCTCAACCGGGCGGAGGGTTATCTGCAGCTGGCCAGCCTGATGGCGATCCTGCTGGCCTCCGTGGCGCTGGCCATGGGCGCCCGCTACTTCAGTGAAACCCGGTTCGACACCGCCGCTCTGCTGCGTTGCTTTGGGCTGCGCGCGCGCACCATCATTCAGGTGTTTGCCTGTCAGCTGCTGGCCCTGGCCCTGCTCAGTGGGGTGTTGGGGGGCGCGCTGGGCTGGGTGCTGCATTTCACGCTGGTGGAGTTACTGGCGGGGCTGCTGCCGGCGAATATTCCCCTGCCCTCCAGCCGGCCCTTTTTCAGCGGCCTGGCACTGGCGGTGATTATTCTGCTGGGTTTCAGCCTGCCGGCACTGATTCAGCTGCAGCGAACGCCGCCCCTGCGGGTGCTGCGCCGGGATCTGACCCCGGCGCCCTTATCCCGCGGCCTGATGTACCTGATGTCCACCCTGCTGATTGGCGGCCTGATGCTATGGTACGTGCGGGACCCCCTGTTGATGGCAGCCCTGGTACTGGGCAGCCTGGTGGCCTGGATCATCACCTGGCTGGTCACTGCCGGCTTCGGACAGCTACTGCAACTACTCAGCCGCCGCAGTTCCCTTTCCCTGCGGGCCGGCCTGCGTAATCTGAGCCGGCGCCAGCTCAGCACCCGGGTGCAATTGCTGGGTTTCGGGCTCACCGGCATGGCCATGCTGATTATTGTTTTGGTGCGGGGCGAACTGATCGGCGCCTGGCAGAAGCAGTTACCGCCTCAGGCCCCCAATCATTTCGTGCTGAATGTGATGCCGGAGGATGCCCAGGGCTTTGCCGCATTTCTGCAACAGCATCAAATTGCCACCCAGCCCCTCTACCCTATTGTCCGCGGGCGCCTGACCCATATCAATCAGCAACCGGTGCAGCAGGCGGTCACCAAGGAGGAAGGCGAGCGCGAAGTGGAGGCGCTGAATCGGGAGCTGAACCTGAGCTGGGCCCGGGCCCTGCCCAGTGACAATCGCATCCTGGCGGGAAGCTGGTGGGACCAGCTGCCGGATGACGGCCAGCGCCGGGTCTCCATTGAGCAAGAGCTGGCGCAGCGGCTGGGAGTCACCCTGGGGGACGAACTGGAATTTTTCGTGGCGGGCCAGACCTTCAGTGCCCGGGTGGCCAGCATCCGCTCTGTAAAGTGGGAATCCTTTCAACCCAATTTTTATCTGATGTTTAATCCCGGAGGGTTGGAGAATCTGCCCCAAACCTACCTCACCAGCTTTTATCTGCCAGCGGAACGCAAGCCGGTTCTGAAACAGATGGTACAGCGGTTCCCCGCCATCACCCTGCTGGAGGTGGATGTCATCCTGCAGCAGGTGCGGGCGATTCTGGCCCAGGTCAGCGCCGCGGTGGAGTTTATCCTGCTGTTTGTGCTGGCGGCGGGCCTGACCGTGACCCTGGCCACATTGGTCACCACCATGCCGCAACGCTATCGGGAAGGCGCCATTATGCGCACCCTGGGGGCCAGCCGCGGCCAGCTGCTGTTGCAGCAGTGGTCGGAGTTTTTCGCCATCGGCGCCCTGGCGGGAGTGGTGGCCTGCTTTGGCACCGAGCTGGCGCGCCTGGGAATTTACTGGCAGCTGCTCTCTCTCCCCTATACGCCCAACCTCTGGATCTGGATAATAGTGCCCCCGCTACTGGGGTTGCTGATCGGACTGGCCGGCCAGATCAGCAGCCGGCGGATTCTGCGACAAAGCCCGGCCCTGGCGTTAAGAGAATAATCCCCTATGCCCCTGCTGCGACTGCGTGACATTCATCTGGCCTTTGGCGGTCCGGAACTGCTGGCCGGCGCCGATCTGACTCTGGAGAAAGGGGAGCGGGTGTGTCTGGTGGGCCGTAACGGCGCCGGCAAATCCACTCTGCTGAAAGTCATCAGTGGCCAGCTCAACCCCGATCAGGGGCAGCGGGAGCTGAGCCCGGGTACCCGCATCGCCTGGCTGGAACAGGAAGTCCCCGCCGACGCCACCGGAACGGTCTATGACGTGGTGGCCGGGGGCCTTGGAGATGTGGGGGAAAATCTGCGCCGCTATCACCACTTGACCGAACAGATTGCCGCTGGGGACGAGAGCGCCATGGGGCAGTTGGAGGCGGCCCAGAAAGCCCTGGAGGTGGAGGATGGCTGGGTGTTGCAGCAACGGGTGGAAGCCACCCTCTCCCGCCTGGATCTGAATGGTGAATTACCGTTTCAGGCCCAGTCCGGCGGCCTCAAACGACGGGTGCTGCTGGCCCGGGCCCTGGTGCAGGAGCCGGATCTGCTGTTGCTGGATGAGCCCACCAACCACCTGGATATCGACGCCATCACCTGGCTGGAAGAGTTTCTGCAGAGCTACCGCAATTGTGTGTTGTTCATCACCCACGACCGCGCCTTTTTGAGCCGGGTGGCCACCCGCATCGTGGATCTGGACCGGGGCCGGCTCACCAGTTGGCCCGGGGATTATCAGACCTACCTGCGACGCAAGGAAGAAGTGCTGGAGGCCGAGGCTGCCGAGTGGGAGCGGTTTGACAAAAAGCTGGCCCAGGAGGAAGTGTGGATTCGCCAGGGGATCAAGGCCCGCCGCACCCGCAATGAAGGCCGGGTGCGGGCACTGCAGGCCATGCGCCGGGAACGGGCGGAGCGCCGGGAACGCCAGGGCACCATGAACGCCGGAATTCAACAGGCGGACCAGAGCGGGAAAAAAGTCATCGAAGCAAAGCACATCAGTGTCCGCTTCGGGGATAAACTCGTGATCGATGATTTCTCCACCCTGATTCTGCGGGGCGACCGCATCGGCATCATCGGCCCCAACGGTGCCGGCAAATCCACTCTGATTCAAGTGCTGCTGGGCCAGCGGAACCCGGACCAGGGTCAGGTGAAACTGGGCACCAACGTGGAGGTCGCTTATTTCGATCAGCTGCGGGCGCAGTTGGACGAGGAACTCAGCGTGCGCGAAAACGTGGGCCAGGGCAGCGACCGGGTACTGGTGAACGGTGAGCCCAAACATATCATGGGTTATCTACAGGATTTTCTGTTCAGCCCGGAACGGGCCAATACCCCGGTAAAAGCGCTGTCCGGCGGCGAACGCAACCGGCTGCTGCTGGCGCGTCTGTTCACCCGCCCCGCCAACCTGCTGGTGATGGACGAACCCACCAACGACCTGGATATTGAAACCCTGGAACTGTTGGAGGATCTGCTGACCCGGTACCAGGGCACCCTGCTGCTGGTGAGCCACGATCGCGCCTTCCTCAACAACATTGTCACCAGCACCATCGTGTTTGAGGGAGAAGGCAAACTGGCGGAATACGTGGGGGGCTACGACGACTGGCTGCGGCAACGGCCTGCCCCCGTACCGACAGCGCCCCAGGTTGCCCCGCCACCACCGGCACCAGCGCCGCCGCGTTCCACACCCGACCCAAAACCGAAGAAACTCAGCTACAAGGATCAGCGCGAGCTGGAGGCGTTGCCATTGCGGATTGAGCAGCTGGAGCAGCAGCTGGACAGTCTGCATCAGCAGCTGGCCGATCCCGCGCTCTATCAGCAAACCCCCACCCAGATCACGGAAGTAAAACAAGCCGCCGCCAAGCTGGAAACCGAACTGGAACAAGCCTTTGCCCGCTGGGAGCAACTGGAATCCCGGCGTAATTCTTCAATATAATACCCGCGCCACTGGAAATTCCCCCGACCTCAACTAAACTGATTATAAAACAATCAGTTATATTTCATGGCGGGCGGACAAAGGCGGGTAACAGGGTGATGAAGTATCAGTTAGCAGCGGCTTTGCTGTTCGCGGCCACCGCCAGCGGCGTTTTACTCACCGAACAGGCACCCGTGGAAGCCGCTATTCTGGTGGCGCTGGCCCTGGGCCTGGCCGGGCTCAGATGGTGGGCCGGACGGGATCAGTCGCCGGCGGCGGAACCGGTCGCACCCATCACGCTGGGTGAGGAATTAAAGCCTGTGATTCAGGATACCGAATCCGGCTACGAGGAAATCACCCGCCGCATTCATACCCTGGACAAAGCCATCCGGGACTGCAGCGGCACCCTGTCATCCAGTTTCTCCGGCCTGGGAGAGAACGTCAATCAGAGCCACGCCCTGATTAATCAGGTCATGAATTCAATGACCGATCAACGGCAGCCGGGGCAGGACGCTGAACCGGAACAGGTCACGGTGGAGCGCTTCGCCGGCGAGATCAGCGAAATTCTCATGCGCTATGTCTCGATCCTTATTGATGTCAGTGAAAAGAGCATTCAGGCAGTGCATCATATCGGTGATATGGTGCAGGAGCTGGATTCCATGTTTTCCCTGCTCAGCGATATCCGGGCCATAGCGGACCAGACCAATCTGCTGGCGTTGAATGCCGCCATTGAGGCGGCCCGCGCCGGTGAGGCCGGCAGAGGCTTTGCGGTGGTGGCGGATGAGGTGCGTAAACTGTCCCAGGACACCAATCGCCTCAGCGCCCAGATCCGCGACCGGGGTGAGAACACCAAAGGCAAAGTGAGCATGGTGCGGGAGATCGTCGGCGCCATCGCCTCCATGGATTTGAACGACGCCATCAACGCCAAGGGCCACGTGGACGACATGTTGCAGGGACTGGAACAGACCAACCAACAGGTGTCCGCCACCATGGATCGCCTGAACGGGCTCAACTCAGAGGTGAACGGGCACGTGAACCGGGCGGTTCAGGCCATGCAGTTTGAGGATATCACCACCCAGGTGATCACTCAGATCACCCGCGAACTGGAACATCTGGATCGTATCAACCACCAGTTGGGTCAGGTGCTGACCTGTGCCTGGCTCCAGGAAACACAACGGGAACAGTTGCAGAATCTGCAACAAGCCATCACTCAGCGGGAAAAACCGGCCATAATGGGTCAGTCCGGTACCAGCGCCGACTCAGATGACAGTAACATCGACCTATTTTGATTACAGGCAAGGGAGATCATCAATGCCAGTGGAAAGCACACTATCCAATAGCGGAAACACAGTGACCATCGGCATCAGTGGCCAGTTTGATTTCGAAATCGTGCAGGAATTTCGCGCCGCCTACAGCGACCACAAAAACGCGGATTACATCATCGATATGCGGGCCACGGAGCACATGGACAGTTCCGCCCTGGGCATGTTGTTGAACATGCGCAAAAGCCTGGGCGACAAGACCCGCATCAGCATTATTAACTGCCGGCCGCAGATCAAGAAAATCCTGACCATCTCCCGCTTCGATAAGAAATTCGAGATCGAATAAACCGGCGGTGGTAGCCAACGATGAAAATACTGGTGGTGGACGATACCGAAGCCAACCGCAAATTACTGGCCTGGATGCTGGAAGACGACGGCCATGAGGTGATCGAAGCAGAGGATGGCCGGCAGGCGGTGACGTTGTTCGCGGAGTATGCCCCGGACCTGGTGTTGATGGACGTGATGATGCCGGTGATGGACGGGTTTGAAGCCACCAAAGCCATCAAGGAACAGTTACAGGGCCAGCACGTACCGATCATCTTCCTGACCGCATTATCGGATGACGCCTCGCTCACCAAGTGCCTCTCCATCGGTGGTGACGATTTTCTCAGTAAGCCCATCAACGAGCAGGTGCTGCAGGCGAAGATCAAGGCCCATACACGCATCAAAGATCTTAATGAACAGCTGTCGCGGCAGAACATCGAGCTTACCCGCCTGCATCAGTACACCCTGCGGGAGCAGGAAATCGCCAAGAGCGTATTTGAGAAAGCCCTGGCTGCCAGTATTTTTGACAGCCGCAACACCCGCCATTACATGTCCCCCGCTGCCACCTTTAATGGCGACCTGCTGCTGGTGTCCATCAGCCCGTCCGGGGGGCTGTACGCCCTGATGGCGGACTTCACCGGTCACGGGCTGCCGGCGGCCATCGGTGCTCTGCCGGTTTCCCATGCCTTTCTGGAAGCCGCTCAGCAGGGTGCCTCCGTCAGCAGCATCGCCCGTGAGGTGAACAAAACCCTGGAAAAGTTTCTGCCGGACGACATGTTCGCCGCCGCCGCCATCGCCGAGCTCAATGCCGATGGCACCCGCCTGACACTATGGTTGGGGGGACTGCCGGACGCGCTGCTGACGGACGCCCGGGGCGCACTCAAACAACGGATCGTGTCCACCCACATGCCATTGGGCATCCTGGAAGACCAGGAATTCGAACGGGAGCCGGAAATCATTGAGGTGGCCCGTGGCGACCGGCTGTATTTATACACCGATGGCATACCTGAGGCCCGCAATCCGGCGGGGGAAATGTACGGCGACCAGCGTCTGCTCCAGCATTTCGACGGTGGCAGCGAGGACACCTTCGGTGCGATTATCGCCGATGTCACCGGTTATAGCGGCGGCAGCCACCAACAGGATGACATTACCCTGCTGGAACTCAGCTGTATGCCGGTGCAACCGCTACCGGGGGCTGCGGCCAACACCCCACGGTCGGCCCCGAACCTGCCCTGGACCCTGACCATGGAGCTGGGTATCGATGAACTGCGCAAGCGGGTGTCGCCGGTGAGCCAGATCGTGGACATGATTGGCATGGCGCCGGGGGTGGAGCCCCATAAAGATTATTTGCATACGATTCTGGCGGAGCTGTTTGCCAATGCCCTGGAGCACGGGGTACTGGGGCTGGACTCACGCCTGAAACAGACCGAGGAAGGCTACCTGGCCTACTACCGGGAGCGGGAGCAACGGCTGGCGACACTGGAACAGGGGCAATTGGGCATTCAGGTGAGCTTTCGCGCCGCCGGTGACCAGGGCCACCTCACCCTCAGCCTGCACGACTCCGGCCCGGGCTTCGACTGGCAGCGACCTTCCAGTGCCGGTGACGATGCCGCCTTTGGCCGCGGCATGGCGTTGATCGATATCCTGTGCGACAAAGTCACCTACAGTGCCGGCGGCACCCGGGTGGACGCCGAGTACAGCCTCAGGGACTGATCAGCCCAACAGCTCCTGGCGGTAGGCGGAGGGGGTTTTGCCGGTCCATTTCTTGAACGCCCGGTGAAATGAACTGGCTTCGGAAAAGCCCATCAACAGCGCAATCTCATCAATGGTCAGTTCCGGCCTGGACAGGTAGAAAATCGAGGCGTCTTTACGAATGGTATCCTTGATCTCCTGATAGCTGGTGTGCTCATCCTTCAGCCGGCGCCGCAGGGTCTGGGGGGTCATGGCCAGCTTTTCGCAGATTACCGCAAAGTCGGGAAAGTGGTTGCCGAACTCCTGGCTGATGATATTGCGGATCTGGGCATTGAGACTGGCATTCTCAATATCGCCGTCCATCAGTTCCGCCAGGGACGCCTTGAGGAACTTGCTGAGGGACAACTGATTCTGCACCAGCGGCATGGCCATATAACGGCTGTCCAGCACGATTTCACTACCACCCCGCTGGTAATGCACCTGGCAGGGAAATTGCGCCGCAAACTCACCGTCATCCATGGAGGCGAAATCCAGGTTAATCCGCTTGGGAACGATCTGCTGGCCCACCAGCCAGCTGAGAAAGCGCAGGGTCAGAAACACCACGGCCTCCATGATCTGGGGTCGAAACGGCACCTCGCCCCGGCTGACGAATTGAATCAACGCCGCGTCCTCCTGGTGCACCAGACGGGACTGGATCGCATAATCAAACAGCTCATAAAACTTGCCACCCCGGCGGATGGCCTGCTCCAGGGTGGCACAGTTAATCACCGCGTGGGCCATCATGCTGAAGGTACCCGGCTTGGACACCCGGCCGGACCCGAACCCCATGAATTCGTCTTCGGTGCGCCGCATCACCGTCAGCATCAAATGGATAAAGGCCCGTTTGTCCAACCGCGCCTCCGGGTCCGCCAGAATCGCCGGATCGATATCGCATTCCCGCAACAACAGCTCCGTGCTGAGACCGCTGCGCTTAGCCGCCTCCAGCAGTAACAGCACCTGCTTGACAGGAATCGACCTTGGATTCACAGAAAAAGCCTTAATTTCTCTAAAATCAGGTAGTTGTACAGGCTCGACAGACTTGCCACATTTCTCTAACATGAAACAAAGGACTGGTTGGACTGCATAAAAAAACAACCTGAAACTCTACAAGTTTCATAGACAGAGTTCCAGTGGCTTGTCGTTTTAGGTCAGGAAAAATGGCACATTAGGTCATTGTTGGGGCCCGGACGCCAACCAATAATGGCCGCATGATCCACCACGGTGGCGCCACCCCGTTGCGTCGGATGCAGGTGACCGGCACCCGGTCATGCATTTTGACCGGTTTGTATTTTGGAGAGTATCTGAATGAGTTTTGACAACCGACCCATATTCGAAGAAGAACATCAGGTTTTCCGCGACAACTTCCGCCGCTTCTGCCAGGAGGAAGTGGTTCCCTATCAGGAAAAATGGATCGAACAGGGAATCGTTGACCGCAGCATCTGGGAGCAGGCCGGGGACAACGGCTTTCTGGCGCCGCACGTGGACGAGGAATACGGCGGCCTGGGCATCCAGGACTTTCGCTACTCCCAGATCATGATTGAAGAGCTGGCCTACGTGGGGGAAAACGGTTTCGCCCTCAGCCTGCATAACGATGTCATTGCCCCCTACATCAGCGCCTACGGCACAGAAGAGCAAAAGCAGCGCTGGTTGCCGGGGATCTGCAGCGGCGAAATCATTCTGGCCATCGCCATGACCGAGCCGGATACCGGCAGTGACCTGCAGGCGGTAAAAACCCGGCTGGAGGATAAAGGCGATCACTACATCCTCAACGGCTCCAAAACCTATATCAGCAATGGCATTATCTCCGACCTGGTGATTGTGGCCGCCAAAGCGCCGGAGGGTATTACCCTGGTGTGTGTACCGCGGGGTGCCGAAGGCTTTAACCGGGGTCGTAATTTGCAGAAGATGGGGCTCAAATCCCAGGATACCGCCGAACTGTTCTTTGAGAACGTGGTGGTGCCCAAAACCGACGTACTGGGTGAGCCCGGCCAGGGCTTTATCTATCTAATGCAGAAACTGGCCCAGGAACGCCTGGTGTGCGCGGTGGGCGCCATGGGCGGCTGTGTGTTTGCGTTCAACGAAACCCTGAATTACGTCAAGGAGCGCACTGCATTCGGCCGCCCCATTGGCAAGTTCCAGAACACCCGTTTCCGCATGGCGGAACTGAAAACCGAGATCACCATCGGCCAGAATTTTGTGGACAATCTGGTACTGAAACTGAACGACAACAAACTGACGCCGGATGAAGCCAGCATGTCCAAGTGGTGGTGTACCGACCTTTTGAACAAGGTGGTGGACACCGGCGTTCAATTCCATGGTGGTGCCGGCTACATGCTGGAGTATCCCATCGCCCGAGCCTACATGGATGCGCGCATCACTCCGATTTTCGCCGGCACCAACGAGATCATGAAAGAAATCATCGGCCGCGGCCTGGGGCTCTGAGCCCGGCGGGGCAGCCCCGGTGAGAATCGGCCGCCCGGAGCCACGCGCCTGGAGCGGTCTGCCCGGGGCTTGGCTAGGCCAGGGCGGCGAAAAAGCCCAGAGGATGGTGAGCCCGCGCCACCGAGAAGGTGTACAGGAAGACCAGCAGCGCCGCCAACCAGGCCAGGGTACGCACGGTCTTGGTTTTACCCGTGCGCAGCGCCACCACGCCCAGGCCGATATAAATCACCAGCGCCACCACTTTAACAGTCAGCCAGCTCTGGGCCACGGGATACTGTTGGGTCAGCACACATAGCACGATTGCCGTCAGCAATAGCAACGTATCATTCACGTGGGGCAGCACTCTCACCCATTTCTTCTGCAGCCTCCCGGAATCCATCATCATCCAGGCGCCGCGAACCAGAAACAACAACCCACTGATCACCACAAACAGCATGTGACTGTGCTTAAATGCTAGATACATGTTTTCCCCGCGAACCAATCAGTGACAAACGCCGACTACAATAAGTTGATTAAGCCCGATGGGCAACCACAATATGGTCGCTATCAGACCTCGTTTCAGGCGATTAACCGGCAGGATTTTGAGTATCTGGACCCCATGGACCGCCCCGCCGGCCGGCTGCGGCGCTATTTCCATTTTAATCAGTTCCACTTTCTGGCTTTGCATGGCAACCACTTCACCCTGGCCTGCGCCATTGCCAATGTCCGCTATGTGGCCAGCGCCTTCGTCTACCTGTTCGACCACCAGGGCCATCAGCTGACGTCACACCGCTTTACCCAGCCCCTGGGCTGGCGCTGCCATCTGAGCCCCCATCCATTCGCCGGGCTGAGCCGGTTTCATACGCGGGGAGCCCACTTCGAAATACTGGGCCGAAGCGATCCCGTCCGCTATGAACTCAGCATCCGCATCGGCAGCCAGGTGGCGGTGGACGCCAGCCTGGATGCCGGCACGGCTCCGGCCCCCACCGTGGTCTGCACCCCCACCGGATTCAGCGGCTGGTCCTACACGGAAAAGCACTACCACCTGCCGGTGAACGGCTATATCCAGTGGCAGGGGCGAACGCTGCCATTGACCGAAGACTGCCAGGCTGTGAGCGACTGGAGTTGCGGCTATATGCGACGGGAAACCGCCTGGAACTGGGCCAGCATCAGTGGCCCCCTGGATCAGGAAACCCAGTTGGGATTAAATCTGGCCTGCGGTGTCAATGAAACGAGCTTCAGTGAAAACACTCTGTGGTTGAACGGCGTCAGTCAGAGCCTGGGGCCCGCCCGCTTTCAATTCAATCGCCGAAACCGGCTGGCGCCGTGGCAGATTACCACCGCTGACCACAAAGTGGCGCTGAATTTTGTTCCCATCGCCCATTATCGGGACCGCATGGACAGACTATGGCTGGCCACTAATTTTTGCCAGCTGGCGGGCCACTACCATGGCACGGTCTATGACCACCATAATCAGCCCCATGCAGTGAATGGAATGCTGGGGCTGGCGGAAGATCATTACGCCCGCTGGTAATCCGGCCCCACAAAATAACCGCGCCCGAGGGCGCGGTTATTTGGGTCAGGTGGTGCCTGAAGGTGCTTACTGAACCGTGTAGATCACCTTCACGCCTTCAGCCACCTGGGCCGCATCGATATAACCGATGGCGTCCTCTTCCTCCATTACCGTTTCCAGCACTTCGGCATCGTCGAAATACTTTTTCGGTGGTTTGGCTTTGCCGGTAAAGATCAACCGGGACCAATAGGCATTCAATTGCGAGGGGGTCTTCTCGATCACTTTCTCGTAGAAAACGTCCCGTGAGGGGTTACCCTCCGACTGATCCACCGGTGTCAGCGACACCCCGTTAATATCATTACGCTTGCCCAGGAACAGTTGCTGAATATCAGCAGCGGTGGCGCCGTTGATGGGCGCATCCTGGTTGACGATAACCACCACTTCCGCGGAGGCGAAGGAAGCCGCTAGCATCAGACCGGCCAGACTCAGAACACGTGCGAGTTTCATTATGATAGTCATTATCTGCTCCCCCCTTAAAATACGGCTTCAATTGAGAAGGAGTAGATAGCGGTGTGATCCTTGTTGGCCGGTGGCCCGGAATCGACCCCCCTGACCTCATCCACCTCATCAACCACCTGGGAGAACCGACCGTCCCCATTCACGGAAACCGTGGTGGGGCCGGCACCGGTGTACCCGGTCACATAATCGTAGTTGCCGAAGTTCTCATAATGCGTAGCCTCCAGCTTGGCCTTGACCCGCGGGCTGACGTCGTAGACGACACCCAGAGTGTAGGACTGCTGTTGTTGGTTCAGAGTGGCCAGACCATTGTGGAGATCGGCCAGGCCGGCGCCGACAACAGTGGAATACTGCGACCAACTGGAAAAGCCCTGGGCAGTTAACTCGGCGGGCAGCGGTACACTGGCGCCATCCGCCGTTGGAGCCAACGCGGCGGTATTGGATGCCACATCATTGAAGTACTCAAGGTACTCGTTCATGTACTCATCGCCGGCGCTGTCGGTGTAGTATTTGGCAAAAGTCGCGTGGGGCATCCATCTGCCAAAGCGATAGCCCACCGTGAAATAGCCACCGTCACCGCCCGGCTGGGGCAAATCCTCGACCCTAAGGTTGGCAATTTCACCCATCACCAGCAGGCTGCCATCGTCATAACTGAAGCCGGCGGAAGTATACAGGGTGCGGGAATTTTTGGGGAATGGCTCAACCGTGGGAGGCACCACGAATCCCAGGAACGCCGGGTTACTGGTGGCTGCCGCCAGTCCCTGGGCTAGGCCATTGACCACCGTACCGGCCGCCAGAGCCGTGTCCACACCGGTAATCAAATCGGCACTCACGGCGCCTTCATCCACGGTGCGCACATCCACATGGCTGGTATTGAAGCCCACCCGGAAGGTAAAGTTCTTGTAATCGGCAAACGCCGCCAGACCGTACTGCTGATTCGTTTCGAAGGCGTTCTCCAACTGATCGGAATAGCCGGTGGAGGAGCCCACGTAAGGCTGGAACGACAATCGTACATCACCCAGGCTGATACCGTAGTAGGCCGATACCCCATCGAAGGAGGCCACCGGTACGTTATACATTTCCAGCGGCGGCCTGACCCAGGGGTAGGCAAAACCCACATCCAGGTATTCGGACAACAGATAATAAGGAATTCTCTGCCGGCCGATTTTAAACGCCAGGTTATCGGTGGCCTGATAGTTCAGGTATAACCACTCAGCTTCGGTGCTGTAATCGTTGACACCCTTACTCGTCAGCTGCGCGGTCACATCAATATTGTCAGAGACCTCGAAATTGAACTGGACGCCCACTTTATTGACCGACTCAGAGCGCAGGTTGTCATAAACGCCGTAGAAGGGTTCGTACAACTGCTGACTGTCGATGGTGGAGGCACCCGCCGACAGGAAGCCGTTGATCTTCAGGCGGTCGGCGGCGTCGGACAGACGAGAGCGGTTTTCTTTCACCGCTGCCCGGGTACCCCGCAGCCGGTTTTCCAAACGCTTGATCTGTCGCTCTTGTTGCTCCAGCCTCTGCTCCAGCTCCGCCGTGCTGGCAGCCAGCACCGGGACACTCGATATACACAGGCTTAAAGGCAACAAGGCTAAGCACGTTTTCTTAACCATGGGTTTTTCCTTTTTATCAATTTTCCACCAATTGCTTCCGCAGGCATTAAGGCAGCGAAACGGAAACAGACCAGACTTGGTTAAGTCTGTTAGCAAGTCTAGGCGATAGTACCTGTCTGCGCCAAAAAATTCCCGGAAATAACCGCACAATGTACTGATTTATCGGTAAATAGTACTTGATGACGGGTCAGGTTGAGATGACTATCCAGTCGGATAACCCTAAGTCAACGTGGCAAAGTCGGCTGACGGATGACTTCCCCGTCAGACAAAAAAATGCCCGCTTGGGAAGCGGGCTAAGGGAATGCCCGATGAGGTCCGGGCGAGAATTCAGAAATTTACAACAACGAGGTCCGGTCGGCACAACCAGAATTCGGCACTCCAATACGGTTTACACCCTTTGGAATTGTTGGTGAATTTATCAGTAATTTTTAGAATAAACATACTAAAAGCCAGTGCCAGAGCGGCACTCAAGCTACCTTACAGCCACTGGCGGCCCAACCAGACCAACTCCGCGTCCACCACCTCGCCCAGATAACTCTCCAGCTGGGACAGTTGCCGCTCCAGACCCGGACGCTCATTGCCCAGCATAACAATGGCAATACCCGCCCGCTGCCACTCCTCCAGATACCCGACCTCCGCCAGGGACAGATTGAATTGCTGCCGGGCCCGGTCCCGCAGGCGGTTGACCACCCGCCTTTTCTCCTTCAGGGAGCCACTGTAGGGAATATGAACTTCCAACTCTGTGTAGAGAATATGAACCGTGCTCATGGAACTGATCCGTAGTGCCGCTAAAGCGGGCATGCTAAAGTGATTAGGAATTTGGGGTCAAGCCGGCCGCCGCGCCAAACCAGCCACTGCAACAGGCCCGGTGCAGTGTGTCCCTTCCCCACCTGCGTTCGTCGGGGTCTGAAGGCAGTTTCAATGGTTTGGGTTACACTTAGCAAAAAATGGAATTCCCGTGCTTGATCTCTGTCCAAAGTCCATAATATGGTGAGTTCTAAGCAGAATTTTCGGAATTCGTATACTTTCTCGTCACTCCGGGCAGACCCCTCCCGGCGTACCCGATTTGGTAGGATCAATGACTCAGTCGCACCTTAAGCAGCATTCCCTCAAAACGGTTTTCTTTCTGGTTCTGGCACTGGGGGCCGCAGCCTCCAACCTGGCGGCATTGCCGGCCGACGACGACGCCCTCAAGCCCACCCGGGCTCAGGCCATCACTTCGATCCGGGTCCTTGATGGGGTTAATCGATATCACATGCGCAAGCACGAGCTGGACGACGAACTGTCCCGGGAGCTGTTTGAACGCTACATTGAAACCCTGGACGGCGGCAAAGCTTATTTTCTGGCCAGCGACATTGCGGAATTCGAACGCTATCGGGTCCAGCTGGATGACGCTCTGCAACGTTCCAACCTGCACCCGGCTTTTGAGATTTTCAACCGCTATCAGCAGCGCATGCGCGAACGGCTGGATTATTCCCTGGGGTTGCTGGACCGCGGCATCGGCCGGCTGGACTTCAGTAAGGATGAAACCCTGGAGCGGGATCCGGAAAAAAGCCATTGGGCAAAGAGCCACGCCGAGTTGGACGATTTATCACGCCGGCGCCTGAAAGACACCATCATCACCATGCGTCTGATGGGCAAAGCGGACGAGGAAATTGAGGAAACCCTGCAGCGCCGGTTCCGTAATCAGCTGAATCGGGTCAATCAGGCCAACAGTGAGGACGCCTTCGAAATCTACATGAACGCGTTCACCCAGATTTACGATCCCCACACCCAGTACTTTTCCCCCAAAGTCTCGGAAAATTTTGATATCAACATGAGCCTGCAACTGGAAGGCATAGGCGCGGTATTACAAAGCGACGATGAATACACCAAGGTGGTGAGCCTGGTGACCGGAGGCCCGGCGGAGAAAAGTCAGCAACTGAAAGAAGCGGATCGCATCATCGGTGTGGGGCAACAGAAAGATGACATCATCGATGTGGTGGGCTGGCGTTTGGACGAGGTGGTGCAGAGAATTCGCGGCAAGAAAGACACGATGGTGTATCTGGAAGTGATTCCAGCGGATTCCAAAAGCGACGCTCACACCAAGGTGATCGGCATCAAGCGGGACACGGTGAAGCTGGAGGATCGCGCGGCCCGGTCCGAGATTATGGAAATCGACGCGCCTTCCGGCCAGCAGAAAATCGGTATCATCAACGTACCCACTTTTTACGCCAACCTGGAGTGTCTGAAAAATGCCGGCAGTCAATGCCGCTCCACCACCTTTGACGTGGCGGCGCTGATCAAGGAATTAAAGCAGCAGGAGATCGATGGCCTGGTGATGGATCTGCGCAATAATGGCGGCGGTTCTCTCACCGAAGTGAATCAGTTGCTGGGGCTGTTTATCAAAACCGGACCCACGGTACAAATCAAGTCCTACAATGGCGCGGTGGAAGTACTGGAAGACCACGATCCCGACGTACTCTACGACGGCCCGTTGGCGGTAATGGTGAACCGATTGAGTGCGTCGGCTTCGGAAATTTTTGCCGGTGCCATTCAGGATTACCAGCGCGGCATCATCGTGGGGGACCGCACCTTCGGCAAGGGCACGGTGCAGTCGCTGCATCCCCTGAACTACGGTGACCGGGGCGACCGGCTGAAAGTGACCATGGCCAAATTCTACCGTATTTCAGGCGTCAGCAATCAGCACGCCGGTATCGTGCCGGACATCGAATTCCCCAGCCTGATCGATCACGAGGAAATCGGCGAAAGCTCCCTGCCCCATGCCCTGCCCTCGGATCGCATCAAGCCGGCCCGCTACCACCGGGACCCGATGCTGGAGACGTCGCTCACCTATTTGCGCACCGCCCACGAGGATCGCATCGATGACAACCCGGAGTTCCAGTATGTTATGGACCAGATGGAAAGCATTGAGAAGGCCAGAGCCGAGACCCGGGTCAGCCTGAACTGGAAAGTCCGGCAGCGGGAGAAAGAGGCACTGGATGCCCGCCGTCTGGCCATAGAGAACAAACGGCGCAAGGCGCTGGGACAGCCGCTGTTCAAAACCTTTGCCGAGTTCCGGGATTCCACCGAGGACGAAGAATCCACCAGTCAGGCGAATGCCGAAACGCTGGAAATCGACTATGAGCTGAAGGAAACCGGGCACATTCTGGCTGATTTTATTGCACTGCAGGAATCCCAGACCCGAATGGCTCAACATTGATGAGCTTTGAACTGCATCCGCAACTGGCCGCTGACACCCATCGGGTGAGCGAGACCGACGACTGCCTGCTGTTAGTGATGAACGACCGGCAGTATCCGTGGTTTATCGTGGTTCCGAAAGTGGAGGCCACCACCGAATGGCATCATCTGGACCCGGACCAGCAAACCAGAGTGCATGGGTTCTGTGTCTCCGTGGGGCAGGCAATCCAGAGCGTATTTGGC
This sequence comes from Pseudomonadales bacterium, assembly GCA_002701845.1. Taxonomy (GTDB): domain Bacteria; phylum Pseudomonadota; class Gammaproteobacteria; order Pseudomonadales; family Ketobacteraceae; genus Ketobacter. The sequence goes on from NZXG01000051.1 coordinate 26,066, forward strand.
AGCCGCAAGATCAATACCGCGGCACTGGGCAATATAGTGAGCCAGTTGCACATCCATGTGATTGGGCGCACCCCGGATGATCCTGCCTGGCCCGGGCCGGTATGGGGCGCCCAGCCTCCGTTGCCCCTGTCCGATGCTGACGTGGAAACACGGACGCTGATGATGAAGCAATATCTTGGGGCTGATAATCACTGATAGTCGGAGCGGGTGAAACCGACTCAATTGCGCCGAAGCAACCATGACAACGATACTCCGAGCCGCATGCTGCGTTACCTGGCCGTTGGGCCTTCTGCTGATGATCCTGCTGGGACAGGCCACAGCGGCGAACGCCGATGCAGTGGCGGTGGATGAGCAGCAAAGCGTCTACAACCTTGCACGCCATCTGCAAATTCTGGAGGATCCGGGAGGTAATATCCGGGTCAGTGATTTTTTATCCGGCGCCGAAACCTACGACTGGTATCAAGTGGCCGACGACATACCCAACCAGGGTTATAAAAACGGCGCTTTCTGGTACCGCATCAGCCTCTTCAATCGTCACGATACCCGCACCGAATGGCTGTTGAATGTGGATTATCCGTTACTGGATTATCTTGACCTCTATATTGTCCGGGGCGGTGAAATCATTCAGGCCCACCACGTAGGCGACAAGCTGCCCCATGAGCACCGCCCGGTGGACCATCGTAATTTCGTCTTCCCCATCAGTCTTCCCACGGGTTCCACCACTCAGCTTTTTATCCGGGTGGAAACCGAAGGCTCAGTAAAAATGCCCCTGTATCTGTGGGAGGAAGCCGAGTTTATCAAGTCCGATCAGCGCTTTATGCTCAGCCAGGGTGTATTCATCGGCGGCATGTTTATCATGTTCTTTTATAACCTGTTCCTGTTCTTCATTGTTCGTGACTCCTCTTATCTTTACTACGTGTGTTATCTGCTGTTCCAGATGTTCGCGTTTTCCTGCTGGCGGGGATTCAGCTACCAGTACCTCTGGCCCAGCTGGCCGCTGTGGAATCAGATCGCCATTGTATTTTTCCTCGGAGGCACCATCACCTTCGCCCTGTTGTTCTCCATGTTTTTCCTCAAAGTGCGCCGCCACCTGCCGCGCTTGTTCTATTTGATGACATTCGGTGTGCTGGTGGGGGTGGGCCTGATGGCGGCCAGCTTTGTGCTTAGTTACAGCGCCCTGTTGCAGGTGGCCATGTATTCCCTGATTGCGGTGGTGATCCTTAACCTCACCGCCGGTATTAACGCCTGGCGCAAAGGGGTGCACGTGGCCAGTTACTACACTCTGGCCTGGGTCACCGTCGCCTTCGGCTTCACCACGTTCAGTCTGAATTACACTGGTCTGATACCCAGCAATTTCGTCACCGAGAACGCCGCGCAGATTGGTGCCGCCATCGAAGTGATTCTGCTCTCTATGGCATTTGGCAGTTTCTTCACTGAAGAGCGCAGAGCCAAGGCCAAAGCCCAAAGCCAACTGCTGGAAAAAATGCGTGAAGCCTACAAGGCCCAGGCCGCCAGCGTTGCCAAAAGCGAGTTCCTGGCCAAGATGAGCCATGAAATCCGCACCCCGATGAATGGCGTGATCGGTATTGCCGAGCTGTTGCGGGAAACCGAACTGGATCGGGACCAACGACGTTACGTGGATACCATTTATAATTCCTGCAACGCGCTGTTGCATCTGATCAACGATATTCTGGATCTGGCCAAGATTGAGGCCAAACGCATGGATCTGGAACGCATTCCATTTAATCCCCACGATCTGATTGATGAGTGTTTGGCGGTATTCCAGAGCAAGGAGTTGTCCAGCAATCTGAGCTTTTACACCCGGGTGGCGGACGACCTGCCACCGGTATTGATCGGCGACCCCACCCGCCTGCGGCAGGTACTGTTGAACCTGATGAGTAACGCGGTGAAGTTCACACAGTACGGCAGTATCGGTATCAGTGCCAGTGTGGAAGAACGTAACGAGCAGCGGGTCACGGTGGCATTTCAGGTACGGGATACCGGCATCGGTATCTCCCGGGAAATCCAGAAAACCCTGTTCTCACCCTTCACCCAGGCCGACAGCTCCACCACCCGTCGTTATGGCGGCACCGGCCTGGGCCTGTCCATTTGCAAAGAACTGGTGCATGTGATGGGCGGTGATATCGGCGTGGACAGCGACAGTGGCCAGGGGTCCACGTTCTGGTTCACTTGCCGCTTCGAAGTGGGTCGACATCAGGATTTACCTGTCGACCCGGGCCGTGCGGTGGCCGCGCTGCTGGCACCGGAGCCGGGGACCGAGCTGGATGTTCGAATACTGGTGGCAGAGGATAACGAAGTGAATCGGGTGGTGATTAACGGGTTGATCACCAAGCTGGGCGCGCACGGCGAGTTCGTCAGTAACGGTCGGGAGGCCGTACATTACTATCAGCGCCACCACCAGAAACTGGATCTGGTGCTGATGGACTGTGAGATGCCGGATCTGGATGGTTATGCCGCCACCCGGGAAATCCGCCAGTTTGAACTGGAGTCCATGCTGCCAAGGAAACCGATCATCGCCGTAACCGCCCATGCGGTTGGTGAATCACGGGAACTCTGCCTGCAGGCGGGGATGGATGAATACATTACCAAACCGATCCGGCTGGAGGCCCTGCGCAGGAAAATTCTCGACCTCGGCGCAGGTGGCAACAACGGCGCACGGCCGGCAAGCCAACCGGACCGATCGGCTCCGACGGGCTAGCGGGCGGCTAATCAAATTGCGCGTCAAACCGCCGCAGCAGACCGATCAGAGGGTCAGCATATACTTCCAGATCCTTAAAATACTCCTCCGCCATGGGCGCCACCTCACAACTGGGCGGCAGCGGATGCTGACCCTCCAGCAGCGCTCTGAAGCGGGCCACGAACACCCATTGCAGCCACTGACTGAAAGTCATGGTGTCATAAAAGAAAGGCAACTCACTGGCAAAGGCGGAGGGTGGCGGGCTTTGCTCTTCCCACAGTTCCAATTCGCGCATTTCCGTCTCAACATTGGTGAGTAATGCCGTCAACAACCTGCGATCAGTCATAACAAACCTTCACTCGATTAAACCCGCAAACAATAATACACTCTCCCCTGGTCTATAGAAATCACACCGGAAACGGGGCACCACATGAAGAGTCAATTACTGCGCCGGCTGTTACTGCCTGTTGTCGGCCTCCTCTATGTCAGCACGCTACAGGCGGAAACTCTCACTTTGCGCCAGGCCTACCTGCTGGCGGAGGACAATGATCCCCAATGGGCCGCTGCCAAAAACACCTATTCCGCCAATCAACAGGTGGTGGACCTGAATCGATCGGGCGTTCTGCCACAGATCGGCTTACAGGGATCCTACAGTGAGAGCAACGTGGACTACGAGGATCTGGGGGACGACAGCTTCGACAGCCACAGCTATTCCGCCAGCGTGCGGCAACCGCTGTTTGATCTGGAAAGCTGGCACACCTACCAACTGGGCAAAGCCCTGGATAACCAATACAGCGCTGAGTTTCAAAACACCCGGGAGGATTTCCTGTTGCGGGTACTCACCCTGTATCTGGATGTACTGCGCGCTGATGCCAATGTCACCTTTCGCCAGGCGGAGCAGGAGGCCATCGACCGTCAGCTGGAACAGAGCAAACAGCGCTTTGAAGTGGGGCTGGTGGCCATCACGGACGTGCATGAAGCCCAGGCGGCCTATGATACGGCGGTGAGCGCCCGCATCGCCGCGGAAAGCGACCTGTTCGTAGCCCTGCGGCAGTTGGAAACCGTCACCGGCGTGCAGGTGGATGATGTCGTGAATCTGAGCCCCGAGCTGCCCATTCTGCCCCCGGAACCGGCGGATCTGGACACCTGGATTAAGGGCGCCCTGGAACGCAATGCCAGTCTGCAGGCGGCCAATTTTGCGGTCAATGCGGCGGAACAGAACTACAAGAGCCAGCGTGGCCGCCACGCCCCCACCCTGGATCTGGTGGGTACCCACAGTTATACCAGCACCGGAGCACCCACCTCCATCGGCACCGAGCAACCGGACACCACCCGGGACGTGATCTCCCTTGAGCTGGCCATGCCCCTGTATTCCGGTGGCGGAATCAGCGCCAGCCGGCGGCAGAGCCACTACCAGTTCCTGGCCACCCAGGATCAACAGCGGCTGGCCCGGCGCGCCACCATTCAGGACACCACCAGCTTCTACCAGTTGACTGTGGCCAACGTGGCCCAGGTGAAGGCCCGCAATCAAAGCACCGTCTCCGCCCGGGTGGCCCTGGAAGCCACCCAGGCCGGTTACGAAGCCGGCACCCGCACTATCGTTGACGTACTCAACGTACAACGCAACCTGTTTCAGAACGAACGGGATTACACCAATGCCCGCTTCGACTATGTGCTGAATTCACTGCGCCTGAAGCGGGCGGCGGGCGTACTCACCGCGGAAGAGCTGTTAACCCTGAATCAGTGGATGGCCAAACAGCCCTAAGCGTTGTGCTTGGCGGCATTGCGCCGGGCTCCCCAGATCAGTAACGACTGATAGCCGGTGGGCAGCAGCCGCTGCATGGTGTCGATAACCCTGGCGTCCGTGCCGATCAGAATCCGGGCCCGGTCTTTCCTGACGCCGTCAATGATCACCTTCGCCGCCTGTTGCGGGGTGGTCATGGCGGCCTTATCAAACATCTTCGCCATCTTTTCCCGGTCCTGGGCACCAATGCCGCCGGTATCGCCCACCCGGGCGCTGCGGGCAATATTGGTTTTGATGCCACCGGGATGCACGCAGGATACCGCCACCCTGTCACCGCTGATGGCCAGCTCCTCACGTAAGGATTCGGTGAATCCGCGCACTGCGAATTTGGCGGCATTGTAGGCGCTTTGGGTAGGCACGCCGATCATCCCGAAGACGCTGGAAATGTTGATGATGTGGCCATCCCCGGACTGTTTGAGGTGGGGCAGGAAGGCCTTGGTGCCGTACACCACGCCCCAGAAATTAATATTCATCAGCCACTCAAAATTGTCGTAGCTCATGTTTTCCACGGTTTCGCTCAATGCCACTCCGGCATTGTTGAAGATCAGATTCACCCGACCGTGCTCCGCCACTACCTGGTCCGCCCAGGCATAGACGGCCTCCCGGTCCGCCACGTCCAGGGCACTGGCACTGCACTTCACACCCTGGGATCGCACCTGCTGCAGCGTTTGCTCCAGAGCCTGCTGGTTGTTATCGGACAACGCCAGCTCACAACCCAGCTCCGCCAGCTCCAGCGCCAGTGCCTGGCCTATACCGGAACCGGCGCCGGTGATCGCGGCCACTTTACCTTTCAGTTGTTTCATAAGTTATCTCCTGCACCCCCGGCCGTGCCAACCACAGCCATAAAAAAGGGCGGCCGGTTAGGGCCACCCTTTGTTTCCGCGAACAAGACAGGCATTAGCTGCCTACTTGTCAGCGTTTTCCAGTTGCTGCTTGATCAGATCACCAATGGTCTTCGGCGAAGCTTCCTGGTTCTGGTTCAGCGTCTTCATGGCTTCCTTCTCGTCCGCCACGTCCTTCGCCTTCACTGACAGGCTGATAGCCCGGTTCTTGCGATCCACGCTGATAATGCGGGCTTCCACCTGATCCCCTTCATTAAGGTGCGTGCGGGCATCTTCCACCCGGTCACGGCTCAGCTCAGAGGCTTTCAGAGTGGCTTCCACGCCGTCAATCAACTCCACGGTGGCACCCTTGGCATCCACTGCTTTCACGGTACCGGTTACAATGGCGCCCTTGTCGTTGTCCTGCACGTACATGGCAAAGGGATCCTGCTCCAGCTGTTTGATCCCCAGGGAGATACGCTCCCGCTCAGGATCCACGGAGAGGATGACGGTTTCAATTTCGTCGCCTTTCTTGTACTCACGGACCGCCTCTTCGCCGGGCAGATCCCAGGAAATGTCGGACAGGTGGACCAGGCCGTCGATACCGCCTTCCAGGCCGATGAAGATACCGAAGTCAGTGATGGACTTGATCTTGCCGGAAATGCGGTCGCCCTTGTTGAAGTTGGTGCCAAACTCTTCCCAGGGATTGGGCTTGCACTGCTTGATACCCAGGGAAATACGGCGGCGCTCCTCGTCGATGTCCAGTACCACAACGTCCACTTCCTCACCAATGGAAACCACCTTGGAGGGATGTACGTTCTTGTTGGTCCAGTCCATTTCGGACACGTGCACCAGGCCTTCCACACCTTCTTCCAGCTCGGCAAAACAGCCATAGTCGGTGAGGTTGGTAACCTTGGCCTTGACCCGGCTGCCTTCCGGATAACGCTGAGTGATTTCCACCCAGGGATCGGAACCCAGCTGCTTCAGGCCCAGGGAAACCCGGTTACGCTCACGGTCAAACTTGAGCACTTTGACGTTGATCTCGTCGCCCACTTCCACGATTTCGCTGGGGTGTTTGATGCGTTTCCAGGCCATATCGGTAATGTGCAACAGACCGTCGATACCGCCCAGATCCACGAACGCACCGTAGTCGGTGAGGTTCTTGACGATACCCTTGACTTCCATTCCCTCCTGGAGTTTTTCCAGCAGGGCTTCGCGCTCGGCACTGTTTTCCGCTTCCAGCACGGCGCGGCGGGATACCACCACGTTATTACGCTTGGCATCCAGCTTGATAACCTTGAATTCCAGGTCTTTGTTTTCCAGGTGAGCGGTATCGCGCACCGGTCGAACGTCCACCAGGGATCCGGGCAGGAAGGCACGTACGGAGTCGATGTCCACGGTAAAGCCACCCTTGACCTTGCCGTTGATCACGCCCGTGACCACTTCCTCGGCGTCGAACGCCGCTTCCAGACGCTTCCAGGATTCAGCGCGCTTCGCCTTCTCGCGGGACAGTCGGGTTTCGCCCCAGCCGTCTTCCAGCGCTTCCAGGGCCACGTCGATTTCATCGCCCACATTGATTTCCAGTTCACCATCGGTAATGAACTGCTCGCGGGGAATGACGCCTTCGGATTTCAGTCCTGCGTATACGGTGACCCAGTCGTCGTCGATGGAAACGATGGTGCCTTTCACAATGGCACCGGGGGTCATATCAACTTCTTTTAAGCTCTCTTCAAATAGTTCGGCAAAGCTTTCGCTCATGTGTTATACCTGTCTTGATTGCTGATCTGAAATCAGCGGATTACCACCATACGCCACCAGCACCGTACGGGTTGTTCTCGATTCGCTCGTGGGGGCCAGCTGGCACATACGGCCGCCACTAACGCCAAAAAGAAGCGGATGAAAACCACCCTGAGGTGCGTCCCCATACGCTTCACTTTATCTTCGCTCCGGACCCATGCCCGGTACTTTAAGCTGTCTAAGCTGTCTGCGACCTGCCTACCGCGCTCCGCCTGCCAACCGCCGGAATCTAGCTGACAAGCCCCTGATTTCTGGCATGATTCATTAACTCGGTGTACACCTCATCGATCGTCATGTCAGTACTGTCGATTACGATGGCATCCTCCGCCGGCACCAGGGGGGCCACCGGACGTGTCATATCCTGCTCATCACGCAATTGTAACGCTGCTTGAAGGTCGGCTAAATTAGCACTCATGCCCTTATCTTGCAACTGTTTGAAGCGCCTTTGGGCCCGCTCCTCCACGCTGGCGGTGAGAAACAGTTTCAATTGGGCGTCGGGAAACACCACGGTGCCCATATCCCGGCCGTCCGCCACCAGCCCCGGCTCCTGCCGGAAATCGTGCTGCCGCTGCAACAACCCCGCCCGCACGCTGGGCAGCGCCGCCACCGCCGAGGCATCCCGACCCACGTCCTCGGCCCGGATATCCCGGGTCACGGTGTCCCCTTCCAGCACCACCCGGGGCGGCTGTTCCGGGTCTTCCACCAGGAACTGCACGTCCATATTCTGCGCCAGAATCTGCAGGCTTTCCTCGTTTTCCAGGGGCACCCCATGGTTGCGGGCCGCCAGGGCCACCAGCCGGTACAGGGCGCCACTGTCCAACAGGTGCCAGCCCAGGGCCTTGGCCACCTTCTGCGCTATGGTACCTTTGCCCGAGCCGCTGGGTCCGTCAATGGTAATAGTGGGGGCGAGTCGCTTATTCATGAGGCCCTCCTGCTTCAGCCAAGTCCAGCTTCATACCGACTTTCCGTGACAATTCCACGAAATTGGGGAACGATGTGGCCACATTAGCACAGTTACTGATCTGAATGTCGCCGCTTGCCCGCAACGCCGCCACCGCAAAGGCCATGGCGATACGGTGATCCCCGTGGCTGTCCACGCGGCCGCCGCCCAGGGTGCCCCCTTCAATACTGATCCCGTCCGGGGTGGGGTCGGCGCTAATCCCCAGGGTTTGCAATCCGTCAGCCATCACCTGGATGCGGTCGCTTTCCTTCACCCGCAGCTCCTCCGCCCCGGTGAGCACCGTGCGGCCCCGGGCGCAGGCCGCCGCCACGAACAATACCGGGAATTCATCGATGGCCAGGGGCACCTGATCCTGCGGGATATGAATACCCTTGAGGGGGGCATGCCGCACCTGGATATCCGCCACCGGTTCGCCCCCCACCTTACGTTCGTTATGAATCTGCAGATCCGCACCCATGGCCCGCAGAATATTGATCACGCCGATGCGGGTGGGGTTAATGCCCACATGTTCCAGGGTCAGATCCGACCCCGGCGTTATACTGGCGGCCACCATAAAGAAAGCCGCGGAGGAGATATCCGCCGGCACGTCGATGGTGGTGGCCGTAAGACCGCCGCCACCCACCAGGGTGATTTTATTGCCTTCCGTGGTTACCGGATAGCCAAAGCCCCGCAACATTCGCTCGGTGTGATCCCGGGTGGGTGCAGGCTCGATGACGCTGGTGACCCCTTCCGCGTACAGGCCCGCCAGCAGAATACAGGATTTCACCTGGGCGCTGGCCATGGGCATGGTGTATTCAATGCCGGTCAGGGTCTGGCCGCCGGCCACTTTCAGCGGTGGCGTGCCGTCGGCGCTGGTTTCCACGCTGGCCCCCATCTGCTCCAGGGGCCGGGTGATGCGTTGCATGGGCCGGCGGGACAGGGATTCGTCCCCGGTGAGTTCCACCGGGAAGCGCTGAGCCGCCATCAGGCCCGCCAGCAGGCGCATGGAGGTGCCACTGTTGCCCAGATAAAGCGGGCCATGGGGCGGCTGCAGACCCTGCATGCCCACCCCATAGATTTTCACATGACCATTGTTGGGGCCCTCGATGGTGACCCCCAGATCGCGGAATGCCTGCAGAGTGGCGAGGCTGTCCTCCCCCTCCAGGAAACCGAACACCTCGGTCTGACCCTCCGCCAGAGCGCCCAACATAATGGCCCGGTGAGAGACCGACTTGTCACCGGGCACCCGGATCGAGCCCTGCACGCTGCCGCCCGGGTGGGCGGTAAATACCATGTTGTTATCCGTCATAGTTCCACTGTATGCCCGCTTGGCTAGCATTTTGGTGAAGTGGTCCCGGGCCACCTTGGCCCGGGTCATAATGCCTAAAATGGCCTCGGAATCCTGCTGCTCCACCGCCTGCTGAAAGCCGGTTAATCCACGCTGGAAATGACCGATCACATCCAGGATGGCCTGCCGGTTGGCGATGAAAATATCATGCCACATGGTGGGATCACTGGAGGCGATGCGGGTGAAATCCCGAAAACCGCCGGCAGCGTACCGGAATATCTCCTGATTTTCATCCTCTTTGGCCAGGGTATCCACCAGGGAGAACGCCAGCAGGTGTGGCAGGTGACTGGTGGCGGCCAGTACCGCGTCATGCCGCGCCACCTCCATGGTCAGCACCTCGGCCCCCATGCCCTGCCAGGTTCGGGCCACCCGGTCCAGGGCAAAGTCCGCGGTCTGGGCCAGGGGGGTAAGGATGACTTTATGCCGCTGATAAAGGTCGGCCCGGGCGGCCCCCACCCCACTGCGCTCGGAGCCGGCGATGGGATGGCCGGGTACAAACCAGGGGGGAACTTCGCCGAACACCTGCCGCGCCGCCGCCACCACATTGCCTTTCACGCTGCCGGCATCGGTCACCACGGTGGCACCATCCAGCCCCGGCGCCATGGCCCGCAGCAACGTCTCGGTGACGCCGATGGGAGCCGCCAGCAGCACCAGGTCCGCCCCCTGCACCGCCACCGCGGGGTCGGCTTCAGCCCGGTCAATGACCCCCATGGCCAGACCCTGCTCCAGGGTGGCGGTGGAGCGGCTGCAGCCCACCACCTCATGACACAGGCCATTGGCCTTCAGGCCCAGGGCAAAGGAGCCACCAATCAGTCCCAGCCCCACCACCACGACGCGATCCAGGGGGTTGGCCGGATGGGTGGAAGCCGCCATCATGAACTCAGACATTGTTCCAGGGCTTCCAGGCAGCGCTGGTTCTCCTGGGGCAGGCCAATACTGATGCGCAGGGATCGGGGCAGACCGTAATTGGCCAGAGGCCGCACGATTACACCCTGCTCCAGCAATTGCTGATAGACCGGACCGGCGTCATTGGCAAAGTGCACGGTGACAAAATTGCCCGCCGAGGGAATGTAATCCAGACCCAGGCGCCGGAAGCCGGCCACATATTGTTCCATACCCTGGTGATTAAGCGCCCGGCTGCGTTGCAGATAGTCCTGATCCCCCAGCGCCGCCTGCGCCGCCGCCAGGGCCACGGAATCCACATTGAAGGGTTGCCGCACCCGGTTTAACAGATCCGCCACCTGGGGGTGAGACAGACTGTAGCCCACCCGCAGGGCCGCCAGGCCATAGGCTTTGGAGAAGGTGCGAGTAACCAACAGGTTGGGATAATCCGCCAGATAATTCAGGCCGTTGAGAGGATCGTCCATCTCCGCGCCGGTGTATTCAATGTAGGCTTCATCCAACACCACCAGTACCGACTCCGGCACCTGACGAATAAAAGACTCCCACTGCCCCCGGCCAAAAGCGGTGCCGGTGGGATTGTTGGGGTTGGCGATGAACACCACTTTAGTGCGGGGACCGATGGCGCGGGCCATGGCATCCAGATCATGGCCGTAGTCACGGGCCGGAGTCACTACCCCGGTGGCACCACAGGCCTGAGTGGCAATGGGGTAGACCGCAAACGCAAATTCAGAAAACACCGCCTCGTCCCCGGGGCCGAGAAAGGCCCGGGCCACCAGGTCCAACACATCATTGGAGCCATTGCCCAGGGTGATGGTATCGCTGGTTACACCGAGATGGTCCGAAAGCGCCTGTTTGAGCCGGAACCCATTGCCATCCGGGTAGCGGCTGAGTTCCGGTAGCACCCGCTCCACCGCCCGCAGCACCGCCGTGCCGGGCCCCAGGGGATTCTCGTTGCTGGCGAGCTTGACGATATTGCGGATGCCCAGCTCCCGTTCCAGCTCCTCGATGGGTTTACCCGGCACATAGGGGGTCAGCCTCTGCACACCGGGGCACGCCCGACTCAGAAAATCACAACTCATTTCACATCACCGCTCTGGGGTAGGAACCCAAACGTTTTACGTAAACCGCCATGGCCTCCACCCGCTGCAGGGCCACGGCAATGCCCTGATCCTGTTCATGACCTTCAAAATCAATAAAAAACAGATAGGTCCAGGAGCCATCCCGGGCGGGACGGGTTTCCACCCGGGTCAGCATAATGCCGGCGTCGTGAAACGGGGCCAGCAGCTCATAGAGTGCACCGGGTTTGTTCTTCATGGAGACAATGATCGAGGTCTTGTCGTCGCCGGAAGCCGGCACCCGCTCCCGCCCCACAATCAAAAAGCGGGTGGTGTTATGGGGGTTATCCTCAATATTGGAGGCCAGCACTTTGAGATCATACATTTCCGCCGCCACCTCGCCGGCAATGGCCGCCGCATTCCACTCGCTCTGCATGCGGCGGGCGGCATCGGCGTTGCTGCTCACCGGGACCCGGTCCGCGGTGGGGTAATTGGCGTCCAGCCACTGCCGGCACTGGGCCAGGGACTGCTGGTGGGAATAGATCCGGGTAATGGCATCGGACCGGGTATTCTGCCCCACCATCAGGTGGTGGTGAATCCGCAGCTCCACCTCGCCGCAAATGGTGACCCGGGAGTGGATAAAGGAATCCAGGGTGGTGTTCACCACCCCTTCGGTGGAGTTTTCCACCGGCACCACCCCGTAATGGGCGTGACCGGCCTCCACCTCGCGGAATACTTCATCGATGGTGGCCATGGGTGAGGTAATCACCCCGTGACCAAAGTGCTTTTGCGCCGCCGCCTGGGTGAAGGTGCCCTCCGGCCCCAGAAAAGCGATGGTCATGGGTTCTTCCAGGGCCAGACAGGCGGACATGATTTCCCGAAACAGCCGGGCCATGGCTTCCTGATGCAGGGGGCCGGTGTTGCGTTCCATCACCCGCCGCAGCACCTGGGCCTCCCGTTCCGGACGATAGAATACCACCGGTTCCCCGGCATCTTTGGCGGCCTGCTTCACCCGGGCCACATCCTGGGCCCGCCGCGCCCGTTCGCTGATCAATTCCTGGATCTGCTGATCCAGGGTATCGATATCCTGGCGCAGACTTTCCAGGCTGGGTTTGGAATCGGACATGACTTTGCTTAACCCCTCGCTTGCGCAAAATCCGTCATAAATTCAATCAGTGCATCCACGGCCGCCATGGGCACCGCATTGTAGAGGCTGGCGCGCATGCCGCCGACACTGCGGTGCCCCTTGAGATTGAGCAGGCCACGGGCATCCGCCTGCCGCAGGAATTCGTTATCCAGCGCGGCATCCGCCAGGGTAAAAGGCACGTTCATGCGCGAGCGATTGCGGACCGCCACCGGGTTGGCGTAAAAATCACTGTTGTCGATGTACTGGTACAGTTTGTCCGCTTTGGCCCGGTTCAGGGCCGCCATGGCATCCAACCCACCCTGCTGTTTCAACCACTGGAACACCAGCCCCGCCAGATACCAGGCGAAGGTGGGCGGGGTGTTGTACATGGAACCGTTGTCCGCGTGCACCTGGTAATCCATCATGGTGGGGGTGGCGGGAATGGCCCGCCCCAGCAAATCCTCCCGGGCTATCACCACGGTGATCCCCGCCGGCCCGATATTCTTCTGGGCACCAGCATAAATCACGCCAAAACGGCTGACGTCCAGTGGCTCGGACAAAATACTGGAGGACAGATCCACCACCAGGGGCACATCCACCTGGGGAATAAAGTCGAACTCCACGCCGCCGATGGTTTCGTTGGGGGTGTAATGCAGATAGGCGGCGTTGTCACTAAGCTGCCATTGCTCAAAGGGCGGCACCTGACTGAAGTTGTCAGCCTGGCTGCTGGCGGCCACATGCACGTTACAATACTTCTGCGCCTCTTTGATGGCTTTGCTGGACCACTGCCCGGTATTCACATAATCGGCGGAGTGGGTTTTGCCCGACAGGTTAAGGGGCACCATGGCAAACTGGGCGCTGGCCCCCCCCTGCAGGAACAACACCCGGTAGTTGTCAGGTATGGCCAACAGATCCCGCAGGTCCTGCTCCGCCCGCTCCGCCATGGCCACCACTTCATCGGAGCGGTGGCTCATTTCCATCACCGACAGGCCCCGCCCCTGGTAATCCAGCAGCTCCGCCTGGGCCTGTTCCAGTACCGCTTCGGGCAACGCGGCGGGGCCGGCACAAAAGTTATAGGCGCGGGTCATGGCGGTTATGGTTCCTCATCATCAGAAGCCCCGTGGTCGGTACCCCCGGAGTCGGTACCCCCGGCGTCGGACTCGCCGGAATCCGGCCCTTGGGGCTGCCCGGGATCGGCCTGGCCGTCCAGCTCGGCAGGCAGGTCCGGCAAATCGGCATTTTCCAGCACCTCTGCCTCGTCTTCCAGTTCGGCAATGCGCTCCACACCCACCAGCCGTTCATCGTCCCCCAGGCGGATCAGCCTGACCCCCTGGGTGTCGCGCCCCTGGACGGAGACCTCATCCACCCGGGTACGCACCAGGGTACCCTGGTTGGAAATCAGCATGATTTCGTCGCTGTCGGTCACCTGCACCGCACTCAGCAGGGCCCCGTTACGTTCACTGCAGCGCATGGCAATAATACCCTTGCCGCCACGCCCCTTGGTGGGAAAATCCTCCACGGCCGTGCGTTTGCCGTAGCCGTTGACGCTGGCGGACAACACCTGATGCCCCGCCTGCGGCACGATGAGCGAGATCAGATCCGCCCCTGGCGGCAGATTCACCCCCCGCACACCGCGGGCGGTACGACCCATGGCCCGCACACTGGCCTCGGCGAAACGCACCGCCTTGCCCTCGGAGGTGAACAGCATGATGTCCTGCTCGCCGTCGGTGATATCCACACCCACCAGCCGGTTACCCGGCTCCAGTTCGATGGCAATCAGGCCGGAGCTGCGGGGCCGGGAGAAGGCATCCACCGCCACTTTCTTCACCGTGCCGTTGCTGGTGGCCATAAAGATAAACTTGCCCGCCTCGTAATCCCGCAGGGGCAGGATGGCGGTGATTTTTTCGTCCTCCCCCAGGGGCAGCAGATTGACGATGGGCCGGCCCCGGGACTGCCGCCCGGCCTGGGGAATCTGATACACCTTGAGCCAGTATACCTTGCCCTGATTGCTAAAACAGAGAATGGTGTCATGACTGCTGGTGACCAGCAGCCGTTCCACGTAATCCTCGTCTTTCACCGAGGCGGCGGCCTTGCCCCGGCCGCCCCGCTTCTGGGCCTGATAGTTGGCAATGGGCTGGGTCTTGGCGTAGCCGCCGTGGGACAAAGTCACCACCAGGGTCTCTTCCGGAATCAGATCCTCGTTGGTCAGGTCCATGCGGGAGGCGACGATTTCGGTACGGCGCTGGTCGGCATACTGTTGCCGCACTTCCACCAACTCGTCCCGGATTACCTGCATCAGTAGTTCCGGGTCCGCCAGAATCGCCATCAACTCGCGAATCAGATCCAGTTTTTCCTGATATTCCTGCAGCAGCTTGTCGGTTTCCAGGCCGGTGAGGCGGTGCAACCGCATGTCGAGGATTTCCTTGGCCTGCACGGCGGACAGATAGTACAGCCCATCATCCCCCAGACCGAAGCGGGGATCGATGTCATCCGGCCGGCAGGCATCGGGGCCCCCGGCCCGCTCCAGCATGTCCAGCACATTGCCGGGTTGCCAGCCGCGCCCCATCAGCCCCTGCTCGGCCTCCGCCCGGCTGGGGGAGGCTTTGATCAGTTCGATCACCGGGTCGATATTGGCCAGCGCCACCGCCAGACCTTCCAGCACATGGCCCCGCTCCCGGGCCTTGCGCAGGTCGTAAACGGTACGCCGGGTCACCACTTCCCGCCGGTGACGGATAAAGGCCTCAATAATGCCTTTCAGGTTCAGCAGGCGGGGCTGGCCATCTACCAAGGCCACCATATTGATGCCGAACACGGACTCCAGCTGGGTCTGGGAATAGAGGTTGTTCAGCAGCACCTCGGCGTTATCAACACGGCGCACCTCGATCACCACCCGGATACCGTCCTTGTCGGACTCATCGCGAATTTCGCTGATGCCCTCCACCCGCTTTTCCTTCACCAGCTCGGCAATCTTTTCGATCAGCCGGGCCTTGTTCACAAGGTAAGGAATTTCGGTGATGATGATGGTTTCGCGGCCGTTTTTCTCGGTTTCGATGTGGGCCCGTGCGCGCATGTACATGCGGCCACGGCCGGTGCGGTAGGCCTCGATAATGCCGGAGCGGCCATTGATGATACCGTGGGTGGGCAGGTCCGGCCCCTGAATGTATTCCATCAGACCGTCGATATCGATGTCCGGATCATCGATACAGGCCAGGGTGCCGTCGATCACTTCGCCCAGATTATGGGGAGGTATATTGGTGGCCATGCCCACGGCGATACCGGAAGAGCCGTTGATCAATAGGTTGGGAATCCGGGTGGGCAGCACCGACGGCATCTGCTCGTTGCCATCGTAGTTGGGGACAAAGTCCACCGTTTCTTTTTCCAGATCCGCCAGCAGGTCGTGGGCCAGCTTGGCCATGCGCACTTCGGTGTAACGCATGGCCGCCGCGTTGTCGCCGTCGATGGAACCAAAGTTGCCCTGCCCGTCCACCAGGGTGTAACGCAGGGAGAACGGCTGCGCCATCCGTACGATGGTGTCATACACCGCGGAGTCGCCGTGGGGGTGGTATTTACCGATAACGTCACCCACCACTCGGGCGGATTTCTTATAGGGCTTGTTGTAGCTGTTGCCCAACTCGTGCATGGCATAGAGTACCCGCCGATGCACCGGTTTGAGGCCATCCCGTACGTCCGGCAACGCACGTCCCACGATGACACTCATGGCGTAGTCAAGATAGGATTGTTTGAGTTCGTCTTCGATGTTGACCGGTAGGATTTCTTTGGCTAATTCTGACATCGGGTTCCTGATCTGCTGATGACGGCTGTGCTCGGGCAGCGGGCCCGGTTCAGCACAGTGACCGGGGTTGATCTGTCGTCGTTGTTGTCATTACCCCTGACGGCTGCCTGGACCACCATTAAAGCCCGCAATAATACCACAAACCGCCCTCCCGGGGCGACGAACAAAACAGCGTTTTTTGCAGAAAAATGATGCTTTTGCGGCCGGCTTCCTCAGTGCAGGTGAGGCGCCTCCAGCAGGCGGGCGATGGCCGCTGTGGACGGCTGCTCCACCACCCCTTTTTCGGTCACAATAGCGTCGATGAGCTGGGCCGGTGTGATGTCGAACACCGGGTTGTAAACTTCGACATTTTCCGGCGCCAGGCGCTGTCCCCGCACCGCCACCACCTCTTCCGGGCCCCGCTCCTCAATGGGAATGTCCTGACCGTTACTGAGCGCCAGGTCAAAAGTAGTGGTGGGGGCCACCACCATAAACCGCACCCCGTGATGCTTGGCCAGCACCGCCAGGTTGTAGGTGCCGATTTTGTTGGCCACGTCGCCATTGGCGGTGATCCGGTCGGCGCCAACGATCACCCAGCTGATGCGGCCCTGCTGCATCAGGGTGGCCGCCACGGAATCGGCGATCAGGGTCACGGGAATCCGGTCCCGCATCAGTTCCCAGGCGGTGAGCCGGGAGCCCTGCCACCAGGGCCGGGTTTCATCCGCAAACACCCGGTCGATCAGCCCCTGCTGCCAGGCGGAACGGATCACCCCCAGGGCGGTACCGTAACCGCCGGTGGCCAGGGAACCGGTGTTGCAGTGGGTGATGACGCCTTTGGCGGGTGCATTGTGGCTGCCCAGCAAGGCACTGCCCAGCCGCCCCATGGTGTGATTGGCCGCCAGGTCCTGACGGTGAATTTTTTTTGCCTCCCGCAGCAGCTGCACCACCGGGTCCTGGGTCGGGTCCAGCCCTTTCAGAGCAGTGCGCATCTGATCCAGAGCCCAGAACAGGTTCACCGCCGTGGGGCGGGAGGCCGCCAGCGCCGCCAGATCCTCCGCCAGCGCCCGCTGCCAGTTGTCCGCATCCCGCTGCCGCCGGCAGCGGGCGGCGATCACCACGCCGTAAGCCGCGGTAATCCCTATGGCCGGCGCCCCCCGCACCACCATGTTGCGGATGGAATCCACCACGGTCTCCAGGTCAGGATGTTCCAGCCAGCGTTCCTCGAGCGGCAACAGGCGCTGATCCAGCAACCATAAGGTATCATCGCGCCATTCAATCGCACTCACTGACTGATTTTGATCCAAGGCCATGGCTCCCTCCTGATAACGAGGGCGTTATTATACGCGCCTCCCATTCCAGGCCAATGTGGCCCATTGGATTTTTCCAATGCTGAGTTCCAGAGTAACATGGTGCCAACGAATTCCTGCCGCCCAAGAGGTAAAGATGTCTGAGACCCCCACCGTGGCCACTCTGATCAACGCCCGCTGGCTGTTGACCATGGTGCCCGACCAGCCGGTGCTGGAGAATTACTGCATCGCTATCGACAAAGGCCGCATTCAGGCCACCGGGCCCCAGGGCAGCCTGGCGATTCAGGCGGCAGAAACTGTCGATCTGGAGGACCACGTGGTCATGCCCGGCTTGATCAATGCCCACGGTCACACCGCCATGAGCCTGTTTCGTGGCCTGGCGGACGACCTGCCACTGATGGACTGGTTGCAACAGCACATCTGGCCCGCGGAGGGCCGCTGGGTGGACCCTGCCTTCATCCGCGAGGGCGCATTGCTGGCCATGGCGGAAATGATTCGCGGTGGCACCACCTGTTTCAGCGATATGTATTTTTACCCCAACGTGGTGGCCAAGGCGGCGGTGAGCAGCCATATACGCTGTCAGTTGAGTTTTCCGATTCTGGATTTCCCCACCAATTGGGCGCAAAACGCCGACGAGTACCTGCGTAAGGGTCTGCAGTTACACGACGACTACCGGAACCACCCCCTGGTGAATGTGGCTTTCGGCCCCCATGCTCCCTACACCGTATCCGATGAACCTTTGAAAAAAGTGGTCACCATGGCCATGGAGACCGGTGCCGGTATTCAAATGCATCTGCACGAGACCGCCTTTGAAGTGACGGAGGCGGAACGGCAGACCGGCCGCCGGCCCATTGCCCGCCTGCACGAACTGGGATTGCTCAGCCCTCAGTTTCAGGCCGTGCACATGACGCAGCTGAATGACGGGGAAATAGAACTGCTGGCCCAAACCGGCAGCCACGTCATTCACTGCCCGGAATCCAATTTGAAACTGGCCAGCGGTTTCTGCCCGGTGACCAAACTGCTGGCGGCGGGGGTCAATGTGGCTCTGGGGACCGACGGCGCCGCCAGTAATAACGACCTGGATATGTTTTCTGAAATGCGCACCGCGGCACTGCTGGCCAAGGGGGCCTCCCAGGATCCGGCGGCGGTGCCGGCGCGGCAGGCGCTGGCCATGGCCACCATCAACGGTGCCCGGGCCCTGGGGCTGGAGGACACCACCGGCTCGCTGGAAGTGGGCAAGGCGGCGGACCTGATCGCGGTGCATCTGGACGATGTCACCTGCCAGCCCCATTACCACCTGGAATCCCAATTGGTGTACGCTACCCCCGCTTCCCAGGTCACCGATTCCTGGATCAGTGGCACCCGGGTGATGAATCAACGTCAACTCACCACCATCGACCTGGTGGCGGTCCTGCGTGACGCCAGACTCTGGAAAGCCCAAATTCAACAGGCGGACGAACACCCCGATGACTAATGTGGATCACAGTGAAATTGCCAAGTTCGAAGCCATCGCCAACCGCTGGTGGGATCCGGAAGGGGAATTCAAACCGCTGCACGATATCAACCCACTGCGGTTGAACTACATCAACGAGCGGGCCCCCCTTGCCGGGCGCCGGGTACTGGACGTGGGTTGCGGCGGCGGCATTCTCAGCGAAGGCCTGGCCCTGCGCGGAGCCCGGGTCACCGGCATCGATCTGGGGGCCGCCAATCTGGACGTGGCCCGGGATCACGCGGCTTCCCGCGAGTTGGAAATTGATTACCGCCATCTGCCGGTGGAAGAGCTGGCCGCCGCGGAGCACGCCGGTTTTGATGTGGTGACCTGCATGGAGTTGCTGGAGCACGTACCGGATCCGGCCGCCATCATCCATGCCTGCGCCGCGCTCACCAAACCCGGCGGGCAACTGTTTTTTTCCACCATCAACCGCAACCCCAAGGCCTATGCCCTGGCCATTGTCGGGGCGGAATATGTGATGAATCTGGTGCCCAAAGGCACCCATGATTATCTGAAATTTATCAAGCCCTCGGAACTGGCGGCCTGGGCCCGGCAGGCCGGTATCATCGTCAGTGATTTGAGTGGCATGAGCGTCAACCCCCTCACCATGCAGTTCAAGCTGAGCCGGGATCTGGACGTTAACTATTTCATGCATTGCCGCAAGCCGGCCTGAGGAAATCATGGCAGTACCCCAGCCCATTGCCGCCGTGCTGTTTGACCTGGACGGCACCCTGATCGATACCGCGCCGGACTTTGTGCGGGTACTGAACCAGTTACGCCAGGCCAGAGGGCTTACCACTTTTGCCCCCGACCGGATCCGCCAGCAGGTTTCCAATGGCGCCCGGGCCCTGGTCACCCTGGCCTTCGGCGCGGAAAGCGATAACCCCCACTTCGCCCGGGATCTGGAACAGTTACTGGATGCCTATGAACAGCAACTGGCGGTGGAATCGCGGGTATTCCCGGGCCTTGAGCCGGCTCTCGAGATATTGGAACAGCGGCGGATTCCCTGGGGCATTGTCACCAACAAGCCCAGCCGTTTCACCCTGCCACTGATCGCCGGACTGGCGCTGCAGGACCGGTGCGCAGTGGCGGTGTGTCCGGATCAGGTGAAGCAGCGCAAGCCTCATCCCGAGGCCCTGTTCAAGGCCTGCGATCTGTTACAGGTGGACCCCGCTCAAACGTTGTATGTGGGGGATCACGCCCGGGATATCGAGGCCGGACGCCGGGCCGGCAATTACACCGTGGCCGCTGATTGGGGTTACCTGGACGCCGGCGATGATTCACGACTATGGCAAGCCGATACCATCATGCCCACCCCCCAGGCATTTCAACGCTGGCTGCTGGACCATTTGCACTGATTTTCGAAAACCGGCACCGGCCACTGAAACTGAAGCCCGGAGTTTGCTACACTCGGCGCCAACCGCTAACAGGAACCCAGCATGACACAGGATTACAGCCAATACACAGCGCCCGATGAACTGCTGCAGGAACGGATTATTCTGGTGACCGGCGCCGGCGCCGGTATCGGCAAGGCAGCGGCTCTCAGCTATGCCCGGCTCGGGGCCACCGTGATTCTGTTGGGACGCAGTGTGGAAAAACTGGAACAGGTTTACGACCAGATTGAGTCCGAGGGCGGCAGCCAGCCGGCCATCGTGCCCCTCAATCTGGAATCCGCCAGCCATCTGGAATACCAACAGATCGCAGAAAACATTGAAGCGGAATTCGGGCGCCTGGACGGCCTGTTGTTAAATGCCGCCGTGCTGGGGGAACTTCGCCCCCTGGAATTTTACCCCATGGATCTGTTTGAACAGGTGATGAAGGTAAATGTGAATGCCCAGTTTATGCTGGTGCGCAACCTTGTTCCCATGTTACGGCAGTCCAATGATGCCTCTGTGATTTTCACCACCTCTTCCGTGGGGCGGCAGGGGCGCGCCAACTGGGGGGCCTATGCCATTTCCAAATTCGCCGTGGAAGGAATGATGCAGACCCTGGCGGATGAGTTGCAGGACTCCAGCAAGATCCGGGTGAACTGCATTAATCCGGGGGCCACCCGCACCCGCATGCGGGCGGCAGCCTATCCGGCAGAGGAACCGGCAACGGTTTGCCCCCCGGAGGCCATTATGCCCCTGTATAATTTTCTGATGGGACCGGATTCCAAAGGCATTAGCGGCCAGTCGCTGGATGCCCAGCCCAAATGATCCGCTACCCCGGCGACCACACCGGGGCTTGAACGCCAAAACCGCCAATGGCATACACTGAGTAAAGGGCAGCCGATTGCCGGATGCCAAATCCGACTGAAATTTGACGCTGGCAGCACCAGAGCCCCAACCCAACCCGGCCCTCTCCTCTCGCCTCGAAAAAATTACTATATTTTTCAGAATCTTATATTCTATTCGGCGAAACTGTTCAAAAATGGCACGATATTAGCTTCACCCGGTGTAAGGTTTTTATGACGTGATGGACATTCAGCCAGAGGACGCAGCAATGAACGCAATCGCCAGTGCCAGGGTAGTGGACCTGAAAACAGAGGGTCTGGTGGACACCCTGCCCAACACCGGGGCCGGCGCCGGCAGCACTGCGCCGGCGGAAGCCGTGGCCCTGGCCCGTCTGAGTGCGCTGCTGCAAACCAGTATCGAATTGAAGGTGGTGCTGAATCTGTTTTTTCTGGAGGCCCGCCGGGTGCTGACTCTGGATGGCCTGACCTTTACCCACCAGGGCCAGCGCCTGAACCAGCATTTGGGGGATATCAGCGGCCACAGCACTCAGTATCACATACAGACCGATCGGGATTATCTGGGGGAACTCATTTTTTATCGGGAGGCAGCCCCCTTCAGCCCCGCCTGCCTGGCCACCCTGGATCGCCTGATCACCACTCTGGTATTTCCCCTGCGCAACAGCCTGCGCTATCTGGAGGCGGTGAAGGCGTCACTCACCGATGGCCTCACCGGGGCCGGCAACCGGATCAGTCTGGATTCCATGCTGGATCGGGAAGTGGATCAGGCCAACCGCTACGAGCAAGCCCTTTCGGTGCTGATTCTGGATCTGGATCACTTCAAACGCATCAACGACAGTTTTGGTCACAGCGGCGGTGACGAGGTGTTGCGACGGGTGGCCCGGGCGGTCCAAAACACTTCCCGCAACGCGGACATGACGTTCCGTTATGGCGGCGAGGAGTTTGTGGTGTTGCTGACCAAAACCGATGTGGCCGGGGCCAAGATAGGTGCCGAGCGGATCCGGCGCACCCTGGAGCAACTGGAACTGACATTGGACGGGCAGCGGGTGCCCGTCAGCGCCAGCATCGGCGTCGCCAGTCTCTGCCACGGGGAGGCGCGGGAGGATTTATTACGCCGCGCGGACCGGGCCCTGTATCAGGCCAAGGCCCGGGGTCGCAACCGGGTGGTGGTGGCGGAACCGGCCCTGGCCCACGCCTGACACCTCAATACCTCCGGCGACGCAGATAACCACCCCGTCTCACCTGCTTCTCCACCGCCCGCTCGGAACGGGCCTTGGCACGACCATAAAGCCCGGTGCGTTTCCGCAGTGCGGCACCGCAGCTTTCCGCCAGCTGGTCAATCACCTCTTTATCCAGTTCGATCCAGTGGCCGGCCTTGAGGTTGCGGGGCAATTGCAGATCACCATAACGGACCCGGATCAGACGGCTCACCTGCACCCCCTGGGTCTCCCACATGCGTCGCACCTCGCGCTTGCGGCCCTCGCGCAGGATCACATGATACCAGTGGTTGGTACCCTCGCCTCCCTGATCAATGATTTCATCGAACCGGGCCGGCCCGTCCAGCAGCATCACACCGTTACGCAGCGCCTCCAGGTTTTCCTCGGTCACCTTGCCATGCACCCGCACCGCGTACTCCCGCTCGATGTTGGAAGACGGATGCATCAAACGATTGGCCAGGTCGCCGTCGGTGGTGAACAACAACAAGCCCTGGCTGTTTACGTCCAGGCGACCAATGGCCACCCAGCGCTGGTCCTGCAGTTTGGGCAGGGCAGCAAACACCGTGGGCCGGCCATTGGGGTCGGTGCGGGTACAAACCTCGCCTTCGGGTTTGTAATACATGATGACCCGCCGCAGGCTTTCCTCTTCACTGACGAAGTCGATCACCCGGCCGTCCACCCGCAACTCATCACCGTCGCTGATGCGATCGCCCAGGGTGGCGATCTGACCGTTTACCGATACCCGGCCGGCACTGATCCACTCCTCCATGGCGCGCCGGGATCCCAGGCCCGCCCGGGCCAGAACCTTTTGTATTTTTTCACTCATGGGTCAATGCACTCTTCTTGCTGGCGGGGGCGCTAACCGACGCCACCACGCCGTACCAATCACAACAGTCGTTACAAAGTCCCCCGGCCCCCAGTAACCTCACGGCAACTGATGCTGGAACCGGGCGATGGTTAAATTTAGCCAGCCAATTCTAGAATACTCAACCTAGGACCAACGATCCGGTTCCGTTTCCGATTCAGCATCGGTGGGCGCCGGCTCTGCAGTGGATTCGCCAGAGTCGGCATCCTCCCCGGCACCGGGTTGCTGGGCAGCGGCCACCGGCCCATCCGGCTCCGGAGCCTGTTGTTCCGGGACGTTGTCCTCAGCTCTGGGCTCCTGAGCAGCTTCTGCTTCAGCCGCTGCCTCCAGAGCGGCTCCTGCCCCGGTTTCCGCCAGAGACCCGGTGCCCGCACCCGCTTCCTGCGGGTTCTGCGTCTCCGGCTCACGGCCTCCCGGCACCAGCTCCAGTTCCGCGTTGATGGCATCCAGATCCCGGATCTCCGCCAATGACGGCAGTTGGTCCAGGTTTTTCAGATTGAAATAATCCAGAAACTGACGGGTGGTGCCGTACATGGCGGGACGCCCCGGCACATCCCGATGGCCCACCACCCGGATCCACTCCCGCTCCAGCAGGGTTTTGGTGATATGGGTACTGACGCTGACTCCGCGAATTTCTTCGATTTCCCCCCGGGTGATGGGTTGGCGGTAGGCAATCAGGGCCAGGGTTTCCAGCAGGGCCCGGGAATATCGGGGAGGCTTTTCCTCCCACAGCCGGCTCACCCAGGGTGCCACGGACTCCTGCACCTGAAATCGGTAACCGGAAGCCACTTCCTTCAGCATCACCCCCCGTTCCCGGTAGTCGTCGCGTAGTTGGGTCAATACCTCAACCAGGATTTCCGTGGCCGGGGCCTCCTCCTCGGGAAACAGGGCCACGATTTTGTCCAGCTTCATGGGTTGGCCCGCCGCGAACAGCGCGCCTTCCACGATGCGTTTGATTTGTTCCAGCTCAAGAGACATTGTTGTTATCTTCGCTCTCGGGTTGTCCGGCGCCGACATCATCGGCATCCGCGTCCGGTTGTTCCAGTACCGGCGGCGCTCCGGCCTCAAAGGCAGTTTCCAACTCGCCCTCCGGCTGCTCGGCTTCGTCCTCCGGTTCGATTTCATGGGCGGATTCACGGGCTTTGACGTGAATTGGCCCCAGGGGCTCACTTTGAATCAGCTCGATCAGCGATTCCTTCACCAGTTCCAGGATGGCCAGAAACGTCACCACTACACCCAACCGCCCCTCGGCATAGGTAAACAGACTGACAAAAGGCACGAAGCGGTCTTCGCTGAGACGCTCCAGCACCTGGCTCATCCGCTCCCGGGTGGACAGCCGTTCCCGGCTCACCTGATGGCTTTCAAACATATCCGCCCGGTTGAGCACTTCCTGCAGCGCCAGCAGCACCTCCCGCAGATCCACCTCGGGATGAGTTCGCTCCCGCTCGTAGCGGGGTGGCTCGGCCTCCGCCAGATACACCTCACGGCCCACCCGGGGCATCTCGTCCAGATCCTCCGCGGCTTTTTTGTAACGCTCGTACTCCTGCAGCCGGCGGATCAACTCCGCCCGGGGGTCGTGTTCATCTTCTTCGGCCTCCGGTTGCCGTGGCAGCAGCATGCGGGATTTGATTTCCCCCAGCAGCGCCGCCATTACCAGGTATTCCGCCGCCAGCTCCAGGTTCAGGCTCTTCATCAACTCCACGTACTGCATATACTGGCTGGTGATCTGAGCCACCGGCACATCCAGGATATCCAGGTTCTGCCGTTTGATCAGATAGAGCAGCAGATCCAGTGGCCCCTCGAAGGCCTCGAGGATAACTTCCAGCGCGTCAGGGGGAATGTAGAGATCCTGGGGCAACTTGGTGAAAGCTTCGCCATACACCAGGGCAAAGGGCATCTCTTCCTGCAGTGGCTGGTGGCCTTCAGCCTCCGGCGGATCGGCCACCGCCGGGCTTTCCGGTTCAGACACGGCCATCAGTTGTATCCCAGCCCCATGGCGTCGCGCACATCTTCCAGGGTTTGCTTGGCGATATCCCGGGCTTTTTCGCAACCCTCCGCCACGATGCTGCGCACCAGATCCGGATTGCCGGTATATTCCGCCGCCCGCTGGCGAATGGGCTGCAGCTCTTCCTGTAGTGCGTCGATCAGGGGCTTTTTGCAATCCAGACAACCGATTCCGGCATTGCGGCAACCCTGCTGCACCCATTCCCGGGTACCGTCATCGGAATACACCAGGTGCCATTGCCAAACCGGGCATTTTTCCGGATCGCCAGGGTCGGTGCGACGGACCCGGGCGGGGTCCGTGGGCATGGTGCGGATCTTACTGGACACCTCGTCCTCGGTGTCCCGCAGGGTAATGGCGTTGTTGTAGGACTTGGACATCTTGCGCCCATCCAGCCCCGGCATTTTTGAGGCCGGGGTCAGCAACGCCTGCGGCTCCGGCAGGATCACCTTGCCGCTGCCCTCAATAAAACCATGCAGGCGCTCTTTGTCACTCAGGGTAATGTTCTGCTGATCCCGCACCAGGGCATGGGCGGTTTCCAGGGCATCGTCGTCCCCCTGTTCCTGGTACTTGTTGAGCAGGCTGCGATACAGTTTGGCGGCTTTTTTGCCCATCTTCTGAATGGCCTGCTCCACCATTTCCTCAAACCCGGGTTCACGCCCATAAAGGTAGTTGAAGCGCCGGGCCACTTCCCGGGTCAGTTCAATGTGGGACACCTGATCCGCCCCCACCGGCACCTGGCCGGCCCGATAAATCAGAATATCGGCACTCTGCAGCAGCGGGTAACCCAGAAAACCATAGGTGGCGAGATCCTTTTCCTTCAACTGCTCAATCTGATCCTTATAAGTGGGCACCCGTTCCAGCCAGCCCAGGGGGGTCATCATGGACAGCAGCAGGTGCAGCTCAGCATGTTCCGGCACCCGGCTCTGAATAAACAACGTGGCACTGCCGGGGTTGATGCCCGCCGCCAGCCAGTCCACCACCATGTCCCACACCGATTCTTCAATGATTCGGGGATCCTCATAGTGCGTGGTCAGCGCATGCCAGTCCGCCACGAACAGAAAGCATTCGAACTCATGCTGAAGTTTCACCCAGTTTTTGAGAACGCCGTGATAGTGGCCAAGGTGCAGATTGCCTGTGGGGCGCATGCCGGAAAGAACACGCTGCTCCGAAACTGCTGAGCTCAAGGTAAACTCCTGATTTTAGGATAATAATTCGTAATGACCGGTAACCAGCGCAACGCCGTTACCGAAAGGACACCAGATTCCGGCCGATTATACCGGGATTCCTGCCCGCGCCGAAAGCCATTGCCACCAACTACTGGAAGGCGCTCACATCCCCCTTCCCCTGCCGCAGAATCACCGGCGCCTCCTCCTCCAGGTCCACCACGGTGGTGGTTTCAACCTCACCCCAACCCCCGTCCAGCACCAGGTCCACCCGCCCGCTGACCCGCTCGTGGATCTCCTCCGGATCAATCAGGGGAAATTCATCCCCGGGCAACAACAGGGTGGTGCTCATGATCGGCTCCCCCATTGCCTCCAGCAAGGCCTGCACCACGGTATTGTCCGGCACCCGCAGGCCCAGGGTTTTCTTCTTGGCGTGCATCAGTCGTCGGGGCACTTCGCCGGTGGCCCGCAGGACGAAGGTATAGGGCCCCGGGGTATGGGCTTTTAACAGGCGGAAAGCCCAGTTCTCCACTTTGGCGTAAGTGGCCAGCTCCGACAGGTCGCGACAGAGGATAGTGAACTGGTGTTTGTCGTCCAGACGCCGCAATTGCACGATGCGCTCCAGACCCCGCTTGTTTTCCAGGGCACACCCCACCGCATAGGCGGCATCGGTGGGATAGACCACCACTTCACCGGCCCGCAGCCGCTGTGCCGCCTGATCAATCAGGCGTGTTTGCGGATTGTCGGGATGAACACGAAATATATCTGTCATGGAACGGCCTGCTTCAACCCCTTGATCTGCCCGCCAGCAGGTCGGTGACCGGCCGGCACACGGAGGGCAACCGGGGCATCCGCCCCACCTGCACCCAGCGCATGGAGGGGCCATGATAGTCGCTTCCCTGTGAAGCATAAAGCGCAAATTCAACCGTCAAATCAGCAAGTTGTTTGACCATATCCGGGCTATGAGTGGACACGCTCACTTCCAGTGCCTGCCCCCCCGCCGCGCTAAAGCCCTGCACCAGCCGCCGCAGCTTCTTGCGGGTCAGCCGGTAGCGGCCCGGATGGGCCAGCACCGCCACGCCCCCCGCCTCCCGAATCCAGCGCACGGCGGTTTCCAGCTCCGGCCAGGCCGTGCGCACATAGGCGGGCTTGCCCTGGGCCAGGTATTGTTGAAACGCCTGCTTGCGATCCCGACACCGGCCCTGTGCCACCAGCACCTGGGCAAAATGGGGCCGCGCCGGCAGCCCCCGGGGCGCCAGCTCAGCCGCTTGCTGGAGCGGATCCTCCAGCCCCAGTTTCTGCAGCCGGGCGCCGATAGCAGCGGCCCGTTGCCGACGCCGTTCAGCCTGGGACGCCAGCCGCTCCAGTAAACGCGCATCCCGGGATCGCACCCCCAGGCCCACCACATGGATATCCTGGCTGGCCCACAGGGAGGAGATCTCCACCCCGTCCACCAGTTCCAGCCCTGCTGCCTCGCTGGCCAGCCGGGCCTCGGCCAGCCCCGCCATGGTGTCATGGTCGGTCAGTGCCAGCTGTCGGACACCGGCGGCAGCCGCCAGTGCAACCACCCGCGCCGGAGTCAGCTCACCATCGGAGGCGGTGCTGTGCAAATGAAAATCCACGCTGGCGTTGGGGGTGTGATGCAAAACAAGGTTCCTCGTGACAGGGAGTGCTTCAGCCCGTCAAATATTCTATCATTGGCGGCACAATTGTGATGACTAGCTTGATATGAAACAGTTTTTCGATTTCTTCCCGGTGCTTCTCTTCGTCATAGCCTACTACACCAGCAAAGACATGATTCTGTCCACCAAAGTCCTGCTGGCGGCCAGTGTGGTACAAATCGCGGTGTTCTGGCTGTGGAAGCGGACAGTGGAAAAGATGCATCTGGGCACCTTCGCCGTGGTTCTGGTCATGGGCAGCCTCACCATATTTCTGGATGATCCCATTTTTATCATCTGGAAACCCTCCATCGTTAACTGGTCCATTGCCGCAGTCTTCTTGATCAGCCTGTTGATCCGGCGCAATCTGGTGCGCAAGGCGGTGGAGGGCTTCCTGAAGCAGACACCGCATCTCAAACTGCAGATGCCGGAGAAAAACTGGGGTCCCTTGTGTCTGGTGTGGGTGCTGTTTTTTATCGCCCTGGGGGTCATCAATCTGTTTGTCTACTTCACCTACGGCGAGGATTTCTGGGTCACTTTCAAGCTGGTGGGTTTTTCGATCATCAATATGGTGTTTTTCGTGGGCCAGTTCCTTTACCTTTCACGCTACATCTCGGAAACCAAAACTGACAGCAATCAGGAGTCACAGGGATAATGTACTACGCCATTATCAGTGAGGACGTGGAAAACAGCCTGGAGCAACGCAAAACCGCACGGGGTGACCACCTGGCGCGACTGGAGGACCTGCAGCAACAGGGCCGCCTGCTGGTGGCCGGACCCTGCCCGGCCATTGACAGTGAAGACCCCGGCGAGGCCGGTTTCAGCGGCAGCCTGGTGATTGCCGAATTCGAAAATCTGGCCGCGGCCCAGACCTGGGCGGATGCTGACCCCTATGTCAGCGCCGGCGTCTATCAGCAGGTGGTGGTCAAACCTTATAAAAAAGTTATGCCCTGACCCGCTGGCGGAAAATCAATCCGCCGCAACCCGCCATCATCAATATCAAAACGGGGAACCACAGTGAGAAAACGGCTTTGCTCCTTTATATTTTTATTGCTCACCGCCTGGGTCACACCGGCGCTGGCAAAAACCGTCTACATCCACGACAACCTGCGGGTGGACCTGCGCAGTGGCCCCAGCCTGGAATACCGGATTATCGATTTCCTGCGTAGCGGCACCTCCATGGAGATCCTGGAGGAATCCGGTGAGTGGATAAAGGTGCGGGTGGATGGCAAAACCGGCTGGATTCAATCCCAGTACACCACCGAAGAACCCATTGCCCGCGACCGCCTGGTCCGTGCCCTGCAACAAATCGAACGCCTGCAACAGGAGAACGGCCAGCTCAAGGAGCAACTGGGTTCCACGGAAAATCAGCTTGATTCTCTGCAATCCGATCACAGCAAAATGAGCCAGAGCACTGAGCAGTTGCAACAGGAGCTGGATCGCATTCAGAAAGTGTCCCGCAATGCCATAGCCACGGAACAGGCCTATCGACAGTTGCAGGAGGAAGCGGAACTGCTGAAGGTGGATATCGAAAAGCTGAAAGTGGACAACATGCGGCTATCCGAGGAAAAACTCAAAGAGGGCTTTCAGTGGGGCGCCGCCGCGGTGGTACTGGGTATGATCATCGCCTGGTTGTTTATGAAAAGCAGTGGCCGTAAACGTCGCAGTGAATGGTGAACCGGAGTTCCAACGTTCACCACGGCGCCTGTCAGTAGCCGGACCATGGTCTATGGTTATTGCAGGGGCCGGCGCCGGGCCGGTGACCACAGCCTCCAGCACGGGGTGACACCGAATTGCGACCCAACCTGCATAAAAACACCATCGACGTCTTTATGGGCTTCGGTGGCGTGCACCCGGCGGAAAATACCAAAGCCGTAAAGTGGGGCAGCTACCTGGAAGCCCCCATGCTGATCATCGCCCTGTGGATATTGCTGGACTGGTATCTGGTGAGCAACGGCCTGCTGGAATCCCGCCAGCGCCTGGTGTTCGACTGGATTGTGTGGGGATTCTTCCTGCTGGAAACCAGTCTGCTGACCACCCTGGCCAGTGAAAAATGGCGCCACCTGCGGCGCAACTGGGCCAACGTCGCCATTATCGTGCTGGCATTTCCGCCCCTGTTCCAGGCCAATGACCAATTCGGGATGTTGCGGCTGATCCGGCTACTGTTTTTGATCGGCTTCTTCAGTCATAACTTCCGCATTGTGATGAACGTGCTGCAGCAGAACCACCTGGGCAAGACCCTGGTGATCAGTGCCATTTTCATCACCGGTGCCGGCATCCTGATCGCCGGCATCGACCCGGGAATTGGTTCCGCCGCCGAAGGCGTATGGTGGGCCTGGGTCACCGTCACCACCGTGGGCTATGGCGACGTGGTGCCCCAGTCCACCGAAGGACGGATCTTTGCCTCCCTGTTGATCCTGATGGGCATCTGCCTGGTGTCCCTGATCACCGCCAATGTTTCAGCCTACCTGTTGTCCCGTTCCAGTGAGCGTGAACTGCGGTATGAGCAGCGGGAACTGCGCAAACTGCTGGACCTTGAGGAACGCCTGGACAACCTGGACCGCAAGGTGGACAGTATCCTCGAGCAGCTGCGACAAAACGATAGATCACGTACGGACAAGTGAGAAATATCCTACTTTTTTGCCCCCACCCCGTCTTTATAATCAGCAACGGCTGAATCAGCCGGATACCCAGGCCGCTACCAGCCGTGACGTTGACGGTCATCCATGCGGGAGTCGGTCCCGGGTGCGGCACTGCTCAAATACTGAGAATCGGCAGGTAGTTTGCCAATGGCCGCCTATAAATCCTTAGCGGATAACTCATCCGCGAACGGCGGGCCAATAACAAGGAACGTGGGGGACAGCATGAGGGCAACCATTCAGGCGGAGTGTGACCACTTCGCCGGCCGGGATGCGGATGATCCGTTTTTGTTTCAACTGTTAGCCGGCGTTAACAAGCGCTTTTTTCACAACAAGATCCAGGCCGAAGTCATCTGGCAGGTACCTCGGGGCACCGTCTCTCTGTTTGTGGGGGAACCGGGGATTCAGATCGAACCTGGTGATCCGCTGTTTAACCAACTGCAACAGGCCAGAAGCTGTCTGCAACAGGGCAACCTCAGCGCCGCCCTCCAACCCCTCACCGCCTGTGCCGATGCCAACCACCCGGAATCAAAGCTCCTGTTGTGCCATATCTACAAGCGGCAGGGCGATGAGCGCTGGCAACGCTATGCCCGGGAATACAACCGTCATTGCGCAACGGTCAGAGCAGTGCCCGCGGCCTGTTATTACGCCGACCGCTCGCTGATCGCCATTCACCCCCATCTACAGGAACTGGGGGCGCCGCAATTTGTACTGAAGTACCTGCTCTATCACGAGTGTTGCCACCAGTTGGTGCCCAGTTCCGATCAGGAACCACATTCTGCGGCGTTTTTGCATTGGGAATATCAGGCCCCCAATCGCGACCGGGCTCTGCACTGGCTGGAGCGGCAGGGGTTCCCCACCTTGCGTACCAGCCATGGGCCTTGAAGCCGCCCGCCGCGGCCGCCGGGCGGGTTACTGCCTGCTGCTGTTGATCATGGCGCTGCCCGGCCGCGCCGCGAGCTGTGGAGAGCAAAGCCCGCAGCACTGCTTGCAACAGCACATCCAACAGCACATGGATCAGACCGCGGCCACTACCAGCCCGCTGACAGCCG
Source organism: Pseudomonadales bacterium (assembly GCA_002701845.1). Lineage (GTDB taxonomy): Bacteria > Pseudomonadota > Gammaproteobacteria > Pseudomonadales > Ketobacteraceae > Ketobacter. Next base: position 57,961 of record NZXG01000051.1, read on the forward strand.
ACCTGCGACAACAATGGGCGTTTGAGTTGCGGCAAGCCGCCGGTAATCCGGATGGCCAATATCCGGCAACGGAGACCTGGCAACGACTGCAGCGGGAGGAGAATTTTTTGCAACTGCTGCGCTCCGGCAAGCTGCAACCCGCCGCCGCCCTGATACCGCAGCTGCGTGGCCCCTTCCACGATCTGTGGGCGGTGCGTGCTGAAAGCCTGTTACTGGAGCAATATCTGCTGCAGGTGGAGGACGCCAAAGCCCTGGGCCTGAAACGACAGTTGGTAACACAGGCATTAGAGCTCAATGGCGATCCCGCCGCGGTATTGCTCGAAATCGCCTGGCACCAGGCCCTGGGAGGTGCACCGGAAGCGGCCCTTGCCAGTCTTGAAGCGGCCCGGGTGGATGCCTTCAGCAGCACCCGGTTGCACAGTTTGCATGCAGCCGGCCACCAGTTGGTCAGGGTTTCCCGGGCCCGGTTTCTGGACCCTACCGCACCGCGTCAATGCGACACCGCCGATGAGTCTCTGACCCGGACCTTACGGGATTATTTCCACCCGCAACACCAGTCTCTGTTGACGGCGCTATGGCAAGCCCCACAACCGTCCCTGGCCTGGCGGAATCAGACTTATCTGATACGACTGTATCTGAACGCCGGCGGCTGTAATTTCTGGCGCAGCCTGCACCAACAACATCTGGTGCGGGCGGCTATTTCCCTCCCTCTGTCCACCGCGGAGCAGCTGGAGCAAATGGTGCTGCTGCATCGCACCTTACGCCGGTATTTACCCTGATCCGATTTCCATGTTCAGACTGAAAAAAATGAACGCTGCGCAGGTTTTTGCACACACTATCGCTCAACCAAACTTAGAGAGACAGGGCAGGCGCAAGTATTTCTGGAATTTCTCAGCACATTTTATTTTTATTTTGTATGAAAACGGTAACGATAATTCGCACCGTCGAAACCGACATTTTTTTTCCCAACTTTCTCACAAATTCGTGTGAGAAATTGCTCAAACTTTTGCGATCCAGTTGTGTTGTATGATGGCCATTGCTAATCTTGCCGGCGTTCTGAGCCACTTGTTTGGTGGCCGACGGGCACAGCCACATAAGCGGGGGCTTATGACGCCACAGGCTTTGACCCGTCAATCTCTAAGGATGGGAGTGACCATGATAAAGAGTATCTCACACTACCGCGATCTCACGGATTGGGCGGATGGGGACTGGCGCCAACTTAACATCCACTTGTTTATTGCTGCCAATTTTAATCGCTATTGCGCCAGCCTGATTAAAAAAATTGGTATTCAGTACCTGCCCAGTGATGCCACGGATTCCATGCTAAGTCTGTTTTGCGATATTGCCTATCGCCCATTGCATGCGGTTCACCAGAAGAACCTGGATGCCCGGGGTAACCGCCGCAACCAGATCATGCTGGGCACTCTGAAAATGATTACCAGTACCCGGATGGTGGATGCCATTATCCGGGAGTACCCATCCTACGTAACCCTGGATCAGATCGCCCCCGCTCATGAGGGAGTGGATCCGAACGGCGCCTGGGGTGGCGATTTCGAACCTCATCACAGGGCCGCTCAGGTGGCATCTCGGGATGTGGCGTTCTTTGCGGCGGAACATCATGAGCCTGATCCGGACATCCTGGACCGGGAAGCGCAAGTGGAGCAGGATCGGATCACGGTCATGCTGGAGATGGTGCGCTCCTTTCTGACACCGGTGCAGTACCGCCATATCCGCTACGCGGTGTGTGAAGGACTCAGCGCCAGGGAGATAGCCGAACGTACTGGGCATTCTGTCACCAACGTGCGAATCATGCTGCTAAATGTGCGTAAAAAAATGCTGGCGCTGGTGCCGCCGGAGCTGGCGGATTCGGTCCAGGAATTTCTCTATCGAAAATAGCACTGTCGCGAACAGACGTTAATGGATTCCTGGTTGATTAACCGGCCGGAACTGGCGGAAGCGCTGCTGGAAGATATTGAGCGCCCGAAGCGCTGGTTCGCCCTGTTGGATGGCACCCGCCCCGACGGAGCTCTGACCACGTTTTTTTTACACGGGCCCGAGGCCGACTATTATCCGTTGTTTGCCGGCACCGAGCTGGCGCCCTGTCTGCCCTATTCAGCTTATCTGGTGGCGGTGACCGCGAAAGAATATCCCTGGGTGGAGCAGGCCAGTGATACCCGTACCGGTGTCATCTGGTTCAGGTCGTCACAGTCAATGCGACAACAGATTCCGTACTGGCAAGGGCGGATGCGTGCCTCTCTCAATGACGCCTCTGAATGGTTGTTCCGCTACTGGGACGGTCAGGTTCTGAACCGTTTGTTACCGGTGCTTTCACTCCGGGAAAGGGCTCAATTGCTGGGGCCGGCCGAGTTACTGGTAGTGCCGGACCCTGATACAGGGTGTTGGCGATATTATCAGCTGGCGGAGCAACCCCAGGTCCGCGCCCCCGAGCCAGCATCACCCTGGATCCTGCAGGCGCACCACCTGGCTGCGTTTCAGGCGCAGTTCCAGGGCCTGCAGACTGAGGATTTCGAAGTTGCCTTATGGGAGCAGTACTCAGATCTGGCGGCCAGATGGCATCCCCTGCAGTTCCGCCGGCGGGTTGAAAACGGTTTGAATCAGGGGCGCAGGCTGGGATTGAATCAGGCTCACGGGCTGCTCCAATTCCTGGTGGCGCAGTTACGTTGGGGCATGGATTTCTGGCAACAACCCCCGTTATCAGAGATCTGGACCACGGCCAATCCGGAGCAGGAATTTCGCCGTTGGCTGGCAGTTCAGGGGCCGTGACATAACCAGGAGTTGCCGTGACGAGCGAATCAAAAAGGCGGGCCCGGCCCGCCTTAATGCGCCGGTGGTAGCCCTCAGCTGCTCATTTTGGACTGCAGGTAATTTTTCATACCCACTTTTTCAATCAGGTCCAGCTGAGTCTCGAGCCAGTCGATGTGCTCTTCCTCGGAATCCAGGATGGAAACAAAAAGCTCCCGGGAGACGTAATCCTTCACTTTTTCGCAGTGGGCGATGGCCTCTTTCAGATCCGGCACCGCTTCCATTTCCAGCTTGAGATCGCACTCCAGTATCTCTTTCACTTCCTCACCCACTTTAAGCTTGCCCAGATGCTGATAATTGGGGAGCCCCTCCAGCATAAGAATGCGATCGGTGAGCTTGTCGGCATGCTTCATCTCATCGATGGATTCATGATACTCGTGTTCCGCCAGCTCGGTCAGGCCCCAATTCTTGTACATCTTGCTGTGCAGAAAATACTGGTTAATAGCAAGCAGCTCATTACCCAGGACTTTATTCAGATATTCGATGACTTTTGCGTCGCCCTTCATGGGGGTCTCCTCTTGCAGACAGTCTAACAACACACCGGCCGGCCACGGTGATGAGCCTGCAAAAAGTAACCCTTTATCGGGCTATTTGCAAAGCATTGGTCACTGAGGCACGGCATGTTGGCGGAAACAGCTTTTGGCTTCCGTCCCGCACTTGCCACATTGCGACCCGACGCCGGTTCGATCCCGGAATGAACGATAATCATTGACGCCGGATTTAACCGCCTGCTGAATGTGCTTTTCCGTCACCGCTTTACAGACACATACGTACATAACCTTGGCTTTCCTCCACACTGTTGCCTGGAGGTTAATTGCAATGAGAATAGTTGTCAAATGAAAAGATGTGAGATTCGCACCTGAAAATGAGTGTTAGTCGTTGTCTGGTCGATTCTTATGCAAAGGCTTGCGCTCCGTCTCGGCTTGCAGCCGGTCCTCGTCAATCTCACTGACAGGATAGGTGCCGCCCAAACGAAAACTGGCGGGCCCTTCCCGCGGCTGATAGTGGGCCAGCTTGCAGCGGATACCCTCCACCGTGGGTTCCGGAGCGGAGGTGGAATTTGAGTTTCGCCTGCGGCGAAAGCGGGGAAACTGCAGTTTTTTCATCGGGAAGCTTGCGGTTCGGGATGAAATGGAAGGGGCCATTGTACAAGTGACCCCCGGGGATGCCCAGCCCCAACTCCGGAATCGCGGGAGTACGGTTGCCTACCGCGGTGACACGCAGACCGGCCCCCGCCAACCGGGGGCCTGAGCTATCACTTCAATACCAGATACAGGGCGGCGTTTCCGCGAATCACCCGCAACAGCAGTTGGTCACGGCTTTTGGACACCGCCCCCTTCAGCTCCTTCAGGCTCTCTATCCGCTGCTTGTTGACACTGGTGATAATATCCCCAGCCCGCAAGCCGGACATCTGAGCCGCGGATCCGGGATCAATAGTCTGTACCAGAACGCCACTGGGCTGTTTGTTATCCACCAGGTGGGCGCCATCGAGAAACTTGTGCAGACCGCCCGAGGCAAGCACATTGCCCTGGGATTCCCCGATGCGGGCTTTGATAATCTTCTCATCGCCATCCCGGACAACCTTGATTCTGACCTTGTCGCCCACCTTATGCACACCCACCGCGTTGCGCAGCTGCGCAGCGGAGCGCATGGGCTTGCCATCAAACTCAATAATCACGTCACCCTGCTGCAGTCCGGCTTTGTCGGCGGCGGAGTCTTCCTGCACCTCGGAAATCACCACGCCCTGAGTGCCATCCAGGTCAAAAGCCTGTGCCAGCTCCGGCGTCAGATCCTGAATGATGACCCCCAGCTGGCCCCGCTTCACCTCCCCGTGCTCCAGAATCTGTTCGAGACTGTGACGGGCCATGTTGGTGGGAATCGCAAAGCCGATACCCACGTTACCTCCCGCGGGGGCGATAATGGCGGTATTGATTCCCACCAGTTCACCGTTCAGGTTCACCAGGGCGCCGCCGGAGTTGCCCGGGTTGATGGAGGCGTCGGTCTGGATGAAGTTCTCGTAACCCTCAATCCCAAGACCGGTACGTCCAATGGCGCTGACCACCCCGGTGGTCACCGTCTGCCCCAGGCCGAAGGGGTTACCAATGGCCACCACGAAATCCCCCACCCGGGTGGAATCCGAATCGGCAATTTTTACTTCACTGAGATTGTCACCGTCGATGTCCAGAATGGCGATGTCCACATCCGGATCCGAGCCCACCAGCTTGGCGTCGAAGGTGCGGCCATCGTTGAGGGACACTTTGATCTCGTCAGCGCCGTCGATAACGTGAAAATTGGTAATCACCGTGCCTTCGTCAGCATCCACAATCACACCGGAGCCGGCACTCTGGGACCGCCGCATTTGCGGTGAGCGTTGCCCGGGGCCGAAAAAATGCCGAAAGAACGGATCATTCATCAGCGGGTTCATGGCCTGCTGGTTGGCAAAGGTGGCGATGTTCACCACCGCCGGATTCACTTTTTCCAGCATGGGCGCCAGGGACGGCAACTGCCTGCCATCGCCATCCTGCAGAGGCCACACCGCCATGGCTGGGGCGGAAAAAACCAATAAACACAACAACGCCAGAACCGATTTTGCTGTCGGCATCGGAAACTCCTCTTACACTTTACGAGCACTGTTCAGGGGATCAAACGCTGCTGATTTGACCGGACTGAAAAGTGATAGTTCCCGGCGTCGCCAGCCTCCAGCCCCGGTTCAGAGATAGGCCTGCGCCACCCCTGCCAGCACCATCAGATTGAAGCCAAACAGCACCGGCCACAACTGCAGCTCGCGCAAACCACCGCTGATGCCAGCGGTGGCGGCAAAGAATGCCAGCATCAGGTGAATAAACAAAGTCAGCGCCACCGCCGCCGCCTGGTCCGGCGCGTAGGCCAGAATGATCCAGACCAATAATCCGGGCAATACACAGAACAGGCCGTCCCGCAGCCGCTGCACGTCCGCCAGATTGGCCAGATAGAGCAATACCAGCCCGGCGCTGAGGGCGGCAAAGAAATTGAGGGGCAGGATCACCGGCAACAGCCAATGGATCAACCAGGCCAGGCCGCTGCCAATCACCAGGCGGGCGCTCAAATTCAGACCCTGAAGCCCCCGCTGCAGCAATACTGCCGTTAATGGTTCGCTGTTGTACCGGGGTCGTGGTCTGGCGATCTCTCCCAGGGTGCCTGGCAGTCCGATTGAATGGAGCGTTATCATCGCTTGTCCTCCTCTGTGACCTGCAGTCAACCACTGACTCAGATTACGCCTTGACCTCGAAAGCGAATAGTGGCATTTATGACAACATTGCTGCATATATTGCCACACCAGGGAGCCAAAAATGACCACTAATCTGGCAATATTCGCCTATGATGGCTGTTTATCGACTTCTCTGACCGGGCCCACAGACATCTTCCATATCGCCAATACCCATCAACGGGTGCGCAAGGAAGGCGCCGGCAGGCCACTGTTTTCCTGGATCATCTGCTCGCCGGACGGCAAACCGGTACATACCTCAACGGGCATTACCGTGGCGGTGGACTGTCGTTACGACGATGTGGGCCAGCCGGACATTTGCATGATCCCCGCCATCGACCATGCCTACGGCTTCGAGGTGTTGGAGAAAACCCGGGAAATGCGCGCCCTGCTGGGGGACCGGATCCGGGCCCATCACGCCGCGGGCGCCGCCATCGCCTCCAATTGCAGCGGCTCGTTCCTGCTGGCGGATACCGGTCTGCTGGACGGCTCCGACGCCACCACCAGTTGGTGGCTGGCACACCATTTCAGTGACGCGTTCCCCAGGGTGCGCCTGCGCCTGGAGCAAGTGGTCACGGAGCACAACCAGGTCTACTGTTCCGGTGCAGTCACCGCTTATCTGCATCTGTGTATCCGCCTGATCGAGCGCTTTGCCGGCCCGGAGATTGCCAAATGCTGTGCCAAAACGGTGATGCTGGCCAACAAGGATTCCACCCAGGCGCCTTACATTCCGATACCCCATCATTTCAAACAGCCGGACGAACTGGTGAAAACCGCAGTGCAGTGGATGCAGGAAAACCTGGATCAGGAATTTCAACTGGACGCCCTGGCCCGACAACTGGCGGTGAGTCCCCGCACTTTCATCCGCCGCTTCAATCAGGCCACCGGCAAGCCGCCCAAACAGTATTTCCAGAAACTTCGGATTGATGAAGCCAAACGGCTACTGGAGTCCACCAGCCTCAGCGTGGATGACATCACCGAAAAAGTGGGCTACGTGGATGTCAGCTCGTTTCGCCGGCTGTTCAAACGGGAGGTCTCACTCTCCCCCACCGAATACCGCAAGCGCTTCGCCCGCTAATCCAGCTGGTTCAGTGCAGGGCCAGGGACTCGCCGATTTTCATCACCTGGCGGGATACCTCACCGGGGGCCGCCAGGAAGCGCCGGGGAGGCTCGTCCATGGGCTCGGTGGTGAGGCGAATGGTGCCCCAGTGCATGCCGATCAGGTGCCGGGCATTGATGTCGATACCAATCCGCACGGCCTCTTCAGGCGTGGTGTGGACCGACGCCATCAGTGACCGGGGCTGGTAGGCGCCAATGGGTACCAGCCCCAGATCAAAGGGGCCGCAGCGCTCACCGATGTCCTTGAATACCGGGCCGTAGGCGGTATCCCCGGCGAAATAAATGCGCTGCCCGCCCGCTTCCAGGGCAAATCCACACCACAGGGTTTTATTGAAATCGAACAGCCCGCGACGGGACATGTGAATGGCGGGCACGGCGGTAATCGCAAATTGGGGATGCCGGCTTTGCTGATACCAGTCCAGTTCCACCACCTGTCTGAATCCCAGCTGCCGCAGCATGGCGGCCAGACCCAGGGGCACTACCACCGGGGCCTGGGGGAAGCGCCGGGCCAGCCGACGCAGGGCTTTGCTGTCCAGATGATCGTAATGATTGTGGGACAGCAGCACGCAGTCCACCGGCGGCAGGCTTTCAATGGCAACCGCTGCCGGTATCAGGCGGCGGGTGCCCCGGGTGGGCACCGGGGCGGCGTATTCGGTGAGGTAAGGGTCGGTGAGAAAGGTGGTGCCATTGAGCTGCAGCAGAAAGCTGGCGTGGCCCAACCAGAGTAATTTGTCCCGCTGACCCAATTGCTGGTAGCCAGCCAGGGCCAGCGGCTCGGGAATCACATGATCCGCCGGCAACGGGTTGTGGCCCGCCAATCGTATCAACTCGCCCATAAAGTGTGCGGCCTCCCGGGCCAGCTCACCACTGATGGCCGGCCGGCGCGGACTGCCGGGAGGATTGCGGAAACCGGTACGGGTATGATGGACCGGTCTGGGCCCCGGCGGCACTTCAGGCTGCATCATTGCCATCCGGTTTACTGGTGAGCTTCTCCAGCAATTCGGCGAATTTACGGAACGCATCGTTGTGGGTCAGGATGCCCGCCAGCTTACCGTGCTTCAGCACCAGCGCGGAGCCCAGATGCTGGTCCGCCATCCGCCGCAGCACGCTTTCCAGGGCGGTGTGGATATCCACCACGTAGGTACGGGTGGTATAGACATCCTTGACATACAACTCATCCTCCAGGGAGGCGCTGCTGAATGGGGACTCCACAAACTTGATGTCCCGATCGGTAATCACCCCCACCAGCTCACCCGCTTCGGTCACCGGCAGATGGTGGAAGCCCTGCTTCTCCATCATGTGAATGGCGTCATTCAGCGGCGCATTGATATCAATGCTGTAGGGAAATGGGGTCATGGTGGTGGCCAAAGTGGGAATGGATTTCATGCCGCGCCTCCGTTATCCGTTGGATCGTCTGCTGCCGAACAGGTGCCGCCACAGATATCCCTTTGCCTCGTCCTGTCCGCTGATCACATACTCTAACACATTGCTGTTGATCACCGTCCATGACATCGTGTTTTGCACCCGGCTGCGGCCACAGAACAGCAACTGATCATCGATTTTCAATTCGAAGTCCGGCTCCGGCAGCAAGTGGATTTTACCCTCCCGCTGCAGCATCAGCGCCATGGCTGGCAGCTGCTGGCTGCGATCCTGGGGATGGCAGGTAAGATGACCCACGGTAACGCCGCGCCCATAGCGGACCCCTTCATACAGGGCCGGGGTGCTGTCCTGATTCACCCGGTAGGACCAGCTGTCCAGCGGATGATCCCGGACCATCAGATCAAACCGCCGGACCAGTTTTTCACACCAGGCCTCGTCATGGGTTTCTATCTCTTCCAGGAAGCGAATCAGCAGCGGCGTTTTGATCAGTACCATAATGCGCTGGGCAATGATCATATTGGGATCCATGATCATGTGGATGTTTGCGGCATTGAACACCGGCGCGTTGGAATGCTGATTCTGCCGCGCCACCAGCATCAGATGAGGGTTCAATTCCCGGGCGGTCAGGACGATGGAGAGGTTGTTGGCGTCGTCGGCGGTGCCGGCCACAATGCCCACGGCGTTTTTGATATCCGCTTCAATCAGGGTCGGCGCCTCGGTGCCCAGCCCCTGGACCACGCGATAATCCTCCTTCACCGCCTGGCCTGCCGGATCCGGCTCGATGATGACCGTTTCCAGGCCCTGCTGCTCAAACCGACGCCGTATCGCCTTGCCCAACCGGCCAAAACCGCAGATCACCCAGCGCCCCGCATCCGGCACCACCATGGACTGCAGAGAGCGGTGTTTGGGGCTGATGAGCCAGTTATAGGCCAGTTGGCGATAGGGCGCGAACACTGCGTTCGTCAGATATTCGGCAAAGGTTTCGAAGGGATCGATCACATGATCGGTGCCAAAGGATTTCATGTTGCCGGCATATTCTCGGGTGGCCACCCGGCTCAACACCATACGCTTGGGCGCCAGCAGTTTGCTGGCCAGCGAAATATACAGATTAACGTGATCGTCATCGGTAAGACAGAGCACGCCCACACAGTTAGGCTGCGAGACGCCCGCATCCTGCAACACATCCGGCTCGCCGGCGTCGGCACACAGGCAGGGGATATCAAACGGCAGATTATCCAGCTCCAGGGCATCGATGCGACCCTGTTGGATCTCCACCACCACACTCTGTACCCCCCGCCGGGACAGGTCCGCCACCACTGCGCTGCCGGTCAGACCGTAACCACACACCAGATAAAACGGCTCCCGCAGATGGGCCACCCGACGCCGGAACCGGGCCCGTTGTATCTGCAGAATAAAGGTGGGCTCCCGCAGGATGGTGATCACCGCGCCGATACTGTAGATCCAGGCCACCACCGTGGCGTAGATACACAACAGGGTCCAGAACCGCTGACTGGCGGTAAACTCATGGGGCAACTCACCAAAGCCAATGGTGGACCCCATGTAACTGACAAAATACAGGGCTTCGAAAAACGTCATCCGGTAAGGCTCACCACTGGGGTCAACCCCGGGAATCAGCACATACCCCAACATGGAAATGGAGTAAGTGAGAATCAAGGTGATCAGGGGCGCCCGCAGTCGCCGTAAAATCACATAGGCAACGTAATTCATGACTGCCTAGCGACGCACAGTGATGGTTTCCACCACCAGCAGCACCACGGAGATCATATTGGCCAACAGCGCCCCGCCGGACATGGACACCACGCTGGCCACCAGTTCGCCATCCAGACCGGTGTCACTGATGTTGGTGCCGTAGCCCCACAGGCAGGCCGCCACAATCAACTGAAAATCCGCCACCAGACTGGTGGCCAGCAGCACCGCACCCAGGTGGGTGCGATCCCCGAACTTCATCACCGTGGCGATCAGGCTGATCACCAGCGCCGCAAACAATTCGTAGACATTATGATGCTGGGCGTCGTGAATCTCACCCAGAAAGAAGCCAAAGTTGAGGGTGGCGGCCAGGATAATGAAAAATGCGAATATGACTTTTTCGGTATTCATTCAGGTTCCCCGCAGTGCTGGATCGCGCAGGTATTAACGCATGATTAACACCCACAGGCCAATCAGTATAAAGCCTATGCCGGCAATCAGCGACAGGGCCCTGGCGCTGAGATACTGCGACACCACACTGCCCAGAGCCACACCAATGGCGGCGGCCACCACCAGCGCCGACGCCGACGCCAGAAACACGGTCCAGCGGCTGACTTCTTTATCGGCGGCAAACAGCATGGTGGCCAGTTGGGTTTTATCCCCCAGTTCCGCCACAAACACACTGATGAATACAGTCAGGAACACCCGCCAATCCATACCTTACTCCCACATTTCGAATCGTACCCATAAAAATGCCCGCGGCGGTACTGTTCCGGCGCGGGACAACTGCGGGGGATTATAGAGGGTTGGATCAGGGGTTAAAACGAGAAAACGCCGGGGCCCCTCGGTGGGAGCCTCCGGCGTCAGGCTGGATCAGCGCGGAATCAGACCCGCTCGATGATGGTGGCGATCCCCTGCCCCAGACCAATACACATGGTGGCAAGGCCGACGGAACCGTTTTTCCATTCCATGACATTGAGCAGAGTGCCGGTAATACGGGCGCCGGAACAACCCAGCGGGTGTCCCAGCGCAATGGCACCGCCATTGAGGTTCACCTTTTCCTCCATCTGATCCGCCAGTTTCAGGTCTTTCAGCACCGGCAGACTCTGGGCGGCGAAGGCCTCATTGAGCTCCACGTAATCGATATCACCGATGGTCATGCCGGCGCGCTTGAGTGCCTTCTGGGTGGCCGGCACCGGTCCGTAACCCATAATGGCGGCGTCACAACCCGCCACGCCCATGGATACCACTTTCGCCCGCGGGGTGAGGCCCAGGGCCTTGGCCCGCTCGGCGGACATCACCAGCATGGCGGCAGCGCCATCCGACAAGGCCGACGAGGTACCGGCAGTCACCTGACCGTTCTTGGGATCGAATACCGGCTTCAACTCCGCCAATCCCTCGGCAGTGGTTTCGGGTCGAATCACTTCGTCGATCTCACACAGAACCTTGAAACCATCGGCATTATGGCCTTCGATAGGCACGATTTCGTTCTTCCAGCGTCCTTCCTGGGTGGCTTCCCAGGCCAGGCGATGGGAGCGGGCACCGAACTCGTCCATCTGCTGGCGGCTGACGCCATGCATCCGGCCCAGCATTTCCGCGGTCAGCCCCATCATATTGGAGGCCTTGGCCACATGCTTGGAGGCTTCGGGATTGAGGTCAACGCCATGGGTCATGGCCACATGGCCCATGTGTTCCACACCACCCACCACAAACACGTCGCCATTGCCGGTCATAATGGCCTGGGTCGCCGCGTGCAGCGCCTGCATGGAGGAGCCGCACAGACGGTTGACGGTCTGACCGGCCACGGTACGGGGTAACTCCGCCAGCAGCGCAATGTTACGGGCGATATTCATGCCCTGCTCCAGGGTCTGATTGACACAACCCCAGATCACATCCTCAGTCTCCGCCGGATCCCAGCCACTGTTGCGGGCCTTCAGCGCATTAACCAGCTCCGCCGATAACTTTTCGGCGCGCACATTGCGAAACTGTCCGTTTTTCGACTTACCCATGGGGGTACGGACAGCATCGACTATAACAACGTCTCTTGGATTCAAACTCATTTCAGTGTCTCCTTGGCTATCCGCTTACTGGTAAAAAGATTTGCCGTTAGCGGCCATGTCGCGCAATTTGTCAGTGGGCTGATACAACGGACCCAGTTCCTGATACTTGTCACACAGTTCTACAAACTGCTTCACGCCGATGGAATCGATGTATTTCAGTGCGCCCCCGCGGAATGGTGGGAAGCCAATGCCCATAATCAGAGCCATGTCGGCGTCGGCCACCGAACCCACGATATCCTCCTCCAGGCAGCGTACCATTTCCAGGCACATGGGAATCATCAGCCGCTCGATAATTTCCTGGTCCTCGAAATCCTTGGACGCCGCCACATGGGGCTTGATCAATTCGTAAGTGGTCTCGTCCACCACCTTTTTGGGTTTACCTTTTTTGTCGGTCTCGTACTTATAGAAACCAACGCCGTTTTTCTGGCCATAGCGCTTGTTTTCGTACATAACTTCAGTGGCATCTTTGTGATCGTACTTCATGCGATCGGGGAACCCTTCCGCCATCACTTCCGCGGCGTGCACACCGGTATCGATACCCACCACGTCCATCAGATAGGCGGGGCCCATGGGCCAGCCAAAGCGTTCCATGACTTTATCCACTTTCTGGAAGTCGGCGCCGTCCCGCAGCAACATGCCGAAGCCACCGAAGTAGGGAAACAGCACCCGGTTCACCAGGAACCCGGGGCAGTCTTTCACCACCACCGGTGTCTTGCCCATGGTTTTGGCATAGGCCACAGTGGTGGCAATGGCTTCGTCGGAGGATTTTTCGCCCCGGATCACTTCAACCAGGGGCATCATGTGCACCGGATTGAAAAAGTGCATGCCGACAAAATTTTCCGGACGCTGCAGGGCTTCCGCCAACTTGGTGATAGCGATGGTGGAAGTGTTGGAGGCCAGAATCACATCGTCTTTTGCCTCCTTCTCCACTTCTGCCAGCACACTCTGCTTAACCTTCACGTTCTCCACCACCGCTTCCACGATAATGTCCACGTTATCGAAATTGCCGTAGTTCAGGGTGGGTCGAATGGAAGCTAGCACCTCGCCCATTTTGGCGGGGTTCATTTTCTTTTTCTCCACCCGCTTGGACAGCAGTTTGGTGGCCTCGGACATGCCCAGTTCCAGGGCGTCATCCTTGATGTCCTTCATGATGATGGGCGTGCCTTTGAGGGCGGACTGAAAGGCGATTCCGCCGCCCATGATACCGGCGCCCAGCACCGCGGCCTGCTTCACCGGCTTGGCCTGTTTGGCCCATTTGCCGGTGGTCTTTTTCAGGGCCTGGTCATTGAGGAACAGACCGATCAATGCGTCCGCCGCCGGCGTGGTGGCCACCCTGGCGAAGTTTTTGGCTTCCACTTCCAGGGCTTTGTCCCGGGTCATGCCAGCGTGCTGCTGCATGGTTTCCACCGCGGCCATGGGGGCCGGGTAGTTGCGACCGGCCTGCTGCATCACCATGGCCGAACAGGTCTGAAACGCCATCATGTTTTCCATCGGCGGCAGTTTGATGGGCTCCAGCTTTTCCTGCCGCCGGGCCTTATAGTCAATCTTGCCGTCAATACAGTCCTGCACCAGCGACAGCGCGGCTTCCCGCAGCTTGTCCGGCGCCACCACGGCGTCCACCACGCCGTCCTGCAGCGCTTTGTCCGGCTTGTGCTGACCGCCGGCGGCGATCCACTCCACCGCGTTATCCACGCCGATTACCCGGGGCATACGCACGGTGCCGCCAAAACCCGGGAACAGCCCCAGCTTGGTTTCCGGCAGGCCGCACTGGGCGGCGGTGGACATGATGCGATAATCAGTGGCCAGACACATTTCCAGGCCGCCGCCGAGGGCGATGCCGTTCATGGCGGTCACGGTGGGAAACGGCAGATCCTCAATCGCGTTGAAGGCCTGATTGGATTTGATACACCAACCGGCGATCTCCTCCGCCGGCCGGGCAAACAGCTCGCCGAATTCGGTGATATCCGCACCGACGATGAACACGGACTTGGCACTGGTGACGATGGCCCCTTTGATCGACTTGTCCGCAGCCATGGCTTTGGCGGCCTCGCCCAGCTCTTCCACTGTCAAGCGGTTGAACTTGTTGACAGACTCGCCCTGTAAATCAAAATTCAGTTCCACGATGCCGTCCTGCACCGGCTTGACCGTGACGGCTTTTCCTTCATAAATCATCAACGTTTCTCCCGCACTGGGTTAACGATAAGAGGCTTGGTCGCTTGCTGTATTTTCAAACGACAGTTTGAAAGTGTTTGGCATGTTGCCGATTCCCACAGATTTTGGCAAGTTTTTTAGGGGCAGGATCCGGAAACTGTCAGCCTGGGTCCTGTATTCGTCCATTTCGGCATATTGACTTGCCAGTCAAGGAACCCCTGCGGACTCTATTATGCTTACCAGATCAACCGGTTCAAAACCCAATGAATGACCTTTGCCCCTGCGGCAGTGGGCAGCCCTACGGCTCCTGTTGCGAGCCGTTTCATCGGGGCCACGCCCTGCCTGAGACAGCACAACAGCTGATGCGATCCCGCTACTCGGCGTTTGCCTTAAAACAATCTCGCTATCTGCTGGCCAACTTGCATCCCAGCCGCCGCCGTGACGATGACCAGACGGAACTGCAGAACACGCTGACCCGTACTGAATGGACCGGGTTAAGCATTGTCAGTGAGCGCCTGGGTGGCCCCGGCGATACCGAGGGCTGGGTGGCCTTTCGCGCCGGTTTCCGACAGGGGGGCGGCCAGGGCGCGGTGGACGAAAACTCGTATTTTGTCCGGCAACAGGGGCGCTGGTGGTACCTGGAGGGGGAATCGCCACCCGCCTCTTCGCCCGGACGCAATGAACCCTGTTGGTGCGGCAGTGGCCGGAAATTCAAAAAATGCCATGGCTAAACCCTGCAAGACTGAAACCCGTTATGCGGCCGCCGTCTAAACAGGCCACTAATATGACAAAGCATCATTACACTTTTCGGTGGTTTTGCGGAATAGTAAATGGGTTGTCTTTCACAGGGATCAGGGAGACTGCTTTATGAAACGCCTCTACTATCTGTTCCGGGGGGCAGACACCGCCCAATCCATCAGCCGGGACCTACAGGCCGCCGGCATCAACGTCGGTCAACTGCATTTTCTCAGTCAGGATCAACAGGCACTGCAGTCCGCCCAGGTCCAGCAGGCGGATCTGCTGGAGGAAAAGGACATCAGCCACAGCGGAACCTGGGGCGCCATCTTCGGATTGGTGGTAGGCGCTTTGTTCGCCACCTACCTGTCGCTGGGCGAGTTGGCGGGCTATATCAGCCTGGGAAGTTTTTTCCTGATTTGTCTGCTGTTCACCTGCTTCGGGGCCTGGGCCGGTGGTTTTGTGGGGATCTCCACGGAAAATCATCATATTGCGCGGTTCCACGATGCGCTGGAGCACGGTGACACCCTGTTGATGGTGGATGCCTATAACGAGCAGGAAGAAACGCAACTGAAGCAGCTTATGCACACCCGGCACATGGAAGCCAGCTACGAGGGCGAGGAAGCCAATTACCGGGTGTTCCTGTAGCAGGGGCGGCCGGAGGGGCGGCGCTTAGATATTGTTGTTAAGCAGGGTGGCGACCTGCTGGAATTCGTCCCGCAGGCGCTCCAGCAGGTCCGCCGCGCCCGCTAGTGTGCCCTCCCGGCCCAATTGTTCCAGCTGCCGCGCCAGTTCTGACAGCGGCATCGCGCACACGTTGGATGATGAGCCTTTCAGGCTGTGGGCGACCTTACGCAGCCGGTCCGGATCGCCGGCCTCGATGATGTCCGCCAGCTCCTCCACCTTGTTGCTGGAATCCCTGATAAAGGTGGCCACCAGGGTGTCAAACTCCCCTTCCATGATGTCCTTCAATTCCTTTAGCGCAACAATGTCCAGGTGGTCTTCCGGTTTACTCATAATATTGCATCCTGTAATTAAACATCCACGTGCCAGTCGAATACCACCTCTACCTGGTTTCCCTTTCCCAGGTAGCGCACTGAGCGGCACATGGTGTTAATCAGCGGAATTCCGCGTCCGCTGTATCCTTCTGTTCGGTGTTCGGCGCCCTGCTTATGACCGTACTCGAACCCGTTGCCAGTATCTTCCACTACAATGGTGAGGACGCCCCCATCCTCCACCGGATGATGATCGATATGAAAGCGCACCCAGCCACTGTCCAGGGCCTGCAACTTCTCGGTTCGCTCCGCATAATAGCGCGCGAACCCGTCGGCGGAGGCTTTCAACTCGGAATGCAACTGCAATACGCCATGCTCCAGGGCATTAGAGTAGAGCTCGGAAAGTATGGTGTAGATCTTGCCACTGTGAGGTCGCAGGCCGGGCACTTCCATCAGCAGGTGGGTGATCAGGGGTAACGGATTAAACTCTTTCAGCGTCAGCGGCCGCAACTCATAGGTCATGCTCCAGTCGCGAGGGCCACCCCGCAGATACGATACGCCTCCCTCACCCAGGGGATCGCCCATATCCTCTTCTGTCACCATGGACACTTCCACCATGGTGTAGTCGTCATCCTGCTCACCGCGGCCGGCGTGCTGCTCCACGGCCCGCTCAATATTATGAAAAATGTCGTTGGGATCCTGGCTGGACAGGATCACCTCCAGGACCCGCTCTTCACCGAACATCTCACCGTTGTTATCAGCGGCTTCGATAATACCGTCAGACCAGAGCATGATCCGGTCTCCCAGTTCCATTTGTACCAGGGTGGTGTCGGTGTTGAAGCGGTCGGAATCCACTACCCCCAGGGGCAGGTGGCGGGATTTCAGGGGCTCCACCAGACGCTCTTTGGCTCGGAACACCAGCACGTCGGGAATCCCACCCACCCAGACTTCCGCGGATCGCTTGCGAAAGCTCACATCCACCATGCTGGCGCAACAGAACACGCCCACCGGCAGTATGCGTTTTAATTTCTTGTTGATCTCCCGCAGGATATCCTGCAGCGAAAACCCCTTTTGCGCCATCCCGTAGAAAATCTCGGACACCGGCATGGCGCCGATGGCCGCCGGCAGGCCGTGACCGGTAAAATCCCCCAGGAACACGAACATGCCCCCCGAGGGTTTGCGGGACGCCAGCACCAGATCGCCGTTAAATACCGCCATCGGCGATAGCAGGTATTTGATATTGGGGGCACTGATACAGCCGGGATGGGCGATGTTATCGAACACTTGTTTCGCCACTTCCTGCTCATGCACCAGACGATCATGGTGCACGGCAATTTCATCCCGCTGCTGCTGCACGGTTTCATGCAGACGCCGCATGCTGGCAAAGGCCTTGATTTTGGCCTGCAAAATAATCCGGTTATAGGGTTTGCTGAGAAAATCCAGGCCCCCTGCCGCCAGGCAATCGGCAAGGGAGGTGGCATCGCGCAGGGAAGTCAGGAAAATAATCGGCACCAGACTGTCACCGGCCAGCTGCTTGATGGTGCGGGCCGCTTCAAAGCCGTCCACATTGGGCATCAGAGCGTCCAGCAGCACAATATCCGGTGATTGTTCTTTGAACAGATCAATGGCTTCCTGCCCGTCTCTGGCGGCGTAGACGGTGTGGCCTTCCTTGCGCACGATGGTTTGCAGAATCAGCCGGTCGGAATCGTTATCGTCTGCGATCAGGATCCGCAGATGGGAATCCACCAGCGCTGTGCTATCCACCTTGAGTCCTAAGTTATCCATGGGGTCGGGGCGCCCACCAGATCCTGGTGGGCGAACTGCTTCCAGATCAGCGAATGGTAAACAGCTGTTCGAAGTTGGATATGGTCAGAATTTTCTTCACATCCGGGTTGCAATTCACGATCTCAATACTGGAGTTGTCCCCCCCGGCGTGGTCACGTAACAGTAGCAGCATACCCAGGGCGGAACTGTCCAGGTAGGTGGTTTCCTTCATGTCCACCACATAGCTCCGGGGATCTTCCGCCACTTTTTCATAGGCATCGCGAAATTCCTGATGAGCACTAAAGTCGAATCGGCCCTGGATCTTGATGGTCAGTTCACCCGAGGATGCTTCAGTAGACCAAATAGCCATTATCTACACCTCAAGAAGCAAGTAGTCATTTTATCTTTCAACCCAACAGAGAGTTATAAAAACACGCCATTAATTAAGAGCATAGACCATTTTTACCGGGCAAAGGAAAATAACCGCATAATTTTTTAGCCGCTGATTTCCGGCATCGCACCGGTGTTTAAATGGTCTTGCAATTCAGACATTTGATGCGCCGATAGTGTGCCAGATAACTTCAGCAAACGCATGTCAGAGATCACATCTGTCAGCCGCAGTTCAAACTGGTATAACACATTAATCACTTCATTGAGTAATCTTCGTACTGCGTCCCCCAGCTGCAACCAGCGCACGTCGGCCTGACTGCTGCGCTGGTAGCGATCGGCAATGCGGCGCAGACTTTCCTGGGCGCTCTGCACCTGATTGACGATATCCTGGAAGGTCTGGATCGGTGCGGCCGCCGGATTGTCCAGGTACGTCGACAACGGCCGGGCCAGCGGCCCCCGGGTCTGGCCCAGGCGGGCGTCCACCCGCGTCAGGATACGCTCAATACTGGCCAGATCCTCACTGGATTGTTCACTGATGGCCACCAGATCCCGCGATACCGTCACAAAGCCACGGCCCACCTCGCCGGTATGGGCGGCACTGATCATGGAGTTGAGGGCCAGCATCCCGGTACTGCGGGCGTTGGCGGTGGCCTCTACCAGGGCGTGGCGCACATTGCTGAGCAGGGACTGGGCCTGGTCCAGCTCGAGACTGCATTGGCGCCAGCTAAAAGACAAACCGGTTAAAAGCCTATCGAAATAAAGCTCGGCGGAATTCCCGTCCGCCACCTCTTCGGTGGCCGCAGCGCGCTCTGGGGACAACGGCATGGACGACGGGGCTGGGGGTTGACCCCGTAACCGATAGGCCCCATACCAGGCCACACAGACTGCCACCGCCAACAGGGCCAGATACAGGGGCACCTGTTGCTGCCGCATCAGAAACAAGAGCACCAGGCTGCCGATCCAGGCCAACAGGTAACAGAGTCTCCCCAGCCACAGCAGGCCGGGCGCATGGGGTGCGGTCATGGCGTCGAATCAATGCTTGTTAGTCAGTTGCAGCAGACGCCCGGCAATGGTGTCCAGGGGTTTGACCTCATCACCGGCCCCCAGACGAAATGCCGCGCCGGGCATCCCCCACACCACCGAAGTGGCTTCATCCTGAATGATAGTATGACAGCCGGCTTCTTTCATCCGTAGCAGGGCGCTGGCCCCATCGGTACCCATGCCGGTGAGCAGCACGCCAACGGTATTGTGCAACCCCTGCTCCAGCACTGAATCAAACATCACCTGCACGGAGGGGCGGTGCAGGTTGACCCGGTCACTGTCATCCAGTTGGGTCACCAGGCCATTGGGGCCTTTGCGCAGCTTCAGATGCCGGTCGCCGGGAGCAATGTAAACATTGCCCGGCAGCAGTTTCTGCTGGTTGGTGGCCTCATGGACATTCATGGCGCAGGTGTCATTCATGCGCAAGGCGTAGGAGGTACTGAATTGGGGCGGTATATGCTGAGTCACCACCACCGGCGGACAATTGGCCGGCAGCCCCAGCAATACGGTTTTGATGGCTTCGGTACCGCCGGTGGACGCACCGATGGCGATAATCTGCCCGGGTCGCGGCTGGTAGCCGCTGATTTTGTCGGGGACCTTGACAGCCTGGGGTCTCTGACGTAGAGCGCTGGCTTCCAGACAGCGGAGGTTGGCCCCCGCCGCAGCCCGGATCTTGGCACTGATTTCCTGTTCGTATTCCGCCAGCCACTTGCCCAGATTCTGTTTGGGTTTGGCCACGTAATCGAACGCCCCGATCTGCAGGGCCTCCAGGGTGGTGTCGGCGCCGGCCTCTGTGAGGGTGGAGATCATGATCACCGGCATGGGCCGCAGCCGCATCAGGTTTTTCAGGAAGGTAATGCCATCCATACGGGGCATTTCAACGTCCAAGGTGATGACGTCCGGACTGAGCTGCTTGATTTTGTCCCGGGCAATATAGGGATCCGCCGCCGTACCCACTACTTCCATGTCGTCGTTACCAGCGATGATCCCGGTCAACAATTGACGGATCACCGCGGAATCGTCAACGATCAGAACTTTGATTTTTCCGGTTCCTGCCATGCAACCCTCAGTCAAACAGCTCAATATCCCCTTGAGGCGGCTTGGTATTAATCGTTCTGGCGTAATTACGCTCCCGCTCGAACACCACGTCATTGCGAACCGTTTTCAGTTTACGCACTTTGACCGATCCGGTATCGGGGAAGTAAAGGACTTTTCGGGGATACAGTCCACCCACGTCCTCGGCCGCAAGATTTAACAGTTCGTTGGCGACAAACTGACGGACGAACTCGATATTCTTACGGCCAATATCAATCTGGCTCATGCTTTCCAGGACCTTGCCGCCGCCGAATATTTTGACTTCCAGATTACGCTTTTCACCGCCGTTTTTCAGAATCTCGTTAATCAGGTATTCCATCGCCCAGTTACCGTACCGGGCGGATTCACTGAGCGTGGACAATACCCCGCTCTCCAGATTCTCCCGCTGCACCGGCAGCATAAAGTGGTTCATTCCACCCACGCTATTGTACTTGTCACGCACACAGGCCGAGATACAGGAGCCCAATACCGTCACGATCATCTCACCGGCGGTGCTGACATAGAACTGCCCGGGCAGAATCTTGGCTGCGTAAACGCCCTGCTGTTTGTCCCAGTAGCGATTGATGTGACTGAACCCTTTGGGCGCCGCCGGCTGGGGATGAGGTGGATGCAGATACATGGGGGCCTGAGGGCGCATTTATGCCAGTTTCCTGTAGATTGTCCGGCCTACGGACTCAAAACGATTGGTAACGCCGTGAAGGCTTTCGGAGTGGCCAATAAACATATAACCCTCCGGCTCAATAATGTTGGCGAACCGGTCAAACAGTTGGCGTTGGGTGTCCTTACTGAAATAGATCACCACATTACGACAAAAGATCACATCAAAGCGGCCTTTCATAGGCCAGTCACCCAGCAGGTTAAGCTGGTTGAAGCGGATCAGCTGTTTCAGGGATTCTTTCACTGCGCGACTGGAAGGGCCGGCTTCGTTGAAGAAGCGCCGCACCAGCTCCGGATCCATATTGCCGATCCGGTCCTGGGCGTAGACTCCGGCCTTGCCATGGGCCAGCACATTGGTATCCAGATCGGTGGCGAGTATTTTGCAGTCCCAGCGTTCCCGGTCAAGCTGACCCTGAATGGTCATGGCAATGGAGTATGGTTCTTCACCGGTGGAGCATCCCGCGGACCAGATGCGGACCCGGCCACTGGCTTTTTTCCGGGCCAGTAACTCAGGTACCACCTGGTTCTTGAGGTAATCGAAGTGATGCGACTCCCGGAAGAAGGACGTCAAATTGGTGGTGATCGCGTTAATAAAATTGGTGAGCTCCGCTTCCGGATTGGCCTCCAGATACTCCAGGTAGGAATGAAAATCACCCAACCGCAAGGTCCGTATCCGGCGCACAATCCGGCTGTAAATCATTTCCTTTTTGTGCTCGCCCAATTCGATTCCGGTGCGCAGTTTTGCCAGCTGTTGAATCTGCGCGAAATCCCCATCGGTCATGGGAAATTCACGCAGAATGAAGCTGTTATCGCCTTTGCCGCTGTCCTTGATGGCATCCATGGTTTGCATCAGTGCAAGTGTCCCAAGGGTTACGGTTAATGGGATTCCTTCATTTCCTTAATGGCACTGATGGAAACTTCAGGGATACTGTCCACCCCCAGTAGTTGATCAATATCCAGTAACACCACCATTTTATTGTTCACGTTCACCAGACCTTTGATATAAGCGGTATTCACCTGATCTCCGAGATCCGGGGCTGATTTCATTTCCTCATTGGCCAGACTGTAGACGTCGCTGACCGCATCCACCACGATGCCCATCACTCGTGACGCTTTGGCACCGGCAACCTTCAGCACAATGACCACGGTCAGGGGGCCGTATTCCACCCGCTCCAGCCCAAACCGCTGGCGTAAATCGACGATGGGTACAATCGTACCCCGCAGATTAATCACCCCCTTCACATGGGGTGGCGAGTTGGGAATGGGAGTCACCGTCTCCCAGCCACGAATCTCCTGGACACTGAGGATATCAACACCGTATTCCTCATCTGCCATGATAAATGTCAGATACTGGTCGGTCTGGTCGTTCTCCCGGCCGGACACCTCCAGATCAATCTGTTCATGACCTCTTTGCTCCATTGCATTCATGGCTCTATTCTCCCGTAATGCTTGTACCGACTACGCTGCCCGGGTCTTACCTGACACCAGCTGCAAACCATTTTTTGCCTGTTGGGTAACACCACCCATGGCGATCAGATCAGTGATCTCGAGGATCAGCGACACCGTACCATCACCCAAGATGGTCGCTCCGGATATTCCATCCACTTTGTGATAATTGGTAGCCATACTCTTGATCACCACCTGCTGCTGACCCAGCAGATCATCCACCACCAACGCCACTTTGGTATTACCGGTTTCCACCACCACCAATAGGCTTTCCGCCAGATTGTCACTGCGGGGTTGCAGGCCGAACACCTCCCACAATTTGATGATGGGGATATATTCGTCACGCAGCCGGAATACGTCACAGCCGCCGGCCACATGATTGATCAGGCGCATATCCGGTTGCAGGGATTCGACAATGGATACCAGTGGAATGATGTAGGTCTGGCCACCCACCTCCACCAGTTGGCCATCCAGAATGGCCAGGGTCAGTGGCAGACGGATAGTGAACGTACTCCCTTGACCTTCCACCGAGCGAACCTCAATGGAGCCGTTGAGCTCCTGAATATTGCGTCGCACCACATCCATACCCACACCCCGACCGGATACGTCGGTGACCTGTTCGGCGGTGGAGAATCCAGGCTGGAAGATCAATTCCTGAATTTGTTCATCGCTCAGGGTTTCGTGCTCGCTGATCACCCCATTGGCAATGGCTTTCTGCAAAATGCGTTCGCGGTTCAGTCCCTTGCCATCATCGATGATCTCGATAACGATGTTGCCGCCCTGATGAAAGGCATTCAGGGTGATGGTACCGGTTTCCGGTTTGCCGGCCGCCAATCGCTGCTCCGGGGACTCCAGACCGTGGTCAATGCCATTGCGCACCAGATGAACCAGGGGGTCACCGATTTTTTCCATCACGGTTTTGTCCAGCTCGGTCTGCTCACCGAGCATCTTCAATTCGATTTTCTTGCCCAGCTGACGGGAAAGGTCACGCACCATCCGGGGGAAACGACTGAAGGTGAAACTGATGGGCAGCATGCGAATACGCATGACGCTTTCCTGCAGTTCCCGGGTATTGTGCTCCAGCTGGGCCAGCCCCTCCTGCAGTTTCTGAATGTTATTGAGATTGAGATCGGCGCCCATTTGTCCCAGCATGGATTGGGTGATCACCAATTCGCCCACCAGATTCACCAGGCTGTCGATTTTCTCGATGGACACCCGGATGGAGGTGGATTCCGCACTTTTCCCGGTCTCTTTTCGTGTAGCCGGGGTCGGGCTGGCCTGTTGAGCCCGGGCTGCCGTGGCGGGTGCTGCTTGCTCCGTGGGGAGCGCCGGGTCCGCCATGACTTCAGCGGGCGCCGGAAACTCTTCCGCCGGTTGCTCCCGCTCCCCGAAAAGGCCGCCACTGGCGGTGATCACCACCTCGCAATCGTCCACCACCCACTCGAAAATTTCTTCAATATCCGTGCGGGGATGGCTGCTGGTCAGGTACAGATCCCAGCTGAGATAACACTCCTCCGGATTGAGACATCCCAGATCCGGTAACCGCTCCAGATTGACCTGGGTTTCCAGTTCACCCAGTTCCGCCAGTTCCCGGAACATACGCAGGGGTTCGTTGCCGGTGCGCAGCAGATGCGCTTCCGGCACAAAACGAATGTGCCAGCAGGTACTGTCGGAGGCGGACACTGTGGGCGCTGATGCCGCCACTTCTGATTGCGTCGCGCCGACGGCAGCAGGCTCGCCGGCCCCGCTCAGAATCTGGTGGAAGGCCTGGATCAGCTGCTGGGATTGCGCCGTATCCACCGCTGTTCCCGCTTGCAGGGCAGTCAACATATTGCTGAGACAGTCAACGGACTGCAGCAACAGATCCACATGATCCGGTTGCAGTTGGCGTTTGCCTTCCCGCACCTGGTCCAGCAGCGTCTCCAGCACATGGGTGAACTCGGACACTTCACTGAAGCCAAAGGTACTGCTGCTGCCTTTGATGGAGTGCGCCGCCCGGAATATGCTGTTTATGGTTTCTGAGTCCACCTGGGAACAATCCAGTTCCAGCAGGCAGGATTCCATAACCTGGAGGCCTTCAAAACTTTCTTCAAAGAATACCTGGTGGAATTGACTCAGATCGATACTCATTGACTTATCCCAGCACTTTTTTAATGGTGTTCAACAACTGATCCGGGTTGAAAGGTTTGACAATCCAGCCGGTGGCGCCGGCAGCCTTGCCTTCACTTTTCTTATCCGCCGCCGATTCCGTGGTGAGCATCAGAATCGGAGTGAATTTGTAGTCCGGCAAGGTACGCAGATTTTTAATCAGCGTGATCCCGTCCATCACCGGCATGTTGACGTCCGATAACACCAGATCCACACCACCGCGCTTGGCTTTGTTGAGGGCATCCTGACCATCGCTGGCCTCTACCACCTCATAGCCGGCTCCCTGCAGTGTAAAACTGACCATTTGCCGCATGGACGCGCTGTCATCCACTGCCAGTATCTTTGCCATTAGTTTTCTCCGTTACTATCAGACTGTTGTGCCAAACCCAAATGTCGCGACAGCCCCAGCAGGGATGCCGCCTTTATCAGTGCCGCTGACGGCTTGATGATGGTTACCTGGAGATGCTGTTTTTCCATGGTTGCTATAAGACACGCCAGCGTTTGCAGAATACTGGTATCCACCCGCTCCACCAGTGAGGCATCAATCCTCACGGCGCTGCCGGAATTCAGATAAGTCTCTAATCTCTCGTGAAAAGTTTCCGCCTTGCTGATATCACAAGCGGCTTCCAATTGAATGGTGGCGGCCTCTGCCATAGACAGTGTCATCCATTGCTAGTCATCCGAAAAACAGGACCCACTACAGATGTGAATTCCTTTCTGAAAAGAATAGCCCCGTTGTGAAGTTACGCTAGAGAAGTGGAGGAAAATCTGAGGCCGGCGGGGAAATTAGATTAAACAAGCATAAGCACCGGCATGGTTATGCTAGTTAGAAGGGGTTGCCACCCCGGTATGGACGGTCGTCCTGGCTTTTCTGTTCCCGCCGCGACTCCTCCAGCGCCTCTTCCTGCCGGGCCCGTTCCACCAGCTGCTCCATGCTCTTGCGGCGGGCGTTGGCCTCCACCCATTTACGGCTTTGCGCCTGTACCGCACTCTGCCGCTGGCGGACCAATTCCTCCTGCCGACCAATGGCGGCCTGCAGGCGGGAGATAAACGCCTGATACAGGCCCAGCTGGGACGCCTGGGTAACCTGCTGCTGCTGGCTCTGAATGGTCTGGAAGTACTCCTGCAAATAGCCCTGCAGTTCCTGCTGCTGGCGCCGGGCCTGCTCCAGCTCCCGCTGCAGGTCCGCCAGCTTGCGCGCCTCCGCCCGCTCGGCCTGCTCCTTGAGCTGACACACCGGCAGTAAGCGACGGGATCGTTTCACCTGACCTCCTTATTCAAACAGCTTATCCAGTTGTTTCAGTGATTCCGCGAACGGTACTTTTTCGTTCATGGCCTGGGCCAGGTAGTGGCGGATGGGACCGATTTTACTGATGGCCAGATCGGTCTCGGGATCGCTGCCTTTGACATAGGCGCCGACACTGATGAGGTCACGGCTTTGCTGATAGCGGGCATACAGCCGCTTGAGTACCTGGGCTTTTTGCAGATGGGTTTGGTCGACCACCTGGGGCATGGCCCGGCTGATGGAGGCCTCGATGTCGATCGCCGGGTACTGGCCCTCTTCCGCCAGCCAGCGCGATAACACCACATGCCCATCCAGGATGGCTCGCGCGGAGTCCGCCACCGGATCCTGGACATCGTCGCCTTCGGTGAGCACGGTGTAAAACGCAGTGATGGAGCCACCACCGGGACGGCCGTTACCGGCCCGTTCCACCAGCTGCGGCAGCTTGGCAAATACGGAGGGTGGGTAGCCCTTGGTGGCCGGTGGCTCACCCACCGCCAGGGCGATTTCCCGTTGCGCCTGGGCGTAGCGGGTGAGGGAGTCCATCAGCAGCAACACGTTTTTGCCCTGATCCCGGAAGTGTTCCGCAATGGCAGTAGCCAGCATGGCGCCGTGCATACGTAACAACGGACTGTCATCCGCCGGGGACGCCACCACCACTGAACGTTGCAGCCCTTCCGGCCCCAGGCTGTGATCGATAAATTCCTTGACTTCCCGGCCCCGCTCGCCGATCAGGCCCACCACTGTGATATCGGCGGTGGTGAACCGGGTCATCATTCCCAACAACACGCTCTTGCCCACGCCACTGCCGGCAAACAAACCCATGCGTTGACCGCGCCCCACACTGAGCAGACTGTTGATGGCCCGGACCCCCACGTCCAGGGGTTCATCGATGGGCTTGCGTTGCAATGGATTGATGGGTTCGCGATGTAAGTTAACATGGCCTTCTGCTCGCAGGGGGCCGGCATCATCCAGCGGCTGGCCGCGGCCATCCAGCACCCGTCCCAGCAGTTCCGGCCCCACCGGTACCCGCGACACCTGATGATTGGGAATCACCCGTGCCCCCGGCTGCAGACCGGCGGCCGGTTCTATGGGCATCAGATACATTTTCTGATCGGCAAAACCCACCACCTCGGTTTCCACATCCGGATGGCCCGGCCCACGGATGGTACAGTGGCTGCCCACCGGCGCCCGGCAACCCACGGCTTCCAGTGTCAGGCCCACCATGCGCAACAGGCGGCCCTCCACCACATATTCAGGCGCGCCCTGAGTATAGGGCAAATAACGCTGCAACCGTTCAGCCAGGCTAGTTCTCTGATTCAGATCCATCGTCATGCTCCTGCCTGGCCGGGCCTGGGTGGGGTTTGGACGGCGATATTGGCGGCAGGTCGGTCTCCGGATCGCCACGGAAGCTATCCACTTCGTCCAGCAATTGATCCACGTGGCCCTGTTGTTGGCCACGCTCTTCCAGTGCCTGCTGCTGCTGTTCGTAGACCTGACGGATCACCGAAGCCAGCCGCCGCTCGGCCCGGGCATCCACCATGCTGTTATCGGTTTCCACGATACACCCGCCCGGCGTGATGGTGGGATGGGCCACGATGCGCCAGCTGTCCTCCCATTCCCCGTGTTCTTTAAGCACCTGTTCCACTTGGGCCAGATCCTCACGATTCAGGTGAATGCGCAGCCGCTGGCTGCCCGGTTGCAGGCAGTCGATGGCCTCCTGCACCACGGCGCGGATACCCGACGAATCCAGCCTCAACTCCCGCTGCACCACCCGCTGACAGATTTGTTCCACCAGTTGCAGCAACACCTGCTCCAATTCATTATCCTGGCTGGGGATTGGCTCCAACAACCCCCGGCAAATCTGGTTAAGCCGGGTAATCACCGCTTTGACCTCCCCCTCGCCACTCTGGTAACCCGCTTCATAGCCTGCCTGATGGCCTTCGTTACGGCCCTGCTCCAGGCCCTCCGCGTAGGCCGCCTGACGGATAGCCTCGAGATCATCGGCGGTGAGGGGCCTGAGTTCCGGCTCAGGCGCTGCTTGCGCCGTGGCATCCGGTGGCGGCCGCCGGTCGGGATAATTAAGCGCGTTCTCACGTCGGGCCTGGCCCGCCTCCATATTAGGCAACTGCCAACGCTCCCAGGCACTGAGTTGCTCCGGTGGCGTATTGTCCACCGAGACCACATGGGGCTTGTGTGAATCTGACTTGCTCATAGACGGGTTAAATCATCTCTTCGCCGCCCTTGCCACCAAGGACGATTTCGCCGGCCTCCGCCATGCGGCGGGCAATGGCGAGGATTTCTTTCTGCGCCCCTTCCACTTCACTGAGTTTGACCGGTCCCTTGGCCTCCAGGTCATCCCGCAACAGTTCTGCAGCGCGCTTGGACATATTGCCAAAGATTTTTTCCTTAACCACTTCGTCGGCGCCCTTCAGGGCCAGGATCAGGGATTCGGAGGAGACTTCACGCAACAACGCCTGAATGCCCCGGTCATCCACATCCGCCAGATTATCGAACACGAACATCAGATCCTGGATTTCCTGGGCCAGATCCTCATCCACCTCTTTAATGGATTCCATGACCTGGGATTCAGTATTGGTATCCAGGAAGTTCATGATATCAGCGGCACACTTGGTACCCCCAAGATCGGTGGAGGCAGAGCCGGTTTGCTTGGCGAACTGCTTCTCCAGGATATCATTGAGCTCCTTCATGGCGTGGGGTTGCACCGATTCCAGCGTGGCAATCCGCATGAGGATGTCCAACCGTACCCGTTCATCGAAATATTTCAGCGCCTCCGCTGCCTGATCCGGGTCCAGGTAGGCGATGACAATGGCCTGGATCTGCGGGTGCTCGAAGCGAATCATGTCCGCCACGGAACGGGCATCCATCCAGCGCAGCGTATCCAGCCCCGTGGTGTTGCCGCCGGTAAGAATTCGATCCACCAGGGTGCCGGCTTTGTCCTCCCCCAGGGCATTCACCAGCATTTTGCGGATATAGCCATCGGCCCCCACCCCCAGCGCGGTCTGGTTGGAGATCACCTGCATGAAATCCGCCATCACCGCTTCTACCTGGTCCTTCTGCACATTTTGCAGTTTGGCCATGCACAGGCCGATCTTCTGCACCTCTTTCGGCCCCATATGCCGCAGCACCTCGGCGGCGTTTTCCTCACCCAGGGACATCAACAAAATAGCCGCCTTTTCCAGGGCTGGCATAGACTTTATCAGGGCATTGGCCTGAGGGTTCTGATCACTCATTGGCAATCCAGGTTTTCACCACCTGCGCTACTCGTCGGGGGTCTTCAGCCACCATGATTTTTACCG
This sequence comes from Pseudomonadales bacterium, assembly GCA_002701845.1. GTDB lineage: Bacteria > Pseudomonadota > Gammaproteobacteria > Pseudomonadales > Ketobacteraceae > Ketobacter. The sequence goes on from NZXG01000051.1 coordinate 87,318, forward strand.
CGTCCAGATGCTGATCATAGGACGCGTCCGGACCCGGCAGCAATGGGTTACCTGAGCCCGCCAGGGTCACTTCCGGAGTTTCGCCGCCGGCGCCGGCACCCGCCAGCAGACCCTGGTCCAGTTGCGATTCCAAAGCAGCCAGGGAATCATCGCGGCCAGCTTCCGCCAGCTTTTTCAGTATAGGCCGGAGCACCCCAAAAATCAGGATCAACAGCAACAGAAAGCCACCACCACGTTTGACCAGATCCCAGAACCAGGGCTGTTCCCACAAGGACGGCGCGGGAATATCCTCTATCTGCTCGGGGCTGTAGCGGCGGAACGGCTGGTTCACCACGGTGACACTGTCACCCCGGGCGGCATTGAAGCCCACCGCATCCCGCACCAGCACGCGGATGCGTTCCAGTTCCTCGGCGGTTAGAGGCACACTTTGCGGTTCATTGGTTTCCGCGTCCGCCGGCGGCGGCATCATGATATTGTCCACTACCACCGCCACCGTCAGCCGTTTCACCACACCCACCTGATGCCGGGTATGACTGATGGTGCGATCCACTTCAAAGTTGCGGGTGGCCTGTTTGCGCACGTTGCCACTGGCGGTGGTCTCCTCCCCATTGGCCTCCCCGGCCTGTTCCGGCACCGTGGCGGCTCCCGGGGGCTGATTGGACAGGGCGCCGGGAATACCGGCATTGGCGGCGCCAGGCCCCACCACTTCACTGAGGGTCTGTTCACTGCGCACCGCGGGCAGATCGGGATTGAAGATCTCCGAAGTCTGTTCGGTTTTACTGAAATCAATATCGGCACTGACCTGCACCTTAAAACCTTCCCGGCCCACCAGGGGATCGAGAATGCCATTAATACGGTCAATGTATTTCTGCTCCAGCTGCTTGGCGTAATCCAGTTGCTTCGCCGCCAGCGCAATATCAGAGTCTTCTCCGGTGTCGGATAACAGCTGACCACGCTGGTCCACCACCGTCACATGCTTATCTTGCAGTTCGGGGATGCTGGAGGCCACCAGATGGACGATGGAAGCCACCTGCATCCGCTCCAGGGACTGGTTGGGATAAAGCTCCACGAACACCGAGGCACTGGGCTTGCGACTGTCATTCACAAATACGGAACGTTTGGGAATCGCCAGGTGCACCCGTGCACCCCGCACCCGGTTCATACTGGAAATGGTGCGCGCGAGCTCACCCTCGATACTGCGATAATAACGGGTTTTTTCCATAAACTGACTGGTACCGAAGCCCTGCTCCTTGTCCAGCAGCTCGTAACCCAGGGTATTGCCGGTGGGAAAGCCCTCAGCCGCCAGTTTCATGCGGGCCTGATGGATCTGGGCGGACTCCACCAGAATCATGCCGGAGGCGGTGTCTACCTTGAAGCGGATGTTTTCCCGTTGCAACAGATCCGACACCTGGCCGGCCTCGAGGTGGGAAATATCTGTGTACAGCGGCCGGTAATCCGGCTCCTGGGTCATCAGTACCACCCAAAGCCCCAGCGCAATACTGATGGCCAGGCCCACCATCAGGCCAATCTGTTTTACCACACTGAGCCCACCCAGCCCTTCCAGAACCGCGAAGCCGCCGCTCTCCTTGGATTTGTCTTCCGCCATCGTTCAAACTCCGAACCGCAATCCCGTTACACCGGCATATTCATAATATCTTTGTAGGACTCAACCAATTTATTGCGCACCTGAACCACGGCTTGAAACGCGATACTGGATTTTTGTGAAGCCACCATTACCCGGGTGATATCCACGTTATCGCCGCGCACGTAGGCTTCCTGTAAATTACCGGCCTGGGATTGCAATTCCGCCACCTGGTCCACGGCGTCTTTAAACATACTGGAAAACTGCGGCTGAGACTGGTTGGGTATGTCAATTTTCTGGCCTGCGCCGGGTTCACGGCTGGCAATACTGCGCAGCTCCTGCATCTGTGCCAGCAACCCGCTCATTTCAACTGGACCTGCCATCATTCGTTCCTCGGTCTGTTGTTATTTTGACACTGGTTTGGTTATGCACAGATTCTTTCAACATCTATGCCACATTCCCGCATCCGCGCCAGCTTGTAACGCAGGGTACGGGGGCTGATGCCAAGCTTTTCCGCGGTTTGTTTTTTACTGCCACCCAGAGCACGCAACGTGTCAATAATCAGTTCAAACTCACGCTTTTTCAGATCCTCTCCCAGCACACCACTATCCACAGCGTCGTCTGCAATCACCGGGGTCTGCTCCAGCATGGCATCGGGAATGAAAATATCCGCGCCGGTAATGCGTTGGTGATCACACAGAATCAGCGCCCGCTGGATCACGTTGTCCAGCTCCCGGATATTGCCCGGCCAGTCGTGCTGCAACAGGGCCAGCTCGGCAGTGGGATCCAGTTGCACCGCCGCTCCCCCGGGCTTGGCTGCCAGCATATGACGAGCCAGCGGCAGTATATCGGCTTTGCGTTCCCGCAGCGGTTTCCACTCCAGGGGAAACACGCACAAACGATAGTACAGATCTTCGCGGAACTTACCGGCCTCCACCTGGGCCCTTAAGTTACGATTGGAGGTGGCCAGCACCCGCACATCCAGGGCAATGGTTTTCTTGCCCCCGATGCGCTCCACCTCCCGCTCCTGCAACACCCGCAGCAGTTTGGCCTGCAGGTTCACATCCATCTCGGATATTTCGTCCAGTAACAGGGTACCACCGTTGGCCTGTTCGAATTTTCCAGCGCTGCTCTGATAAGCACCGGTAAATGCGCCTTTTTCATGACCAAACAGGGTGGCTTCCAGCATATTTTCGGGAATCGCGGCGCAATTGATAGCAACAAATGGCTGTTGACGCCGCTGGGAATGACGATGGATATAGCGGGCCAATACTTCTTTCCCGGTGCCGCTCTCACCCATGATCATGACACTGGAATCCGTCTGCGCCACTTTCCGGGCCAATTGAAAAATACCTCGGGTGGCCTCATCCTCTGCCACCGGTTCATCGGCTCCGGGTCCGGTATGAACAAAGCGTTGCGCTACCGCCAACAACTTGTCGGTGGAAAAGGGTTTTTCCAGATAGTCCACCGCACCGTTGCGTATGGCTTCCACCGCGTTGGAGATGCTGCCATAAGCAGTCATGATCAACACCGGTAACTGCGGCCACTGACCGGATATTTCACGCAATAGCTGGTAACCGTCAATTCCAGGCATATTGACATCGGAGATCACCAGATCACACTGGTGTTGTCGCAGCCAGCTGAGCGCCGCCTCGCCATCATGGACCCCCGCCACGGAAAAATCGGCCATCAGCAGGGTGTCAGCAATGGCTTCACGCAAGTTGGCGTCGTCTTCCACCAGCAATATATTGGTTCTCATCAGGCATACCTCGCTTGCGTCTGGTTGTTTTCATCGGCCGACATCAGGGGCAGCACGATGCAGGCTTCCACCCCCCTCCGCTGGCCGTTATTCAGAGTGAACTGACCGCCGTGGGATTCGACCACGGCTTTCACCACCGGCAGGCCCAGGCCCGTGCCCGTGGATTTAGTGGTAAAAAACGGCTCCATGACCTGCTGCAACTGCTGCGGATTCAGCCCAGGGCCATTATCCACCAGCTTCAATTGCAGCAAACCTCCGACGATGATCTGACAGTGCAACTCCAGCCGCGGCGCCATACCTGCCCCCTGACAGGCCTGTACTGCATTCTCCACCAGGTTGCTGAACACACTCAGCAGCAATTCCTGATTGCAGCGCACGGCCCCGGCTTCGACATCGCTAACCACCTCCACCACCAGGCTGAAACGGCGGGTGTAGTCCTGCAGCATTGATTGTAATAATTCAACCAGACGGGACACCGGCAACACGCTGTCGAGCACCACGCCACCGCGGGAAAAAATCAGCATATCCCGCACCTGTTGATCCAGTTGCAGCAACTGGCCCCGCAATTTTTCGGCGAAACGCTGGCGCTGATGGGTCGGCAACCGGTCACTACACAGGTGATCGGCATAAAGAATGGCGGTGGAAAGCGGCGTGCGGATTTGATGGGCCAAGGATGCGGTCATCCGGCCCATTTCGGAAAGCTTGCGATGATGGTTCAGCTTCTGTTGCAGGCGCCGGGTCTGGGTCTGGTCGTTCAGGACAATAATCTGACCGGGCTCGTGAGTCATGGACTGGGTGGCCAGACTCACCAGCTTGCCGTTACGCAAGGCAATCTCATGGCCGTCCGCCGGGCTCGGGGCAAAGCATTCCTGGATCACCTGAATCCAGCGCGCGCCCACCAGCGATTGCTCAAACAAGGCTTCAGCGATGGCGTTGGCCTGCACGATCGTACCGCGACCGTCCAGCAGAATAACCGCCACCGGCATAGTATTGACGATCAGGCGCACCCGCTCTGCCAGCGCCTCTTTCTCCCCCAGTTCCCGCATCCGCTCACTGTCTGCGACGGCCAGTTCCTGCTGCAGATCGTCGACCCGCTGCTCCAGTTCCAGATAGGAACGGGTGAGTTGGCTGGAAATGCTGTTAAACGCGGCAAAGGTTTTCTGCAGGCGGGATTGCAGGTCGCCCTGGGTGTGATCACGATCTTGTTTGGTTACTACAGCTCGCATGGGATGTCCCTGAAATTGACGCTTCGAGCTGTATAAAGCAATCCCTGTGCCGACAGCAAATTACTTAGTAATTACATTGACTTAACGAAACCGTAAAAGGTCAGCGACGGGATTGTGACGGCCATGCGCGCAAGGCCGGAGGAAACCCGGTCAGAACAGCGGCTTGCTGGCGGTGACGTTCAGATTTTTGGGCATATCCTTTATCCGGTTAATGGCCACGTAGCCACTGGCCTGCAGAGTATCCCGCAGCAGTGGCCAGTCATAGCCGGATTTATGCACGTCCCACAGGCGATCGAAACCCTCCCGCTGGTGTCCCCAGAAACCCCGCACCGCGTGTTGCTCCAAGGTCAGACCTGAACTGCCGCTGACGCGCCGGGTTCTGCGTTCCGGGTCAAGCCATTGCTGAATATGGTATTCCATATTGGGTACAATCATCTGCATCTGTGCTCCCGGCTGCATAATCCGCAGCCATACCTGCAGGGTGCGCTCCGCCTGGGGGAAGGTCAGATGCTCAAAGAAATGCCGGGAATAAATAGCCTCGACACTCTCCTCAGCAACGTGATCGGCTATTTCCCAGGCATTGCAAACGAATTCAACGTTGGGGGCGGGGCGGATATCCACGCCCACAAAACCTGGCCGGGGTTGAGCCTCTCCGCATCCGAATTCCAGTTTCATGGTGGCTCCTACCTTATTTGCTGGCGACCGCAATCATGAATTTGCCATCAGGTCCCGTATGTATCTGAGGTTGCCCGCCACTTTTCTGATGATACCAGTTACGTACGGTGAAGCCCCCCAACTGCAACAATTCCTCCAGCTCTTGAGGGGTGTAATGACGCACATGATAGGGGTTGACCGGGGGCATGGCCCAGGGCCGGATCAACTCATTGGGGGATGAAATAATCAGTACATCCGCCAGTTCACCGAACAGTTTTACCGCCTCTTCGGCAAACGTCACATGCTCGATAAATTCAAAGCAAACGATGGCGTCAAACTGCTGATCTTTGTCGAGCGCCAGCAGTGACTGGTTCAGGTACGTGATATTGGGTCGGGCGAAATACTGTCGGTAGTGCTGGTAGGCTTCAGTGCTGATGTCCACTGCGGTCACTGCCTGGACCCACTCCGCCAGCATATGGCTGCCGTATCCCACACCGCAGCCGGCATCCAGCACCCGCGCAGTGAGATTATTCTGGCGCAGAACTTCAATGGCCAGTTGGTAACGCATGGTATGATCCGGTCTGGATTCTTCCAGCCGGGTGATCATTTGTCTCTCAGCCATGTTCAACTCCACTTGTTGCTGGCGCCGCCGCTGCCGGGCTGGCAGTCAGACAAACCTGATTGACGTACCAGTGATACCAGCGCCGGTAAAGTTGCTGCCGCTCGGTGACGGAATCCTCATTGACCCGGGCCCAGGTCAGGTCCAGATCCTCCAGTTGTCCCTGAATTACCGCGGTCTCATATTCACAGCGACCGAACACCACCACCGGCACGTCGTACAACATCGCCTCCTGACCGACCCCGGAGTTGATCACGTAGACCGCTCTGCAGCGGGGAATCATTTCGTGAATATCCACGTCGGTAACATAGCGTACATTGTCATAACCACTGATAATGGCTTTCAGGGGGGCCATGGACGCGAGATTCACGGGATGACCCTTAAACACAATCATGGGCCGGTCTCCGCCCTGATCAGCCCAGCGGCACAACGCCTCAACGAACGCCTCACAGGACACCGGGGAGTGCCATTGAATGGTCTCATCGTGAGGCAGTTGCAGCGGTACAAAAATAAAGGGTTTTCCCGGATCCATGGATTTGCCCCGGGGTTGCTGGAACTTGGTACCACCGGCTTTCAAATAGCGCCGCAGTGCATCGAAAGCGCTGTCATCATAGGGTTGCTTTGGGTCAAATTGCTGCACAAACTCAGCGCCGCCCCCCCAGCCCAGCCGATCAACCGTAAACATCCAGGGAAACACTGTCTGCATGTAGTACAGGGTATTATCATTGCCATGCCAGTTCTGCCGTTCCACGTGAGGCACCAGAAAAACCGTACCCGCCGGAAACAACGACTGGATACTGTTGTTAAACATCCAGCGGGGCATCTCAACAATCAAAGGCGATTCCAGCTGTTGATATAAGCCCACCACAAAATCCTGCCAGTGCTGTCGTATCGGGGGCAGCGGCCCGGGTTCCGCGGTCACCAGGCCCGTGTTCTTGAAGGGAATGTCCAGCCGGGGGGCCAGGATTACATTGGCGAACTGGCAAACCAGTACCTGCCATTGATCAAACTCACGTTTCTTTGCCAGATAACGCTCGTTGTCCCGCTTACGGGGGCCTTTACCGGTCCAGATACTGGTACCGGTTCTAAATTCCCAATCCATAAACCGGCCATCAAAATGATGGACAAATTGTTCCGGCACCTGCTGGAATATACTGGATAGCGCCACCTGATCGGCATACCAATTTAGAGGCATGGTGGCAATGGTTTGCGCCACCGCATCAGCCACATTAAGGGCTTCATCCGTCATATACACGACGCCGGCCGCCACCTTGGAAGCCTCCCGCAGCCAATGAGCATCGCTGCCAACAGCAGTACGTGGGAAAAAACCGCAGGGTTTGTCCGGCAGGGACAGCGCCTGCATCACCAGGCAGTCGATATCCAGTACTAACACTTTACCCGCTTTAGGCAGCAGAGAAGGCAACACCAGAAACCTAAGGCAGGCATAGTACGTCCGGGCTTCCTCCGGGGTCAGGCCTGGTGGCAAGTCATTAAAACTGTAAGTCAGTCGTCGCTCAGTGGTTGCGTTCAATATTCCCGCCAGGGACAACACCTCGGGGCTTGGATTCACCACGTGCAGATGAATGTCCGAGCCAGCGGCGTCTGCAGAATAAACAAACGCGGGCGCATGCTCCATAAAGTACCGGCTGTCACAGGCGGCGAATACTACCGGCCAGGACGGCAGCTCTCCGTAGAGCTGTAAGGCACTCATGCCCGCTGGCCCACGCTGGATTTGGCGGCCGCATCTTCCACGTACAGCATGTTGTCCCGCATTTGAAACCATTCACTGGCGTAGTCACAATCAATGTAGTCACTGAAATAGGGGCCGCCCTCCGTAAAATGCACGTTCTTGGCTGCGGGATCATAGGGGTCATAACCCACCAGGTGATTCCAGCCGTGGTCGATTTCACCAATCAAGCCGTCATCTTCCAGCCACTTGAACTGGTGTAACTCCAAACCGCTGGCCGTGTTGACGTACTCGGGGGTCAGAGCTTTGCATCGTGCACAGTTCATTAGCATCACGCTGGACCAGTTTTTCTTTGCATAACGTGTCTGGGGCTGATTGAGGAACTTGACATCATGGGTGGGACGATGATCGTGCTTAACCACTTGTACCGCGAACCGGTCATCACGGGCAGCCCAAAGTTGTGCCATATCGCCTCGGACCATCATGTCACAATCCATAAAAATCGCCCACCCCTGATAGTCACACAGAAACGGCACCAGAAATCGGGTCATGGAGAATTCCGTGGAGGATAAATTGTTGCGCGGTCGGGTATGGATGTGGCTTAAATGCTTTAACATCACCGGGGTGATGGCAACCGGTTCCGATGCGTTTATCTCAATACTATGAGCCAGTACGTTGTAGGCCACAGTTTCTTTTGGATCGTACCCGATAAACACCCTGATCATTCCACACCTCCGCGGGGAGTTGCCAGCCCACTCGACTGGCTGATTTGCAATAAATCGTCTGCCACCCGGGACAGTACCGGCTCCCACCCCTGCAGCTGTTGTTGGCGATACAGTTTCATCGTCTCATACCAGACGGTTTTATCGCCGCTTTCAAACCAATGCCATAACGGTCGGCTGTTGAGCACCACCCAGGTGGGAATCTGCAACTGACCCGCCAGGTGAACTGAGGCATTGGAAACCGAAATTACCAGATCCAGTGCCGACAACTGCGCACAGGCTTTTTCGATGTCATTGAAGGGATCGAAGTCGTCCTGATAGATATCAACACCGAACGATTGTTTCACCTCAGCCAGTTCCTGCGCCACCGGCCCATACTGAACGTTAACAAATTGAATATGGGGAAGGTTGAGTATTTCCCCCCACTGGCTGAGCCGGGTGGATTTAATACTGCCAACCGACTTACTCACACTGCGCCAGGAGATGCCCACTTTCAGCTTGTTGCCAAACTGACGATACTTTTCCACGAACTGTGTCTGCAATTCGGGATTGGGACGAAGGTAGTAAAAGGGTTTACCAAACTTTGCCAGGTCATCCCGCAGATATCGGCCCAGGTCCAGCAGTTCGGCTTTATAATCCATACGGTCCAGTACAGGCTGCGGTATCGCCTCATCGGCATCGTAAAAGCGTACCTGTGGCAGCGAGCGGGACATCAAGGGCTTGATTTTTCCGGTGCAGGTCATGGTGACTTCGACTCCCGCCGCGAGCACCTCCCGCAACATCTGGCTATGCAGAATCTGATCCCCAATACCCTGCTCCGAAGCAATCAACAGGGTCTTTCCCACCTCCAGCTCCCCCTGCCACAGGGGCGCGGGACAACGGTCCAGGGCATCAATGTCCATGCCATAAAGTTCGGCGCCGTGAGTTTTGCGATGGGAAATTTCCTCCCAACCTTCTTTCAAGCGGCATTGGCGTAATAACAACACCCCAGCATTGGTACGGGACACCGCCAGCCCCGGTACCCTTTCATTAACCTTCTGATAATGCTCCAGCGCCAGGGCATTTTCGCCAATCATTGCCAAAGCCTCGGCAATCACATGATGGCCCCGCCAGCTTTGCGGATGACACTTCAAAATCAGATTCCCGGCTTTGATGACAGGCTCGGCGTACTTAATGTCCACCAGCGCCTTGCTGTAGTTTTCCGCGATGATGGTTTTGGCCAGTACGAATAAGCCGATTTCGTGGCTCGGATCTTTCGCCAGCACCTGCTTGGCAAAGCCCCGGGCCTCTTCGTTACGTCCTTTTTCGTGGAGAATCTCGGCCACCAGGCTTAACGCTTCCAGGCGATCCGTATGCTCAATGTCCTGCAGCAACGCCTGCAGTGCCAGGTCCCGATTCTGTTTATGATTCCAATCCAGGTAGGCCTTGGCCTTCATGAAGTGGGCTCGGTCATGGTCAGGCCGTCTGGCGATCGCCTGATCAAACGCCTCCACAGCCTGGGAAAATTGCTGCAAATGATAGTAGGCCAGCCCCAAGTTGTAAGGCAGATCCGGGTCTGACTGATTTTTAGCGCAGGCCCGTCGCAGATAGTCGCAGGCGGTCCGATATTGCTCCATTTGCAATAGCAAGCCGCCATACAGGCTCAGCAGCCGCTGATTGCCCGGTGCCTTTTTTAGCAGTTTCGCGTACTCTTTTTGCGCCGGCTTCAAATCGCCGGCAAGATGCATCCGCTTGGCATCATCGATTTGCCGGTCGAGGTTGGATTGGGTCTGGGTGGCGGCCGCCATAGCTCGGTCTGTCTCCACAGTACGTCAGTATTTCGTCGATACCGGGTGGATTTGCAAAAGCCATGCCCGGCTCACGCCCGGTTCAGATCGTACTTCCGCATTTTTTCCACCAGAGTAGTACGGCGGATTTTGAGTTTTTCCGCGGCCCTGGCCACCACTCCGTTGCAATCATCCAGAGCCTGCTTAATCAGGTTACATTCCAGATTGGCGAGATACTCTTTGAGGTCGATACCATTGACGGGCAACAATGCTGGTGTGTCCATGGAAACGTAACCGGGCATGCCCATGGGTACATCAGCCATGTCATCAGGTAACTCCCGCTCCTCGTCCGCGTCATCCACATGACGAAAGCGTTTCGGCAGATCGGAAATGCCAATCACACCATAGGGGTGGGTGATAACCAGCCTTTCCACCAGGTTGGCCAGCTCCCGCACGTTCCCCGGCCACTCGTGCCGGCACAGCCCCATGATGGCCGCAGAATTAAAGCGGATGGAACCGCGTTTTTCATTTTCGATACGGGCCACCAATTCATTCAGCAGTAAAGGGATGTCCTCGGTGCGCTCCCGCAGCGGTGGCATTTCGATGGGGAATACGTTGATGCGATAATACAAGTCCTCCCGAAACTTACCCTCGGCAATATGGGCTTCCAGATTCTGATGGGTAGCGGCGATCACCCGCACATCCGCCTCATAGGTTTTCGAACCTCCCACCCGTTCAAAAGTACGTTCCTGTAACACCCGCAACAGCTTGACCTGCATATGCAGCGGCATATCGCCAATCTCATCCAGGAAGATGGTGCCCCCCTGGGCCAATTCAAAGCGGCCGGGGCGACTGGTGATGGCCCCGGTGAATGCCCCTTTTTCATGACCGAACAACTCGCTTTCCAACAGTTCCTGGGGAATGGCACCGCAGTTCACCGGCACGAACGGTTTATGTCGTCGGTGGGAATTGTAATGAAGATTGCGGGCCACCACTTCCTTACCGGTACCGGACTCACCGGTAATCAACACATTGACGTCTTTGTCCGCAACCTGCGCCATCAGTTCCCGCACCTGGACGATGGAGCGGCTGGTACCCACCAGACTGCGGAACAGCTGGGCCTCCCGCCGCTGGGCCCGGGCCGGATCGGCACCCATGTGATCCTTGTACACCTGGGCCCGATGCAGCGTATCCATCATTTTGGTGTACTTGGGCGGGGTTTCGATATTGGCGATAACAGCCTTACGCACTTCTTCTGTTTCCGCCGCCGCCAGTTCCACGTCATCCAACAGAATAAACGGTAAGGTAGGGTCCCAGTCCATCAAGCCCTCGGCGGCATTGAGCGCGTTGACCATTTCACCAATCAACACACAGGTAATTTCACCCGGCTGGCAGGCTTCCATCACCTGTTGCCAGTGGCGGGAGTCACAGACGATGGTCTCCTCGCCGATAAAATCCAGAACCACTTTGATGTCATGGCAACGCTGTTCATTGTCATCAATCAGCAATACTTTAATTTCTCGCCACATACCCAGCCATCTTCAGCCTATTCCCTGAACTCAAACACAAGCGACGCATTTTTTGACGCCAACTCAATGGTTATTCTTCAGTAAAGGCTATAGGTAGTGGATCAGTCAAATTACTGACACAAGTTTTTTTGCGGATTGTCAGGCTGGGGTGCAGGGAGGGTCAACGGCCGATCTGCTGGGCCACATCCAGATACTTATGCGCGCTGTTACGGCTGCGGCTGAGGGTGCTCATTTGCTGGAGGGTTTCCCGCTTGGCCTGGTCCACCCGGGTTACCGCCTGGTGATAGCACTGCACCAGCGCCTCCAGGGCGGGTACCAGTTCCGCCAGCTCCGGCTGTTCGCCGCCGCTGGCCAGGGGCAGCCGGGCCCGCAGGAAGCGTTCGCAGTCGAGGCTGGTTTGTCGCAGCTGATCCAGGTCCTGGCTTTGCAGCGCGGCTTCCATGCGCGCCTGAAATTCCCGTATCTGTGCCAACATGAGGTATCCTAGCCGGCCACCGGCTCGCTGCCCTGAGCATAAATCTGCTGTGCCTGGTCGGCAATGCCGTCCCAGCCGGTTTTGACTTCCCGCAACAGTCGGATCACCTCTTCCACCGGTGCTTTACTGTGCTCCCGGGAGGCATCGTACAGACGCACCGTCATATAGTCGTAAAGGCCATCAAGATTGCGGGCAATATCGCCGCCTTTGTCATGATCCAGAAAACTCTGCAGGCCGCCCAGGATGGTGATGGTCCGCCCCAGATGGCGCCCCCGGCCCTCGTAGTCATTACGCTCAATACAGCCCAGTGCCTGCTGCAGATTATCCAGCGCCCCCTGATATAACATTCCGATCAGTTGATGGGGGTTAGCGCCTTCGACACCGGTTTGCTTCTTCATCTGAGCGTATTGTTGTGCACCTTTGTTTACGTTCATCATCTTACCTGTTCGTTAAGAGGATTTTTTACCGGTGAGCCCGGCTTTGATCACGTCCAGTTGCTGGGTAACGAAATCACCCGTACTCTGCAGCTGACCCACCAGAATATCCAGATTGGTGTACTGTTGGCGGATACGTTCCTCGAATGACTCCATCCGCAGGTTAAGCTGAGCCCGCTGTTCATCAATGTCCTTCAGCTGTGTGAGGAAAGTGCTGTTGCGGCTGGCCAGAATGCCGTCGCTACGGAGAAAGCTGTCCAGCTTGTCATCCAGGGATTTGATGATGCCGTTATCCCCGGCCAGCAGCTCCGCCACGTCGTCAAAGTTGCTGTTAAGGGCGCTGCCCAATTTGGCGGGGTCCAGCCCCAGGCTGCCATCCCGCTGGGTGGTGATACCAATGGATGCCAGGGTGTCGAAAGCGCCGGACACCCCTTCCACCACGTCGGAAATGCTGCGCCGGATCTGAGTCTCGATGGTGCGGGCGGCAAAGTCCCCGGTGAGCAGCCCGGCTTCCTGTGATTCAACATCGTAGTTGGTGAGAAAATCCATGGTGTCACTGAGGGTATTGAAGGCTTCGACAAATTCCCCCAGCTTGGTGTTGATGGCGGATTTATCCAGCCCCACCGAGAGGGTTGCGTTGACTCCGGGATCTGCCGCCAGGGCGGTGATAGTCACGCCCTGAATGGCGTTTTCAAACGTATTGTTGGCGCTGGTGACCACGTATTCATCGTCGATTAACAGCTCTGCATTGAGCGCCTGACTCTTCTCCACCATATTGCCATTGAGGGCATCGGTGAAGTTAAAGGCGGACAGCCCGCTGTTGTCCGTATCATTGCCATCGGAGTCACCACTGGCAGCCACGGTGATGTTGTTGTCCGCGCCGGTGTCATCGGCGGTGAGCACCAGCTTGGATACGGTGCCAGCGGCGCCATCGCTGATGGTCAGGATACTGGCGGTGATTCCGGGGTTGTCCTCCGCATCATTAATGGCATCCCGAATGCCGGCCAAAGTGTTGTTCTGGCCGCCGACAATGGGCACCTGAAAACTGGCGGAGCCCAGGCCCAAAGTCAGGGTACCGGCCCCCACGGCATCATCAGGCCCGGTAAAATCCGCGCTGGAGACGAGCTTGTGGTTGGAGGCCAGCTGAGTCACCTGGATGGCTGTGGAGCCCACCGCCGCGTTATTGGTGGCGGTGGCGGTAAACGTGCTTTCATTGGAGGAGGTGGCAGCCCGGGCGGCAAGATCGTTCAGGGAGGAGAGGCCGGAAAGTGCCGCCTGAAAATCCTTCAGCGCGCCTTTCAGTGAGCCATAGGCGGAGATATCCGCCTGAATCTGGATTTCCCGGGTATCGAGCCGTTCCGCTTTGGGGGCCCGTTCCGCCTCCGTCAGCGTCTCTATAATGGTTTCAATGTCCAGGCCGGACCCGGTGCCGGCTGCGGTAATGGAAGCCATAGTGGCTAACCTCGTAATCGATCAATGGCGGCACGCAAAGAAATTGACGCAAGCCGTGCCTGATGCCTGTGAGTGCAATTCCCATTCCAGGTTTATGTCACCCCGTCATCTCTACACAGGTTATCGGCTGCCACTGGCAATGCTTTAGGCCTTGGAATTGAGTATGGAACCCCCTTCCAGATTGTCCAGCCCCAGGCGGATGGACTCTGCAATCTGCAGCACGTCTTCCGGCGGAATCTGGCGGATTACCTTATCGGTCTCCTTATCAATGACAGTGATAATGACCCGGTTTTCCTCCTCGGCCACCTGGAAATCCAGGCTGCGCTGATTTTTCTGCATTAACTCCCGCACCTTGGGAATGGCTTCGTTGACCTTCTCCTTGATTTCTTCCCGACGGGCCTCCGCCTGGGCCTGGGCCTGGGCAGACAGGGAGGTTTCTTCCGCAGCCGGTTTCGGCTCCACCGGGGGGCTTTGCTTCACTGAGACCTGATTGTCCGGTACCGGCGGCTGACGCTCACTGATGTCGACCTTGTCCCTGGTCTGCTGCGCGCCGGAGCCGTTGGCTCGGCTGCCGGGCGTCAGCGCCACTGTTCTCAAGTCGATATTGCTCGGTTTATCACTGATCATGAGGGCCACCTATACAACAAAAGCGGGTACCCGAGAGAGTATCCCGGGTCCCGCGCCAAACCAATGACCTTGTTGTAGGCTGCTGTCACTGGCCGGGGGTTACCCCAGCAGCGACAGCGCCTGCTGCGGTAACGCATTAGCCTGAGCCAGAACCGAGATACCGGCCTGCTGCAACACCTGGTTCTTGGACAGCTTGGCGGTTTCCGCCGCGAAGTCCGCGTCCCGAATCCGGCTGTTGGCAGCCGACAGACTCTCGGATACCGCCGACAGGTTACGGATGGTGGATTCAAAGCGGTTCTGAATCGCACCCAGGCCTGCGCGGAAGGAGTCGATCTGGGCCAGGGCACTGTCGATGGACTCGATGGTGATGTTGGCACCGGCCACCGTGGTAATGTCCGCATTGGCCACCGTTCCCACCGCCTGCACGTTGGCATCGTCGGTGGCAGTGACATTGGACAGGGTGGCAATGGTGTCCTGGGCCGAGATGGTCACCGATCCGGACTTGAAGTCACCGGTTTCATCCGCCACCGTGGCGTTGTCGGCACCGTCGAACAGCAGGTCCGCCGCGTTATTGGTGGTGGTGAAGACAATATCCCGACCGTCTTCGGCGGTCAGCGACAGGCGGCCGTTCTCGTCCAGCGCCGCGGTCACGCCGGTTATGTCGGATTTGGCGTTGATGGCATTCACCAGGCTGCCGTCGGCGTCTTTTTCCTGCACAGTCACCGGGCCAATGTCCACCCCGTTGATGGTGACGTCACCGTTGGCCAGTTCGCCGGAGCCCACGTAGGCATCCGCCGCCGCCACGGTGGTGGTCAGGTCGGTGTAGTCGTAGGTGGTCTTGGCGGTGGCGTACACCCCTTCCAGACCTTCCACGCCGTCATCCCGCAGCTCGTTGATGCGTTCGGCCAGGGACTTGGCCACCCCGGCGCCATAATCGGCGGCGGTGGGGTCAGTGAGGCCGGCAGTGGCCGCTCCGGTAATGGCGCCACCGTTGGCGGCACTGAGTACGTCCACGGTGGTGCCGCCGGTACCCACGGTAATTTCAAAGCTGCTCAGGGTGGTCGCGGCCGCGGCTGCCAGGCTTGAGGCGGCGCTCTGCACCGCGCCGGGCTGGGAGCCCAGGGCACTGGCCCGGGCATCCACACCACTGACGGAAACCGTCTCGCCGGCGTTGGCGCCGATCTGGAAGTTCAGCGAGGAGATGGAGCCGTCCGCCACTTTGTTACCGTTAAAGGTGGTGGTGTTGGCAATCCGGTCGATTTCCGACACCAGCTGGGACACCTCCTCCTGCAGGGACTGGCGGTCCGCCGCGCTGTTGGTGTCGTTGGCAGACTGCACCGCCAGGTCCCGGATTCGCTGCAGGGAGGTGGTGATTTCGTCCAGGGCGCTCTCTGAGGTCTGGGCGAAGGAAATACCGTCGTTGGCGTTACGTACCGCCACGTTCAGGCCACGGACCTGGGTGGTGAAACGGTTGGAAATGGCCAGACCGGCGGCGTCGTCCTTGGCGCTGTTGATGCGCAAACCAGAAGACAGACGCTGCAGGGAGGTCTGCAATGAGCTTTGCGACTTGTTCAAGTTGCGCTGCGCATTGATGGATGAAACGTTAGTGTTAATGATCTGGGGCATCGTGTGTCTCCTGCGTTTTAACACGACCTCAAATGAGGCTCTTCAATTACCACCGCCTGCGGGAGGCCGTGTTCCTATATGCTTGCTTCAATTAGGTTATCGGCCACTTGCGCTGCGCCTTTAACCAGCTTTTAAACGGATATGCTCTAAATAACGCCTGTTTAATAACTAACCCTGCAGGCACTAACCCAAGAGGCTCAGTACCTGACCCGGCTGGGCATTGGCCTGGGCCAGCACGGAAATGCCCGCCTGCTGTAATACACTGGAGCGACTCAGGTTGGCGGTCTCCGCCGCGTAGTCGGCATCGACAATCCGGGACCGGCTGGCCGCCAGACTTTCACTGACAGCGGACAGGTTGGCCACGGTGGAATCCAGCCGGTTTACCACCGCACCCATGCGGCCCCGTTGGGAATCAATATATTGCAATGCCGAATCAGCCAGGCGCACCACATCACCGGCGTTCTCGGTGATATCAATATCGTGCATACCCAGCTCCCAGGTACCAAAGGTACCCAGGTCAAGATCCAGGGCCTGCCCGGAGCCGGCGCCCACCTGCAGAGAAAACTGCTTACCCTCGAACTGGGCATAAGCGTCTTCAATTACCAAACGAAAATTTTCCAGCGGTTTGGCCGATGAGTTGGTGTCATTGGGAAGTATGTTCTCAGCGGTATAAACCGGGCCGCCATCGGCATCAAGGCCGCCGATGGCTCCGGTATCTTCATTGCTGAGGTCCATATTATTGATATAAGTGGCGCCGGCACCGCCGGTAAAATCCGACTCAAAGGAGGACAAGTCAGCAAAGGCTCCGCTGCTGGCATTCTGGATGGCGGCATCCAGATCCGCGCTATCGTTTTGCGCCAGATACACCATTATGTCCTTGATGCCATTGCCGCCGGCGGCTTTGATCTCATCGTGTAAATAACGGGTGGCCGCATAAGAAGCGGAATAGCCCTCGCTATTGGCCACCGACCCGAAGGCGCTGACGATGCCACCCACGCCCACCGATGCGATGTCCGCTGCCACCCGCTCGTCGGCCCCCTGAATGAATTCTGCCGTGCCTTCTTTGAACCAGTCCGGCAAGGCTGCGAAATTGGTGGCGCGACCCATTATCGCATGTACCATCTCGTGGGCAATAATACGGTCATTAAAATACGGGGAGGTACCGCCATTGGGCAGATTGGCAGGCTGAAAGTCCTCCATATCCACATTCAGCGTCATACCGATGGTTTTGCCATCAGTGTCCTGGTAGCCGCTGATAGAGGCAGCCACATTACCGGCCCCATCACTGTAATCCAGGTTCACCCTTAAGATATTGTTATCGGACTTGATACCAAAGAACTGCTCAATGCGGGTTTCCGCCTCCGCCAGCCAGTAAAAGTTCAGCCCTTTCACCACGGCACTGCGGTTCTGGTCCTCGAAATCCGAGCTTCCCGCCCGATTAAACAGGGTGCGGCCACCAAAGGTGGTGGTGTCGTTCACGCGATTGATTTCATTCAACCGCTGTTTCACTTCCAGCTGCAAAGAGGATTTATCGGTTTTACTGAGGGAGTCAGAGGACGCCTGCAGTGCCAGATCACGGATTCGCTGGATATTGCCGGTCATTTCATCAAGGGCACTCTCCGCGGTTTGCAACAGGGAAATCCCATCGTTGGCATTGCGGATGGCCTGGTTCTGACCATTGATTTGGGTGGTCATACGGTTACTGATGGCCAGGCCGGCGGCGTCGTCACTGGCGCCATTGATGCGCAGGCCACTGGACAGCCGCTGCAGGGTCCGGGTCAGCCCGGTTTGCTGGGTTTCAAGATTACGTTGAGCATTAACCGAGGCAATATTGGTATTGATATTGAGCATGCTGATCCATCCACAACAGCCCCACACTGAACACCCGGACGCCGCCAGCCTTAGCCGGCGTCCGGGTTACCCATCAGCGAATCATTACCCCAGCAGCGACAGCGCCTGCTGCGGTAACGCATTAGCCTGAGCCAGAACCGAGATACCGGCCTGCTGCAACACCTGGTTCTTGGACAGCTTGGCGGTTTCCGCCGCGAAGTCCGCGTCCCGAATCCGGCTGTTGGCAGCCGACAGACTCTCGGATACCGCCGACAGGTTACGGATGGTGGATTCAAAGCGGTTCTGAATCGCACCCAGGCCTGCGCGGAAGGAGTCGATCTGGGCCAGGGCACTGTCGATGGACTCGATGGTGATGTTGGCACCGGCCACCGTGGTAATGTCCGCATTGGCCACCGTTCCCACCGCCTGCACGTTGGCATCGTCGGTGGCAGTGACATTGGACAGGGTGGCAATGGTGTCCTGGGCCGAGATGGTCACCGATCCGGACTTGAAGTCACCGGTTTCATCCGCCACCGTGGCGTTGTCGGCACCGTCGAACAGCAGGTCCGCCGCGTTATTGGTGGTGGTGAAGACAATATCCCGACCGTCTTCGGCGGTCAGCGACAGGCGGCCGTTCTCGTCCAGCGCCGCGGTCACGCCGGTTATGTCGGATTTGGCGTTGATGGCATTCACCAGGCTGCCGTCGGCGTCTTTTTCCTGCACAGTCACCGGGCCAATGTCCACCCCGTTGATGGTGACGTCACCGTTGGCCAGTTCGCCGGAGCCCACGTAGGCATCCGCCGCCGCCACGGTGGTGGTCAGGTCGGTGTAGTCGTAGGTGGTCTTGGCGGTGGCGTACACCCCTTCCAGACCTTCCACGCCGTCATCCCGCAGCTCGTTGATGCGTTCGGCCAGGGACTTGGCCACCCCGGCGCCATAATCGGCGGCGGTGGGGTCAGTGAGGCCGGCAGTGGCCGCTCCGGTAATGGCGCCACCGTTGGCGGCACTGAGTACGTCCACGGTGGTGCCGCCGGTACCCACGGTAATTTCAAAGCTGCTCAGGGTGGTCGCGGCCGCGGCTGCCAGGCTTGAGGCGGCGCTCTGCACCGCGCCGGGCTGGGAGCCCAGGGCACTGGCCCGGGCATCCACACCACTGACGGAAACCGTCTCGCCGGCGTTGGCGCCGATCTGGAAGTTCAGCGAGGAGATGGAGCCGTCCGCCACTTTGTTACCGTTAAAGGTGGTGGTGTTGGCAATCCGGTCGATTTCCGACACCAGCTGGGACACCTCCTCCTGCAGGGACTGGCGGTCCGCCGCGCTGTTGGTGTCGTTGGCAGACTGCACCGCCAGGTCCCGGATTCGCTGCAGGGAGGTGGTGATTTCGTCCAGGGCGCTCTCTGAGGTCTGGGCGAAGGAAATACCGTCGTTGGCGTTACGTACCGCCACGTTCAGGCCACGGACCTGGGTGGTGAAACGGTTGGAAATGGCCAGACCGGCGGCGTCGTCCTTGGCGCTGTTGATGCGCAAACCAGAAGACAGACGCTGCAGGGAGGTCTGCAATGAGCTTTGCGACTTGTTCAAGTTGCGCTGCGCATTGATGGATGAAACGTTAGTGTTAATGATCTGGGGCATCGTGTGTCTCCTGCGTTTTAACACGACCTCAAATGAGGTGCTATCAGTGCCACCACCCGCTGGGGAAGTGTAACTGCCGTCTGAATACAGATCCTGTATCGGCGGGATCGAGGGAGACTTTAGCCCTGGAGCAACTTTTTATACCCAAATAAGAGAAGCGGCCCAAGGGCCGCTTCTAGTTGCTAAATGCCAATTTGTCCAGTTTATCCCTGTAGCAGTGAAAGTACCTGCTGAGGTAAGGCATTGGCCTGGGCCAGTACCGAGATACCCGCCTGCTGCAACACCTGATTCTTGGACAGGTTAGCCGTTTCCGCGGCGAAATCCGCATCCCGAATCCGGCTGTTGGCTGCCGACAGACTTTCGGATACCGCGGACAGGTTACGAATAGTGGACTCAAACCGGTTTTGTACCGCGCCCAGTTCGCCCCGGAAGCCATCGATTTGCGCCAGGGCACTGTCGATAGCCTCCATGGTAATATTACTGCCTTCTATGGTGGTAATATCAGCGTTGGCGATAGTACCCACCGCCTGAACGTTGTTGTCGTCGGTAGCGCTCTGCCCCGCACCCAGAGCAATGGTATCCTGCGCCGAAACAGTGAGTGTGCCGGCCTTGAAGTCATTGGTCTCTTCAGCCACCGTCACATTGTCACCCCCATTAAAGAGAATACCAGCGGCGCCGTTCTGGGTGGATATCACCAGGTCACGACCGTCCTCCGCAGTAAGAACCAGGCGGCCGTTGATATCGATGCCTGCACTGACCCCGGTCTGCGGTGTCTTGGCGTTAATCGCATCCCGTAACGCGCCGTCGGCGTCCCGTTCCTGAATCGTCACCGGACCAATGGCAACGCCGTTGATGCTAAGGTCACCGTGGGCTAACTCCCCATCGCCCACATAAGCATCCGACGCCGCCACCGTGGTGGTGATGTCAGAATAGTCATAGCTGGATTCAGCCGTGGCGTACACCCCTTCCAGACCATCCACGCTATCCTGGCGTAACTCATTGATCCGTTCCGCCAGCGATTTGGCAGCACCGGCGCCATAACCGATTCCGGAGGGATCCGTCAGCGCACCCACACTGGATCCGGTAATGGCACCGCCACTGTCGGCACTGAGCACATCAACGGTGGTGCCATTGGTACCGACAGTGATCTCAAACGAACTGAGCGTGGAAGCGGCAGCGGTTGCCAGGCTGGAGGCTGTACTCTGAACCGCTCCCGGCTGGGAGCCCAGGGAATTAATGCGGGCGTCCACACCGGATACCTCAACGCCTTCTCCAGAGTTGGCACCGATCTGAAAATAATAAGAGGACAAAGACCCATCCAGTACATTACGGCCGTTGAAGGTGGTGGTAGTGGCAATCCGATCCACTTCATCGATCAATTGGTCCACCTCAGCCTGCAACGATATACGGTCAGCCTGGCTGTTGGTGTCATTGGCGGACTGTACCGCCAGATCGCGAATCCGCTGTAGCGCGGTGGTGATTTCATCCAAGGCACTTTCCGTGGTTTGTGCCAGCGAAATACCGTCATTGGCGTTACGTACGGCCACATTGAGACCCCGCACCTGGGTAATAAATCGGTTTGAAATCGCCAAACCCGCGGCATCGTCCTTGGCACTGTTGATGCGCAGGCCCGATGACAGTCGCTGCAGCGACGTTTGTAGTGAACCCTGCGACTTGTTCAGGTTGCGTTGAGCATTGATTGACGAAATATTCGTGTTAATAATCTGAGGCATGATTGTCTCTCCTGCTTTCCCCGACCGGGCATCTCTTACCGGGAAGGATTAATTCAAAATTGTTGGTATCAGAGCTGTTGGGCCTTGAGCACTAGCCACTCCGCCATTGTCCAGTTCTTAGTAAAGTTTCCTGTTTCATAAATTAATTCGTGTCAGATAAATTCAAAAAGTGACAAACCCTGCACCTTGACGAAGCTCTGCTGAGCCGCCTGTAGTGCCAGTGTGCGCTTGTTCAATTCGGTAATGGCTTCGGCATAATCCAGATCTTTCACTATCGAAAGCGCTGACTCGGATTCCACCTTGAGACTTTCATTGATCGCTCCTTCGCTGTCGATCACGTTCAGGCGACTACCGACACTGGCTCGAATCTCATCTACATGCGTCATGGCCTGATCCAGATTCTGCATTCCCAGATTGAGGGCATTCTGAAATGCGGCCTGTAAGCTGGTGGTATCATTGGGCATCTGCAATGCTGCAACAATCTGGTTAACAGTGGTGAACAGGGACTGACGATAACTTGGCTCTACGGTGAAACTGTCACCAGCGGCGGGCACTCCGGACAGCGAATAGCTGATGCCATTGAAAGTGACTTTGCTGTCTTCGTCATAAAGCGGCAGCGGCGCGGCGTATACCGGCCCGGTATTGGCGCCGGTAATCTGATACTGCAGGTTACCGGAACCATTGAGTGAGAAATCGATGGTGTAGGTGTCCGCCACATAGGTGGTAGGGTCCTCAAGCACCGCGCTACTGATGACTCCAGTGCCCAGATTGCTGGTACCGGCCGCAGTCACAAAAGCGCCATTACCGGTTTTAATATCGAAGAACACCTCATCGCCGCTGTTTCCGCTTTCAATACGTACCGAAGTATTCACATTGACATTGAGCACACCCTGGTCGCCATTGTAGGAAATGGTGCCGGTACCATCGCTGGTAAACGGTTTTACGTTGGACTTGAATCCGGAAAACAGATATTCCCCGTTTGCCAGCTGGCTGTTACCCAGGCCCACCAACTCATCCAGTCGCTGCTCAATCTCTACGGTAATAGCCTTGCGGTCTGACTGATTGAGAGTGGCGTTGGCAGCCTGCAATGACAGCTCGCGAATACGTTGTAATATATCGGTGACATTATTCAACGCGGATTCCTGTAATTGCAGGCGAGTGCCGGCAGTCTGGCCGTTGGCAATAAACTGGGTGGCGTTGTCGATCTGGCGCTGAAGATCCAGCGCCACCGCAGAACCAATGGGATCATCGGATGGCTTCAGAATCCGGGTACCTTTGGATAGCTGCAGTTGGGTCTGATTCACCTGGCTCTGGTTCTCCAGAATGGCATTAGAGCCCTGGCTGAATGTCTGCGACGTTGAGATACGGATACTCATGACCCCAACCTCACAGCGAACTGATGATGGTATCGAACAGTTCGCTCGATACCTGAATAACACGGGCGGAAGCCTGATACGACTGTTGGAACCGAATCAGATTGGCGGCCTCCTCGTCCAGATTAACCCCGGAAATGGATTCCCATTGGGCCTGGGACTGGTTGAGTATGGTTTCCGCCGCCTCCTGGCTCACGGCTGCATCATTGGTGCGAGTGCCCACACCGCTCATCAGCTGGCCGTAAGCCCCCTGGTAATTGATGGTGCCATTGGCGATGGTTTTGGCAGCCGCCAGCTCGCCCAGTAGTAACATATTGCGGTTGTCTGCGACACCACCATTGTTGTAACCGATATTAACCACATCATTGGTCGCGGGCGTTCCACTGAATACCACATCGTATCCGGAGGCGGGATACAGTCCGGCCTGTTCCAACAAGCCATTATTCTGGCCGGGGGTAAAGGCAACCCCCGCAGCCACCGTGGTGGAGGTGCTGGTATCGATGACGTCGTAGGTTGTACCGCTGGTAAAGCTGATCTGGTACGGCGGCACCAAAGCAAATGGGGTGGTGGTAAAATCCGCGGTGGTGGTGTCCGCTACCACCACGTCCTGCACGAAACCGCTACCGGTATTGGTGGCGGGCAGGTCGGTAGTGACCGGTTTGGCGGCGGCAATCTGCCGCACATTGTTGATGTTCATATCCATGGCGGCGGCGCCCAGCCGGGTGGGCATAATCTGAAACTCATCGTTGTCCGCCGGTGCACCACCGGTGAAGTTCAGAGTAAAGCCGTCTGCCGTGGTGAACGACGCTAGCGCATCCGAGAAGGTGGCGTTAACGCTGTCATCGGCGTTGTACAGGGTGTAGTTTCCGGTCCCGGCGTCATAGCGCAGACGATAATCCTGTGCGCTGAGCAATCCGGTATCATCGATGGTCACCGAAATCGCGGCGCTACCGGTATTGGTGGCACTGGAAGCCACCCGGGAGAACTCGGCAGTGGGGCTGTTAATATCGCTAAAGAACTGGTCACCCAACTGATTATCCAGATCCATGCCCAGCTGATGCTGCTGATTAAAAGTATCCGATATGGTCAGGGCCATCCTGCCCAGTTCATTAAACACCGGATCGATCAGCTCTTCCCGCACGTTAAGCAGCCCGCCCAGGCGCCCGCCGGTAATCAGGTTGCTGATATTCTGGCTGCTACTACCGTCAGTAATGACTATATCCTCGCGGCTCAGGCCGGATACTGTGGCCGCGGTCTGCAGGGTCATGGAACGATTACCGATAACCAGAGGCTGACCGTTGCCCACGAAGACAGACACACTGAGATTATCCTGCGCCAGCACATCCACACCCACCAGCTCGGACAGGTCTTTGATGGCCTGGTCCCGCTGATCCAGGAGATCATTGGGTTGCTCACCGGTGTTATTGGTATAAACCGCCTGGATGGACTCATTGTAAGACGCAATACTGGCCGCCAGCTGCGTAACTTTCGACGTCACCGCCTCCAGTTCGGTATTAAGCGTCTCATTGGTGCGGTACACCTGTTCATACACTGTATTGAAACGGTTAACCAAGGCCTCGCCATTACTTAAGAGCACCTGGCGATTAGGGATTGAGGCTGGATCGTTGGCCACATCCTGAACCGAGTCAAAAAAGGATTGCAGTGACGGAGTTATGGCAGTGGAGTCATCACCCAGTAACTGATCCACCCTTACCGCGTATTCGTAATAGGCGTCATGGGAGTTAAAGGAGGACACATCGCGACGTAATTGCTCCACCACATACTGATTACTGACCCGGGCAATACTCTCAACGTCCACCCCCTGCCCCACGAAACTGCCGCCCGCCAGCTGCGGCATACGGGTGGACAGGCCGGTGGTCTGACGGCTGTACCCTTCGGTGTCTACGTTGACAATATTATGGCTGGTGGTATTAAGCGATGTCTGACTCGCTCTCAACCCCGATAATGCTATGCCTGCCAGATCTGCCATCGTCGTTGCTCAATCATTAAAACTGCTTGGTTAAGGTATGCAACGTTGACTGAAACACGTCGCTTTCGAGGATATTTGCAATTTTGTTGCCATAATGCGGATCGGTCGCGTAACCAGCCCGCTGCAAGCGGTGTCCCCAGCCTTGAGCATCCTCTCCGGAACCGACAACACCGGAATACCGGTCGTTATTGCGTAAAAAGCTGACGTAATCCTCGAACGCCTCATCCAGTGAGCGGTAAGAGCGGAAAGCCGCCTGCTCCTGAGCGGCAATTCCATTCCGGTATTCCAGGGTTTTTTTCCGCGTTACATCACCATCCCAACGGCCGTCTGCTTTAATCCCAAACAGGTTGAAGGAGCACTGACCGGATCCGGAATCCATCACGTGTTGGCCCCAGCCGGTCTCCAGCACGGCCTGAGCCATGATGGCCCGGACATTCACACCCAGGCTGCGCGCCGCAGCCTGGGCATGGGGGAATATATACTGCAGGAATTCTTTGGCATCCTGCCACAGGGGTTGTGAGTCCTCGGCCGCAGGGGCTGCCGCCGCAGTGGACTCCGGTTTGATGTCCACTGCACTGGCATTGGCGGGCACCGGCCCACTTGGCTTCGGAATCGCTTCAGTCCGGGGCCGTTGCAGCGGTCCGGTATACCGCTCAGGCCTGAAGGCAGACTCGTGACCCTGACCGGAAAGTTGTCGAACCATTAGCTCCGCCAGGCCCAGGCCACCATTGTTACCAATGTTCACCGCCAGTTGCTGGTCATACATGCTCTGGTAATAATCGCCCTCCTGGGACTGCAACATATTGCCCTCGGCGAACACCGCGTTGGCTTCCCGCATGCTCTTCAACACCATGCTGAGGAACAAACTTTCCATCTGCTGGGCCGCCATTTTCAGGCCCTGGGATTGGTCATCCCGCGACAGTTTGCGCATCTGCTGAAATTGCGCAAAATCCAGATACATGTCGGAGGATGGGCTGTTGGTCGTGTTCATCGCGTCAGATCACTATCAGCTCAGCGCGCAGGGCACCGGCCTGTTTCAAAGCTTCCAGAATAGCCATCAGATCACCGGGAGCCATTCCCACCCGGTTAACGGCAGCCACAATATCATCCAGCGTCACACCTTCGTTGACTTTGAACATATGGGCCTGCTCCTGGGTGATATCGATATCCGTATTGGGCGCGGCCACGGTTCGGCCACCGGCCAGAGCATTGGGCTGAGTGACATCCACACCCTCGGAAATCGTCACGGTAAGATTGCCGTGGGTCACCGCTGCCGGTGACACTTTGACGTTCTGACCGATAACAATGGTGCCGGTACGGGAATTGATAATGATCTTGGCCGAAGGCTCCGCCGGTTTTACCTCCAGGTTTTCCAACACCGACAGGTAGGTCACCCGCTGGGAAGGATCCAGCGGTGCGGTTACCACAATGGAGGTGGCGTCCATGGAGCGCGCCACACCCGGGCCCAACAGGGCATTGATTTCATCCCGCACCCGCTTGGCGGTGGTGAAATCCGGTTGCCGCAGGTTGAATGTCAGCGTGTTACCTTCCTGGAAAGGATTAGGGGCTGCCACTTCCACCGTGGCACCGTTGGGGATGCGACCGACACTGGGTACGTTCACCGTGATCTTGGAGCCATCCGCCCCCTGCGCGCCAAAGCCCCCCACCACCAGATCACCCTGGGCCAGGGCATAGACTCTGCCATCGGCGCCCCGCAATGGTGTCATTAGCAAGGTCCCGCCCCGCAGGCTGGAGGCGTTACCCAGAGAAGAGACCGTAATATCAATACGCTGGCCAGGCTTAGCGAAAGGCGGCAACTCAGAATGAATGGAGACCGCCGCCACGTTCTTGAGTTTGGGGGTCAGATTCTCCGGCACACTGATGCCGAACTGCTCCATCATGTTACGAAAGGTCTGGACAGTAAAAGGCGTCTGGTTGGTTTTGTCACCGGTACCATCCAGCCCCACCACCAGGCCATAACCGATCAGCTGATTGGTGCGCACACCCTGGATATCAGCAATATCTTTCAGACGGTCCGACTGTGCCGGTGTGACCAGAGCAAAAGTTAAAAAGAAGCAAACCAGGGCTCGCATACTACGTATCCTCAAAACGGCCACCATCGACTGTTGAAAAACCGGGACATCCAACCCTGAGCCTGGGCATCCGCCAGGGCGCCGGTACCGCTGTAGGTAAGCCGGGCATCCGCCAGCCGGGTGGAAAGTGCGGTATTCTCCGGTGTTACATCAGAAGGCCGCAGCAGGCCTTCGATCCGAATAAACTCATCACCCTGAGAAAATGTCATCCACTTCTCGCCCCTGACCACCAGCACCCCATTGGGCAAAACATCCACCACCGTGACCGAAATCTGGCCTTGGAGGCGATTGCTTTGATCCGATGCGGCGTCGCCCTCAAATTCACGATTGGCGTTGGATTGGACGCCCAGGTTCAGGGTTGAACCGTTCAGTGACATGGAGGGATTGGTGCCCAGCAGACTGTCGACGCCCATATTAATGGTGTCGGCCTTGTCGATTTCAGTACTGTTGGTTTTAGAGGAAACCGTGCGCTCCTCCAACAGTAAAGTAATGATGTCACCGATACGTCGGGCGCGGTTGTCTTCCCACAGATTCAGACCGCTGCCGGACGCATAAATAGAGCCGCCTGAGCTGACACCTGCCGGTTGGGACACCGGCATCACCGGCGAGTACCGGGGATCACCCGGTCGGATTGGCGGTGCACTGGCACAGCCGGTGGCCACCAGGATCAAGCCGATCACCACAAGCCGGTATGATTGTTTAGCAGATAACAGCGTTAACATGACGTTGCCTTTAGTCACTCCGATACCGCCGCGTTATAACTGCTGACCGATGTATTGCAGCATCTGATCCACAGTAGAGATCACCTTGGAATTCATCTCATAGGCCCGCTGGGTTTCAATCATATTCACCATCTCCTCCACCACGTTGACGTTGGAGCTTTCCAGCGCACCCTGGATAATGGGACCCAACCCATTCTGTCCCGGCTCACCCTGAGTGGGTGCGCCACTGGCCACGGTTTCCCGAAACAGGTTGTTACCCATGGCCTCCAGTCCGGCCGGGTTAATAAAATCCGCCAGCTGAATGTTACCAATCTGAGTGGAGTCACCAGTCTGGGCATCCACCGCAGTCACCACCCCATCGGTTCCGATAGTGATATTCTGGAAACTTTGCGGCACCGTGATGCCCGGCTCCAGGGGGAAGCCGCCGGAGGTTACCAGCTGACCCGTGGAGTCCACCTGAAACTGGCCGTCCCGGGTATAATTGATGGAACCATCGGGCATAAGAATCTGGAAAAAGCCGCGACCATTGATCGCCATATCCATACCCTGATCAGTCACTTCAATATTACCTATGGTGAATTCCTTCTGGGTGGCCATCATGCGCACACCGGCACCCAGCTGCAGTCCCGACGGCAACTCCGTATTCTGGGAGGATTGCCCGCCGGGCTGACGGTTGATCTGATACAGCAGATCCTGAAATACCGCGCGATCCCGCTTGAAACCGGTGGTACTGACGTTGGCCAGGTTATTGGAAATGGTTTTGAGCTTGGTATCCTGGGCGCTTAAACCGGTTTTGCTGACCCACAGTGACGAATGCATAACTTGTTCTCCAGTTCTCGCGGCAATTGCCTGCCTGTCAGAGGCAACAGCTTGCCGAAAAAATACCGCTAATAATGCTTTTTGACACTATTCCTAGTTTTGCAGGATCCGTGCCGACGCTTCGTCCATTTCCTTGGCGGCCTGCATCATTTTCACGTTCATTTCATACAGCCGTGAATGGGAAATAATGGCGGTCATTTCATTCACCGGATTCACATTGGAGCCCTCCAGCATGCCATTGACCACCTGCACACCGGGATCCGCCGGCAGTTCGGATCCATCCTTCATACGGAACAAGCCGTCCTCGCCTTTGGCCAGGGCTCCGGGTTCTGGATTCACCAGTTTCAATCGCCCAACCTGAGCCAGCGCCAGAGCGTCTTCTCCCAGGCCGGTGATGGATAACGTACCGTCCACCCCCACCACCAACCGTTCATACTCCGGTAATACGATCGGGCCGCCGTCACCCAGTACCGGCATTCCGGTACCGGTGGTCAGCGTTCCGGTTACATCCCGCTTCAAGTCACCGGCACGGGTATAAGCCTCGCCGCCATCGGGCGTCTGCACCGCGAACCAGCCATCACCTTTAATGGCCACATCCAGATCCCGGGCGGTTTCCACATAGACCCCGGCAGTGGTGTCCGTGCCCGGGTTTTCCGTCATGGCGTAGGCACGGGTGGGGTGGTACTCGCCAAATACCGACATGGCCCGGTACTGTTGAAAGTCCGACTTGAATCCAGTGGTGGAGACATTCGCCAGATTGTTGGCTCGGAGCTGTTGCGCATTAAGCGCTTCTTTGGCTCCGGTCATGGAGATATACAAAAACTTATCCATACACTGATCCTGAACGTCAAAAATCTATTGTTTGTTTCAACACATCATGAAAATTGCAATTCGCTTGCCAACACTCAGGCATAAAAAAACCCCGCCGGAGCGGGGTTTGGATAACAGCCATTGATTAACGAATCTGAATTATGGTCTGAGTCACAGCGTTAGCAGTCTCGATACTTTTGGCGTTGGCCTGGAAATTACGCTGGGAGGTGATCAAGGTTACCAACTCCTCGGTCAGATCCACATTAGAGGCCTCCAGGGCACCGGACTGGATCAAGCCGAAACTGGAGGTACCCGCCTCACCGGGAATGGGTTCGCCGGACGCCGTGGAAGAACGCCAGGTGGTATTACCGGTTTGCAGCAGCCCCTGGGGATTGGAGAAGCGGGCCATGGCCACTTTGCCCACCGCGGTGGTCTGGCCATTACTATAGGTGGCCTGAATCACCCCCTGATCGTCCACGCTCAACCCTGTGAGACGGCCGATGGTAAAACCATCCTGGGACAACGCCGCCACGGAAAACGGTGAGGCAAACTGAGTGGGCGTGTTGCCGGCGAAATCGAAGTTCACTTGCTGAGTGGTGTCCGCACCGTTGGTGAGGAAGTTGAACTGATCGGTGAAAATCCCGGTGGCCGGATCGGTGCCCTGAAACACGCCCTGGGAATCAAACGCCAGTACCCCGTAAGCGGTGCCACCGGCGTTGACTTCACTGCTGGGAGCACCGCCCACGCCATCAAACACATCCACCGTATTCACCGCTCCGGTATCATCGGTCACCGTCAAAAACACACCCCAGGTGTTCTGCTGGCCACTGGTACCCAGGTTGGGCTCTTTGACAAAGTAAGCGGTGGCAATGTGGGAATCGCCCAGGCTGTCGTAAAGGGTGATTGAGGTGGACGCAGAGTAAGTGTTGGAGTCCGTAGGATCGAACGCGTCCACATTCAGGTTACCGGTATTGGCCGGCAGATTCACACCAATTTCCACTTCCGCCGTGGCCTGGGGCGCGCCAGCGGTATCCGGCAGCTGCA
Organism: Pseudomonadales bacterium; assembly: GCA_002701845.1. GTDB lineage: Bacteria > Pseudomonadota > Gammaproteobacteria > Pseudomonadales > Ketobacteraceae > Ketobacter. The sequence continues at coordinate 117,522 of NZXG01000051.1, forward strand.
GCGGCTGGGTACTGGACAGGGCGGTGGCCGTTACCGAACCGTCGTCATTCACCGGAAACACCTGCAGATACTGGTTGGAGGCATTCACCACAAAACCGTTCTCATCCACACCGAAGTTACCGGCCCGGGTATACACCCGCTCCTGGCTGATCTGATCCGGCGACATCACAAAGAAGCCTTCGCCACTGATGGCCAGATCCAGTGCCTGGGAAGTGAAGTCCAGATTTCCCTGGTCAAACAACTGCTGAACCTGCTGCAGCAATACACCATTACCGATGGCGGTATCGCTGTTACCAAAGGCGGAATTGGCATAAATGTCACCAAACGCCGTGCGGGACCCTTTAAAACCGGTGGTCTCCACGTTGGCGATATTGTTACTGGTGACATCCAGTTGCGCCTGCGCAGCATTCAAACCACTTAACGCAATATTAAAACCCATGTTCTTCTCCTGCTATTAACGTACTTCTTGAATCTTAGTGGATTCCACCTGACCGATACCGTTCAGGTTCAGCAGCATACCACCTTGGTTATCCACGATACTGACACTGTTGACCCGACTGTACATACTGGTGGTCAACGCCTCGTTTTCGCCGTTCAGAGTGCCCTCGATGGATACGGAGTAGGCCCCGGCCGGCAACGGATTGCCGACATTGTCAGTGCCATCCCAGCTAAAGGGTGTCTCAGCACTGCCAACATTACCCAGATCGCGGCTGGCCACCAGCTGCCCACTGGCATCCCGCACCAGCATCATCACATCGCCGGACGCCTGCTCCGCATCGATCACACCACTGATACTGCCGCCCTGCTCCAGATAACCAATCTGGCCAGGCACCAGCACTTCACGTCCCACCAGGGCAGTGGCCTGCAACGCCTGGCTGGAGCGATACATACTGCCGATATCCTCTACGCTGCTGCGCAGATTCTGAATGCCTTCCAGGGAGCTGAATTGCGCCAGCTGAGCCACGAAATCCGTTTGATCCGTGGGCTTTAGCGGATCCTGATTCTCAATCTGAGCCAGCAGCAAGCGCATGAACATGTCTTTATCCGCCTTGGACTCCGACTTGCCGTTCTCCTCCTGCTGCTTGCGGATGGAGAGTTCGTCCAGCACGCTGTTGGCTTGCACGCCATTAATTGCCATGACCATTTACCCCTGATTACTTACTGGCCCAGACTCAAAATCTGCTGCATCATCTGTTTGGCGGAACTCATCACATCCACATTGGTTTGAAACGAACGGGAGGCGCTGATCATATTCGCCATTTCCTCCACTACGTTCACATTGGGATAGGCCACATAGCCCTCCTCGTCCGCCATGGGGTGAGACGGTTCATAGCGCAGCTGCAGCGGCGCATCGCTTTCCACCACACCGGCCACCGAGACCCCGCCTCCCAGATCCGACTGGGTGGCGCTGAAATCGAAGGGCTGATTGGACATGGCCGCCTGCAGTTGGGCGCGGAAGATAGGCTGCCGGGCGCGATAGGTCTCATCGGTATTACTGCTGACACTGTCGGCGTTGGCAATGTTGGAACTGACGGTGTTCAGGCGCACGGTCTGTGCACTCATGCCACTGCCGGCGATGTCAAAAATATTCATCAACGACATGATCACTCTCCTCGGATTGCGGACAGCAGTGATTTCACTTTGCCATTCAGGAACCGGAAGGCCGCCTGAAACTCCATGGAATTACGGGCGTAGGCGGTTTTTTCGGTCTGCCCATCCACCGTATTGCCGTCAATGGCCGGCTGACTGGGGTTACGGTATTTCAGCCCACTGAGCGCCTCCCCCTGCGGTAGGGTGGAAAAATGGCGCTGGTGAGTGGTGGCCGCCGGCGTTAATTCGCTGGTTTCCCCCATGCGGGCCCGCAGCATTTGCTGAAAATCCAGGTCCCGGGCTTTGTATCCGGGGGTATCGGCGTTGGCGATGTTATTGGCCAGCACGCTGGCCCGCTGGGAACGCAGCTCCAGTGCGTTCTGATACAGGGCCATGTGTTTATCGATACTGATTGCCATAGTGCTTCCTTCATACAGTGCCATAAAAGCGGCAAACCGGGTGACTTTCGCAGAAGATTTGCAACCCTTGTGCCAGCACTTTGAAACTATGGAAAATCAGAGACTTGAGGTATGGAGACCGCCCTGGATGGGCTCTGGGCGGCAAAGCTTTACCGTCAGCGGCAAAGCGGTCACTTTTTCAGGTAGACCACACCGGGGGAGTAGTACTGAATCTCGAACAACTCATTGAGGCCCTTGGGCGTTTCCGACCCGCCCAGGAACAGATAACCACCGGGTTTCATCACCCGATGAATATTGCTCAGTATTTGCCGCTGCAGATCACTGGAGAAATAAATCAGCACGTTGCGGCAGAACACTACGTCAAACTTACCAATACTGAGGAAGTTTTCTTTGAGATTAATGGGGCGGAAATCCACCCGACGCTTGATTTCCGGTTTGATCTGCCAGCGGCCATCGCTCTGGGCGGTAAAATATTGACGCAGCTTGTCGTCGGTCATGCCCCGCTTTAACGCCAGCGGCTCATAGATACCCTCACGAGCCTGGGCCAGCACGCGGCTGGAAATATCCGTGGCCAGAATCCGCACCTGTTTATTGGTAAGGCTCATATTACGGCGGCGCTGGGCCTCCACGCAGATGGAGATGGAGTAAGGTTCCTGGCCACTGGAACAGGCGGCACACCAGATGGAAATTTCCCCGGGGCGACGGGCCAGCTCCGGTAACAAAGTGTCCTGCAGATAGGTAAATGGATGCCGGTCGCGAAACCACAGGGTCTCGTTGGTGGTCATGGCATCGATCACTTCCTGCCGCAGTGTCCGCCCCCCTGGCTGCTCGATCACCTTGAGCAATTCCAACAATGAACTCAGATTGCGGTCCAGCAGCAGTTTACGCAGCCGGCTGTCAATCAGATAGTTCTTGTTGTCCCCCAGGAGGATGCCACAGGAAGCCTCGAGGAACTGGCGGAAACGGGCATACTCGGTTTCTGCAAACCGGGATTTGTCTTGGGAGGGAAATACCATTTTAACCCGCTATCATCCGTGAACCGGCTCAGCCACGTTTGCTCTCCAGCGTGCGGTTCACCTCCACCTGCACCAGGTTGGCCAGGCTGTCCGGTTTGAACTTCGCCAGAAAATCGTCGGCACCCACCCGCTTCACCATGGCTTCGTTGAATACCCCGCTCAAGGAAGTATGCAGCAGTACATGCAGGTCCGCCAGCCGGGGATCCTGTTTGATCCGGGTCGTCAGGGTATAACCGTCCATTTCCGGCATCTCGATATCAGAAATCAGCATAATATAGTGATCGGACACCGCTTCACCGGCTTCCACAATTTCCAGCAGGTGATCCAGGGCCTTGCGCCCATCCGCCACCAGCTTGGTTTTCACACCCACCTTCTCCACGCAGCGCTTGATCTGCTTGCGGGCCACGCTGGAATCATCCGCGATCAAGACCGCCAGATCACCGGCACTGGCCAGGGACACCATATCGTCGTTCAGAACACTGTCGGAAATCTCTTCGGACAGGGGTGATACCTCAGACAGGATCTTCTCCACATCGATCACTTCCACGATGCGCTTGTCCACCTCGGTGACGGCGGTCAGGTAGTTGCCACGCCCGGCGCCCTTGGGCGGGGGGTGAATGCTTTCCCAATTCAGGTTGACGATGCGCTCCACCGAACGTACCAGGAACCCCTGCACCGCCATATTGTATTCGGAGATGATCACAAAACAGTGGTCCAGATCCGTCAGCGGCGCATTACCCATGGCCAGGCTCATGTCAATCACAGATATGGTGCCACCACGGACATGGGCAATGCCCCGCACCACCGGATTACGCTGCGGCACCTCCGTCAGTTTGGGACACTGCAACACTTCCCGCACCTTGAACACGTTGATGCCGTAGACCTGTTCGTCATTGAGCCGGAACAGCAATAACTCCAGTCGGTTCTGGCCCACCAACTTGGTTCTTTGATCAACTGAGTCCAGCACTCCGGCCATAGATGTTCTCTCCGCAATCACCGCCTGACGGCATGACCTTTGCTTCCTTCATCATGAAACGCCGAGGGTGTCAAAAGTTTAACGCCCGGGGCCTTTCTTCATCTCATTCAGAATAGGTCAATTTGGATAAATGAACAGGCAGCGCCAACAATTTATGCAACCACTGACAGGCCTTCTGCTACTGGTTCTGGGCCTGATCTGGAACCCAGCCGCTGCCGTGGCCTCTGGCCTGCAGCAACAGATTGATGACGCCATTTCCCTCTACGTGGAAGAGACCCGGGACGACCAATACCAGTCGCTGCAGGTGGAGATCCAGCCCATCGACCCGCGCCTGCAACTCAGCACCTGCGCGGAGCCCCTGCAACTGGAACGCCGCCCACCCAACCGCTCCGTGGGCCGGCTCACCTTCAGGGTCAGTTGCGGCGCCCCGGACCACTGGAGCATACACGTGCCGGTGACGGTACAGGCCTTTGACCACGTGGTGGTGGCGGACCGCCCCATCGCCAAGGACACCCATCTAAGCGAGCGCGAGCTGCGCCTGGAACTGCGGGACGTGTCCCGCCTCTATGCCGGCTACTTCACCGCCCTGGAAGAGCTGGATGGCTTTGTCACCCGGCGTCCGGTGCGGGCGGACCAGGTCATGAGCCCGGCGCTAGTGGACCCGGCGCAAATGATCAACCGGGGCGAACGGGTGGTGATCGTGGCGGAACGGCCGGGCCTGAGCATCCGCACCACGGGCGAGGCCATGGAAGACGGCGCCTTCGGTGAGTTGATCCGGGTCCGTAATCCCAGCTCCAACAAAGTGGTGGAGGGCCGTATCACCGCCCCGGGACAGATTAAAGTCAGCCTGTAGGCGGCCGATAACCGCATTGGCCAGGGCGGAAAATTTGTGTATAAATTAACTAAAGTTACTGATGCATCCGCCGATAACCCGGTTAAGAGCGCAGTATTGACTGAAGGCGAATTGAGATGGCTATGGAAATCAATGGCTTAAACAGCAACCAAACCAACACCAATAAGGCCCGTTCCGGCCAGCAGGTGGCTGGTAAGGCGGCTGACGGCCAAAAAAACGCCGCCTCCCCCACGGCTCCCCAGGGCGAAACCGTCAAAATCAGCGCGGAAGCCCAGGCCCTTAACCGGGTGAGCCAGCAGATGAAGACCGATACTCCGGTGAACCGGGAAAAGGTGGAAGCCCTGCGGGCAGCGCTGGCCGACAGCAGCTACCGTCCCGATCCTCAGTCCATCGCCCGTAAAATGCTGGAAAGCGACAGCCAGTTCTGATCCCCACTTCCGCCTGTCCACCAACCCGGGCAGGCATACTCCTTGCAATGTTCCCCGTATCACTGACAACAATCAGAATGATGTCGAGGAGTTGGCATGTCCCAGAAGATCACCCCCCAGGCCGCGCAGCAGCTATTGCAGGCCATTGAACAGGATGCCCGCCTGGCCCAGGAACTGAAAATCCTGCTGCAGGAGGAAAAATCCCTCCTCGAGCAGCGGCAATATACTGCCCATCAAAACCTGTTAAACCGTAAAACCCAGCTGCTGATGGCCCTGGATCAGGCGGATATGGCCCGCCGCCAGGCCATGTCCGATATGGGCCTGGGGCTGGACAAACAAGGCTTCGACCTGTTTGTGAAGCAGGTACCCGGCACCTGGCAACAGCGCTTCCAGCAGAGCTGGGAACAGTTATCGGACACCATGAATACCTGCGCCCGGCTCAATAAGGTCAATGGCAAAATCCTGGCCCATGCCCAGCACTCCATGGACCGGCTGATGGCCATTATCAAAGGCGCCACCAATCATGCCTCGATCTACCAGGCCAATGGCCGCCGGGACCTGAACGCCGCCCATCGGATGCTGGCCACGGCCTGATCCCGTTCGCGATCGCGGGCTAAGGGGCTGCCTGTAGCGAGCCGGGGTCTGCTAAACTGTTACAGATGTAGAATTACAGAGCAGATGACGCGGAATGATCCAAGGTTTTCTGGACAAGCTCCTGGGCAGTGACGACAAACCCAAGGCAGGTGCCCCCAAGAACATCAAACATGGCCGTGATCAGATCAGTGAGTTGCTGACCCGTTACCAGCAACAGGATCACCTGCTGACGGCCGTCATAATGGACAACGAGCGGCGTCGGCTCACCAAATACCATACCGGCGTGGTGATGGTGGATGGCGAGCGACAACGGTTTACCACCGATGAATTTCAGCCTGAGGTAAGCGCTGAGACGTTGCAGCCGGGCATTATCGTGCAGTTTTCCCTGACCCATAACGGCGTCCGGCATCAGTTCCAGAGCCATTATCAGATGCAGGATACCAGCGGTGACCACCCCGGCCACCAGTTCGAATTTCCCAAAGGCATTGAGCAGGTACAGCTGCGGGACGCCTTCCGGGTCAAGCTGAGCCAGGCTCACCCCATCAAGGTCACCCTCTCCCACCCGGAAAACCCGCCGTTGACCGGCACCCTGGCGGATCTCTCCGCCACCGGTTTGCGTCTGCGCATTAATGGCATGCCCAAACTCAGGCCGGTACGGGGCGAGATCTACTCCTCCTGCCATCTGGTATTAAGCGATGGTCAACCGGTGGTGTGCGGCGCGCGCCTCATGCACTGGGAACACGATCCCCAGTTGCGGGTGTCTTTTCTGGGATTACAGTTTGAAGAGCTGGACGGCAACACCCAGCGGGCATTAAATCGCTATCTCACCACCCTGCAGCGGAAACAGCGGTCGTTGACCTGACCGGCTCAGCGCTCCAGCCAGTCGGGAATATAGGTCAACACGTCCTGCACCGTGTCCACGTCCCAACGCTCCCCCAGAATGTGGAAGCCAAGGCCCCGACTCAACAAACGTTCCAGCGTGTGCCCCATCACCTCATTGGTGCCCCAGGGCATATCGCGAAACAGCTCCGGCACCGGCCGGGTGGCGCCAATCAATACATAGCCGCCATCGGTGGCCGGCCCCACCACCACTTCGGATTGTTCCAGAGACCGGAACGCCTCCGCCAGATAAGCCGGACTCACCGACAACGCGTCGGAACCCAGGATAATCACCCGCTGGTGGCGCGCCAGACCGTGACGCATGGCAAAGTCCATGCGGGTACCCAGATTGACCCCCTGCTGCACCCAGCATTCCACCGCCATGGCCTCAAAGTAGTCACGGGCGGAGGCGTCCGTGGTCCAGGCCTCCACCGCATCGGCGTCACTGCTCAGGGCCGTGAGCACGGCTTTCTCGCACAGGCGCTTGTGGATATTCAGCGCCACGTCGTCCCCCAGCTCCTTCGCGATCCGGGTTTTCACCTGACCGCGGATGGGCGCGCGGGCAAACACCTGCAGTAATTTACTCATCCCGAACTCCCGTAATACCAGTGATGCAACCGATGTGGGCTCACCCCCAGACGGTAGGCCAGCCGCAACCACCACATCAACAACACCGTCTTCACCACCCCGTGTCGCTGCCAGCGGCGGGCGGAAGTGCGCACCCGGCTGCGCAGACGCAGGGGCCGACAGTGGCGGCGGGCCCGCAGAGAGAAAGCCACATCCTCCATCAACGGAATATCAGCAAAGCCCCCCAGGGCCTGAAAAAAGTCCCGCCGCACGAATAGGGTCTGATCGCCTGTGCAAACCCCGGTTAACGCCGAGCGTTGATTGATAAACCAGGCAATCAGCGGAAACGGCCAGCGTTGGGGCTCCAGGGTCACATCAAACCGGCCCCACTGCACTGACGTGTTAGCCAGCGTCAATATCTGCTGCTGGAAATCCGCCGGCAGGCGCGTATCCACGTGCAGGAACACCAGCCAGTGGCCCACGGCATCCCGGGCACCGGCATTCATTTGCCGGGCCCGACCCGGGGCGCTGGACAGAGCCTCCACCGGAAACGCCCGGGCCTGCACCAGAGTATCATCCTCACTGCCGCCATCCACCACCCGCACCCGCCAGTGCTCCCAAACCGCCGCCGGCAATGCCGCCAGGGCTGCGGTAATCTGCTGGGCTTCATTACGCACCGGAATCACCAGAGTGCCCAATGGGGTGCCAGAAACCGGCGCCTCCGGGTTCACCCCAGGGCTCCACCGCAACTGCTGCCCTGGCCGGCAGTGCAGCCAAAACAATGATCCGCCACCTGAACCGGATTGCCCGCCAGGCTTTCCGCCAGCAGATCCTTCAGCTGCCGGGGCCGACCCTGCCGCCGCAGGGGCAGCTCCAACATCTGGTTGAAATCACAGTCGTACAGATTGCCCTGCCAGTCCACGCTGATGGTATTGCGGCACATCACGCCTTCCAGGTTATCCGGGTTATGGCTGTCCCGCAGCAATTGCAGATAGTCATCGAACTGCCCCTGGGCCTGTAGCACACTGCCAAACCGGCTGATGGGCATATTGGCCAGAGTCAGCAGATGATTAAACTCGATTTTGAAGTCCGCCCACAACCGCTGCTTGTACTGCTGCTCCAGATCCCCCTGGGGCGGGGGCAGAAACGGCCCCACCGGGTTGTACACCAGATCCAGCTGCAACCCACTGCCAGCCCGACCATAGCCCAGATCGTTCAACTGCCGCAAACCGCGGATGGACCCCGCGAACACGCCGCCACCCCGCTGGGCGTCGACGTTTTTCTCGCTATAACAGGGCAATGAGGCCACCACCTTAACCGCTTGTTCCGCCAGAAACCGGGCCAGATCCTCCTGCCCCGGTTCTTCCAGAATGGTGAGATTACAACGGTCGATGACCTCCACCCCAAGATTCCGGGCCTGCTCCACCAGCCAGCGGAAATGGGGATTCAGCTCCGGCGCACCACCGGTCAGATCCAGAGTGGCGATGGGCCGGGCCTGCAACACCTGCAACACCTGTTGCGCGGTCTCCCAGGACATGGCCTCGGTACGCCGGGGGCCGGCGTTGACGTGACAATGGGTACAGCTGAGATTACAGCGGTAGCCCAGATTGAGTTGCAATATCTCAGTCTCACGGCGCCGCAACGCGGGGAACTCCGTACCCGAGCGAAACAGCAGCGGCCTGGTGTCGATCATCGCTTCACTTCCCGTTAATAGCTTTGCCTTTTACAGCATGGTCACATGGTAAAGCAGCCACCAGGGTGATGAAACAAAAAACCCGTGGTGTCGAACCACGGGTTTAGACGCCTGAACAGGCAGAATGTTACCACTCAGGCGGCCATTAACCGCCGCAGGTGATAATCCCCATTACCGCACAGGGTATTGATGACATTAATCCGCTTCAGGTACATGCCCACGCTCATTTCATCGGTCATGCCCATGCCGCCGAAGGTCTGAATGGCCTCGTGGGCCACCTTCTGCCCTTTTACCGCCACGGCATACTTGAGAGCCGACACATTGCGGGTGAACTGGTCGTCACCGGCCTGATGGCTCATCACCGCCCGCAACAACAGGGATTTGCATTCCTCGTGCAGAGTGAACATATCCACCATGCGATGTTGCAGCGCCTGGAACACCGCCACCGGCACCCCGAACTGCTTGCGCTCCTTGGTGTAGGCCACGGTTTCCTGATACAGCTTTTCCATCATCCCCACCGCCTCGGCGGAGAGCGCCATGGCCACCTCATCGGCCATGGCCTCCAGGGCCGGCACCGCGGCACCGGCATCACCCAAGCGGGCCGACTGCGGCACTTTCACCTGATCCAGGGTCACCTCGGCGGCCTGCTGACCGTCCAGGGTACGATAGGCCTGCAGGGAAACCCCCGGTGCATCAGCGGGCACCAGATACAGGGAAACGCCCTCCCGGTCCCGCTGCTCACCGCCTTCGCGGGCGGACACAATCAGGGTGTCCGCGCTGCCGCCGTGCAGCACCATGGCCTTATTGCCGGACAGGATAACGTTATCCCCCTCCGGGGTTGCGCTGGTGCCGACATCGAACCAGTCAAAACGGGACTGGGGCTCAATGGCCGCCACCGATAATTTGCGGCTGCCTTCGATAATGGCGCCCAACCACTCCGCCTTTTGTTCAGCGCTACCCAGCCGCGCGATCAACTGGCCCGCCATCAACACCGTGGGCACAAATGGCTCCACCACCAGGCCCTTGCCGAACGCCTCCATCATAATCATGATTTCCACGGCGCCACCGCCGATGCCACCGTCTTCCTCACTGAATGGAACGCAAAGCCAGCCCAACTCGGCAAAGGTCTGCCAGGTGGCCGGATCGAACCCCTGCTCCATGGCGCTGTGCCGCTGACGGGTCTCGTAGTCGTAATCGTTGGCAATGAATTTAGTGACGCTGTCCTGCAGCAGAGTCTGCTCTTCGCTGTAATTGAAATTCATAACGCCCCCTATAATCCCAATACCATTTTGGCAATGATATTCTTCTGCACCTCGTTGGAACCGCCGTAGATGGAAGCGGCCCGACCATACAAATACTGACTGGAAATGGCAGCGGCATAATCATTACCGATACCCGGTTCCAGGGCGTGGGCGTAGTAGCCGCAGGCCTCCACCGCCAGCTCCGAAATGGCCTGTTGAATCTCCGTGCCGCGAATCTTCAAAATGGAGGATTCCGGCCCGGGGGCACCGCCTTCCGCCACACTGGCAATGGCCCGCAGCTCCGTGTATTCCAGCGCCATCAGATCCACTTCCACCTGGGCCACCTTGGCCCGGAACATGGCATCCTCCCACAGCGGCTGGCCGCCGGCCATCTCTTCACTGGCAATTTCCCGCAGCCGCTCCAAGGCCCGTTTGGAATACGCCGTACCGGCAATGGCAGTCCGCTCATGGCTGAGCAGATACTTGGCGTAGGTCCAACCCTTGTTTTCCTCGCCAATCAGGTTCGCCGCCGGCACCCGCACGTTATCGAAAAACACTTCGTTCAGGGAATGCTGGTTGTCGATGGAATTGATCTTGCGCACATCAATGCCCGGGCTCTTCATATCAATCAGCATAAAAGAGATCCCCTCCTGCTTCTTGGCATTGGGATCAGTGCGCACCAGACAAAAAATCCAGTCCGCGTGCTGGGCATAGGTGGTCCAGATCTTCTGCCCGGTAACCAGGTAATCGTCACCATCCCGCACGGCCTTGGTCTGCAACGCGGCCAGATCCGAACCGGCGCCGGGCTCGGAATAACCCTGGCACCACCAGGCGTTACTCTGCAGGATATCCGGCAAGAATCGCTGCTTCTGCTCATCGTTACCGAAGGTGTAAATCACCGGCCCCACCATCTTCAGGCCAAAGGGCAAAACCGGCGGCGCGCCGGCCTCGGCGCACTCGTTCTCGAAAATGAATTTCTGAGTGATGTTCCAGCCCGGCCCGCCATATTCCTTGGGCCAGTTGGGGGCGATCCAGCCCTGCTCATAGAGAATTTTCTGCCATTCAACAATCAGATGCTCATCCACGTGGCCTCCCACAATCGCCCGTTTCAGGCGGTCAGTGAGTTTTTCCTGAAGAAAGCCACGCACCTCGTCGCGGAAGGCGAGATCCTCGGGCGTCAGTTCAATATCCATTACGATCCTCGGTCAAGGTCGGTTAGCGGAGAAAGGCCCGGCCCCGGCAGTGCGGGGTCGGATCTGGCGGTATACTCACCACCATAAAATGATTACGCAGTGTATGTCACCCTGTCTCCCCCGTCACTGACCGAAATTGCCAGATTTTTGACCGCTACTACCCTTATAAAAACAGGCACTTAGGGCTTTGAGGGTGGAAAATGGGGAGGTGAATCGTTAGAATCCCGCCAAGCTCAGTCACCCGCCCTTAGCTCAGCTGGATAGAGCGTCCCCCTCCTAAGGGGAAGGTCTCAGGTTCGAATCCTGAAGGGCGGGCCATTTTTTGTTCAACCCCCTCCCATGAGTCAGGCGGTCTAATCCTCTGGATTGCCTGCTAAGACCTCATTCAAATCTATTAGCAGGTTGCTTTGCCTGTTCAATGTCTCTTTCTGACTGGAGGCCGAACTACTCAAGCACCCCGAGATAGTTCAAGGTACTACAATGAATTGAACAATGTTTTGGATGAGCTGTAATCGACGGCACTGATAAAAAGCTTTTTTGAACCGCCCGTGGAGTTAGGATAGAACCCCAGCCTGAACTGGGTAAGCAAGTCGGCACCTCCGGGCCATCATCGGGCGCTATGAGCGCGGCGAGATTACCCCGTCCATTGAGGTCGCCAAGAAGTTGGCCGATGCCTTTGGCGTGACGCTGGACTTTTTGGTGGGTGATAAGGATGTGCCGAACATCCTGTACGACCAGACTATGCTGGCACGCTGGCGGGAGATCGACGCCCTGGACGCGTCAGAGCGTGACCGTATTCTGTCCGTGGTGGATAGCCTGGTGCGAGACGCCAAGGTGTTGTTTTGCGTACCAACTTTGCCCCAGGCCGCCTCTTTTTAACAATAGCGAGATAGGCTTTGCGGGCTTTCTGTCGATAGGTTCTGGGTTTGCTTTTCAAATCTGTATTCGCAAAGAGACTATCGATAATCCGTTCGCTGAATTCTCTTGCTTCATTCAGCAAACCCAGATCGGTAGGAAATCGAATTGCCTGTGGCGCCACTGTCGCATCGAGTATCAATTTACCTTTGTGTTCTGGCTCCGCCTTGGCAGGTTCGGGATCTTTATCTGAAAACCCCGGAGGCGCATTGTCATCATCGTCCGACTTATCGGATTTTTTCTTGAGTGTTGATTTCTGTTTGGATTTCTCTACAGCTTCGATCACTGCGTCGTAAAATACATCAAATACCGTCTGTCCCATCCGCTTTCGGATTTCGACAAACAGCGAAGGCGCGAAGGGCGCTTCCATTTGATAACCCGGAAGACCAACGAAGAATTGTAAGTACGGATTTTCCTGAATCTGCGCAACGGTTTCCCGATCAGAAAGGCAAAGCTTGTGTTTGATGATCACTGCACCGATAACCAGACGGGCATCTTGGGTGGGTCGTCCCTGCGTACTGGAAAGGCTCTTGTAGTAGGCTTCGGCCAGTTCATCCCAGGGGATGCAATCACTCATTTTGACCCAACGATTTTGTTCGTCGAGGGCGGTCTGAAAGGGCCAGTCAAACTCTGCAATTGATAGCTGTCGGGAGCTCTGAGTTCGGATCATGGGTGCACGCTATTTGAGGCATATGGCTTGGTTTTCGTGCACTATTGTAACCCTCGAAGCTCATATTTCATATTACAAACAGTGACTTAGATTATTTGAGCAGGCTCTA
>NZXG01000052.1 GCA_002701845.1 Pseudomonadales bacterium
CAAAGAAAGCCGAGCCGAGTAAGAAAGTATTTTGAACATGACAAAATCAAATATGCCGCTTAGCAGATATATTTGAAAGCCGGGTTAATAGGTTATGCGGTACGGAGTAGTAATGCTTGTCGTATTCAATGTGATAATCGATATGAACCCGGGCCTGCTTGATGTCCGTGTAACGATAGGGTTGTGCAGGCAAGGGCCGTAACACCGGTTGATCCAGTTGTTCAAATTGGCTGCGACGAGTACCTGGCCATTTTTTGAAGGGGCGCTGATTCAACTCAGTAAGTAAGAAGCCAATGGCCTGATTGAGACTGGCTAAGGTAAAGAAGGTCTGGTGGCGCAGTCGTGCCATGATCCAGCGCTCAACAATCTGCACCGCCACTTCAGCCTTCGCCTTGTCTTTGGGTTTATAGGGTCGAGCAGGCACTACGGCTATACCATAGTGAGAGGCCAATTGCTGATAGGCGGGATTGATGTCCGGTTCGTAACGGTGAGTTTTACTGACACCGCTTTTTAAATTATCTGGCACTACCAGCTCGGGCACACCACCAAAAAACTCAAAGGCCCGCACATGAGCTTGAAGCCAGTCCGCCTGGTTCTGGCTCCAGCTGGCACAGGCAAAGGTGTAGTTGGAGGCGCCCAGCACGGCCACAAAAATCTGTGCCTGACGCACCTCACCGGTATCGGGATTAATCACCTCCATGGTGGGCCCGCAGTAATCGACAAACAGCTTCTCACCCGCCCGATGCAACTGGCGCATACTGCGTTGTTGCTTGCCCTGCCATTCCAGATAACGGTGACAGAATTGGGCGTAGCTGTAACCCGCTTCAGGGTATTGCTGGCGGTACTCCTGCCACAACAGATGCTTGGTCACGCCTTTACGTTTTAGCTCCTGATGAACCTGCGGATAATCCGGTTCTACGAAGCGCCGCTGTCCAGTCAGGGGTTGGCTTGGGAACAGCAAGCGGCCTAACTTCTGCTCATCCATGCCAGATGGCAAAGGCCAGGTTAGCCCCGCTGCTTGAGCGCGTTTGAGATAATTAGAGACAGTACCCAGGCCCAGATTGAGTGACTGAGCCACTTGCCGCTGGCTGAGCTGCGCCTCATGGGAGAGGCGCAAGATTTCACTAATTTTACGCATTGATAACCTCTTGGTTGCCACGGCAGGTTCTCCTTCTCGTACACAAAAAGGAGAGATCCTACCAAATTCATTGAATATCAATGCGTTGTGATGGATTCTGGATCATGGTGAACGGTCATTCCGGATGCTGAACACCGATTCTGGAAATCCAGAAAAAGTGTTCAAAAAAAACCAGAATGGGTGTTCACGATGTTCCAGAACTGGTGTTCATCTTGTTCCGGAATGGGTGTTCAGGATGGGCCAGAATATGCATTTGGTGATAAATGGCTGCTTGCGGCGGTGGTTTTGGTTGGTCCGTTTCAGAGAAAATGTTTGTTGGTGCCGGTTTCTATGGTGAATTAAAGGCGAGCAATAAACAATATCTTTCACAGTGTGGCATCTTGATACTGTAAATTTACCTTCTTTAGCAAGTCGAGCATGCCATCTTCGCGCAGTAGAGAGTAGGGTAATTGCATCTCTTGCCAATCTCTGCCTTTGCCTTTTCGGCTATAGTTCTTAATGGTTAAGCCCTTAACATTTTCTGCTCCACAGTTGGGCGTGAAGCGAATCCGTAAGTCTTCGTTCTCAATTACGTTGTCGACATGGAGTGCATCCCGCGGCAACCCGCCTTCACTAGGTTTTTTCCAAAAATCGTTTTCTATGGTCTTAATAATCCAGCTTAGCGCTTTAATTGGCAGCTCTAACTGCGACAGATTGTAGCCCGCCTCATCGGTATCTATCCATTTGTCGCGCAATTTCCACGGTTGCGCTGGATACTTGTTCAAAATAATGAGAGTTTCTTCTCTTCTAAACAATAAAAAATGCTCACCAGAGTTTTCTGAAAAGTCTATTCGGGCAAGCTGTACTGTGTCAGAGGGAAGGTTCTTCGTATCAATTAGTCTCATTGATCATTTACCGTTTTTAGAAATTGGTTTTGCTAAAATCCTTTTAATTGACCCATTCTTCTCCAGGTCAGCAATGGTAGCTGGGTTCTTCTCTAAAGTTAGGGTTTCGACAGAGCCGTGAACCCCGGGGGGTACATAACCGCTAAATCCGGTCGTTTTCGTAAGGCCATCACCCGAAAAAAGCTCGTTTGTACCTAGTTCCATAGTGTGCTCGTGGCGTGCTAGAAACAAAGATTTACCTTCAGGTTCATTTGCAAAGTATGCATCTGAAAATTCAACTACTGAACTTCGTTTATAAAGATTTTTACCAGTGGAACGATACTCCGCCAGAATCTCCGCATACACCTGCGAATACTCTGGTGACATAACCTGCTCAATCTGCTCAGCAGTAAATTCCTTATCGAACTCACGCTTCCCCAATGCCGCAGTATTCTCGTAGGTGGGGACAATGGTCATTCCACCATCCTGTTGATAGTAATTGCCCCGGTCAATGATGATCAACTCGTATTCCGCGTCAGGGTCGTAGGGCATGCCGTTCAGATCGCAAATCAGTTCGGGATCGGTGTCAGCGGCCCGGATCTGGTGAAAGGTGGTGGTCCAGCAGGTCGTGCGACCGGAGGTGCGGCGAAAGCCTACCACATCGGAGGCGGCCTTTTTCTTCTGCAGGGTCACCATGTAGCGCTCACTCAGGGTTCCCTGTTGGGCCAGGTGTTTCAGCTCCGCCTGGCTATAAGTGGGTTCGTAGCGGCCGGTGGTTTCCAGCTTTTTCCGCGCTTCGTTCAGCAGGGCAGCCGCGTGTTGCAGACTTTCCGGTTCAATGTGCTTGCCATGGATGCTGTCCAGTAAGGCCCGGTCCGGGGTCGGTGTTGGTGTTGAATCGGTTACCTCGGACTGGCTTTGCACTGTCTCAGACGCTGCAGAATCGGGCAGGGCACAGTCTTCACATTCTTCCACCAGGGGAGCGCCCAGGGCCTGGGCCTGCCGCAGTACCGCCAGTTGCGCCGTGGCCTGGCTTTCGATTTTGTCGAAATCGATCTCGGTCGGTAGTGGCGTCTGAGAGGCTTTCGGCGTGGGGGCCCGCCCTCCGGGACTATCATCGTCCGCCGGCGTGGGGGCTTCCGGGGGTGCCGGGTTTGCTGCCTGGGCCCGACTGCCGCCGCCACCTTCGTTCAGGCGCACCAGGGGGCCCTGCATGGCGATCTGGGCCGGGTCCAGGGTGAGTATCCCGGCGCCGCCTTTAAGGGATATGCCGCTGCCGGCTTCCACCACCGCCCGAATGCCGGCTTTTATATGGATGCGACTGCCGGCCTTCAGCACATGGGCGCCGCTGACTTTTAACTGCAGATCTCCACCGCAGCTAAAGGCCAGATTACGCCCGCCGCTTTCGGTCAGGTTGCCCCCCACTTCGGTGTCCAGGTTTTGCCCGTATTCCTCCCGCAGGGTAGAACCCACGGTCTGATGCTGATCCCGTTGCAGGTCACTGCGATAGTCATTGCCGATACGCAGATCCAGGTCCTTTTGACTGCGTATCAGGATCTGTTCTGCCCCGGCTTTGTCTTCCACCCGCAGTTCGTGAAAGCCACCACCACCCGGGGTGGTCAGCGTTTTGAAGGTGGAACGGGTCTGGTGTTGTGGCAGGGTATAGGGCGGCGGATTCTGGCCGTTATAAAGACGCCCTGTCATCACCGGTCGGTCCGGATCGGCGTGTTCGAAATCGACGATAACCTCCTGACCCACCCGGGGAATGGCTATGGCCCCCCATTGCACTCCCGCCAACGGCTGGTTCACCCGCAGCCAACAGCTACTGGTATCGTCGCCCTGGGCTTCCCGGTCCCAATAGAATTGAACTTTGATCCGTCCATGCTCATCGGTATGGATTTCAGCACCCGGCGGCCCGGTAACGATGGCGTTATGGGGGCCCGGTACCCGGGGTTTGGCGGGGTATTGGTCGGGTAAGTAGGGGATTTCCCAGGGCACACAGATCAACGCACTGTAACAGCGGGGAGGCCGGCTACTGGCTCCCGATTCCAGAGACTGCGGTTGCTCCCCCAAAAGACGACTATGAACAATCAGGTACCGCCGGTTCAGTTGGGAATAGGGGTGGCCCTGCAGTTGGAGCCATTGCCCGGCGGCACAATGGATAGAGTGGGTTTCGAGATATAGCCGGTGGGCCTGGGCCTCTGCCTGCCGCAGGTGCAAGGCGCTTAGACGCTGCCCTCCGCTGCTGTCCTGAAACCTACCCGGAAAGTCATAATATTCCAGGGCGGCATACTGGGTTGAGGACTGGGTGGCACAATATTCATCCAGAGAGAGGCTGGGTTTGTCGAAGCGGTAGTCCCCCAGTCGGACTGCGCCGGTGACCAGTTGGTGTTCGCTGTGGAGCTGGTGTACGCACTCCCGATCCTGGGGACGGCTGCTGTCCGCCGCGAAGCGCAGGGTGGTGGTGCCGGTTTTTGGCGCAAATGCCTGATTATCCGCCGCCAGAACCAGGGTAGAGACTTGCCGATGGTGACGGTAATGCAGGTGCCAGCCTTCTTCCGCCACCAGCCGGCTCAGGAAATCGTAGTCCGATTCCCCGTATTGGGTGCAGTAGGGGCGCGCTGCCGCCGCTTGCGTCAAATCCTGAAACTGTTCGCCGTGGATGCCGTGTTCTGACAGAATGCGGGTAATGATCTGCTGTGTGGTCTGGCCCTGAAAAATCCGGTAGTTATGCCGCTGGGTGGCCGGCCACAGGGAGGAGACCAGTTGCAGCTGGTAGCGATGATACTCCCGCCCGTGATCCAGAAACCGGGCCTGCTGCACGATACCCCGCAGATAACGGGGCGCCTGCCCACCCTCCAGATCGTGGATTGTGATCAGGGCCCACTGCCCCAGCCACTCCCGTAGTGGCGTTTTTTGCGATTTGCTTGCGCACTCAATGTCGTATTGGCAGAGTTCACCAATACCGGAGGTGCCCTCCAACCGGGTCAGGCGGAACGAGTCAGCAACCCCTTCGATGGCCAGGCTGAAACGGCTGCTGTTGGCGGCGGTGATGGTCATGGTGGTTCGGCTTGAATCCCTGGTAGTGATGGTATTGAATGGCATCGCTCCATAAGAAGACGCCGGCGCCTTAAATTTTTAGCCAAAGCTGGCAGCAACAGGCCATGTTTGCATGCAATTGATCATTGAAGTGACCAGTACCGAACGCCACCTGATGGGCGAAAATGCCCGTCATGTGTTCTACCCTGCCGGGGGTGTTATTGGCCGCTCGCCCCAGTGCGACTGGGTGATACCGGACCAGACCCGCCACCTATCCGGGCGTCATGCCATCGTTTCCTACGAGTCGGGCCAGTTTTTCCTCACCGATATCAGCACCAACGGGGTGTTTCTGAACGGTACGGAGCAGCTGGAACGCAATCGTGCCACCCCTATTGGTGAAGGGGACCGTCTGTTGATGGGGGAGATTCACTTTCAAGTGCAGGTGCGGGCGGTCGCCGGAAAACAGCCACCGGCCTCCGCGCCCCGGCCCACCCCGCCGTTGCAACCGGAGGCGGGCGATCCCATGGCCCGGGTGGACCAGTGGCTGGCTCAGCGTGAACAGCAGGCCGTGGCAGGGCAAGCGGAGGGCTGGCATCAGCAGGGAATATCCATGCCGGACCATGCGCCGGCGGAGCAAACTCCCTTCAGCCCGCCGCAACCTCAGTCCGAAGCGGCTCCGGCGGCCCGGGAACCCGCGCCGGCACTGCCGGAAAACTGGTGGCAGGAGCCACCCCCTGAAGCCGCCACCTCAGCGCAAACCGTAACTGAAAAAGGTGTCGGATCGCCGGTTGCCGACGCAGCGCGGGGGAGCGTGGATGGAGAGGCGACCGCCCTGCAAGCGTTCGCCGCGGGCCTGGGCATCACGGAAGGGGAGTTGCGGGAGGCCGGAGGCACCGAATTTCTGCAGCGGGCCGGCGGGCTGTTGCAGCAATGCCTGCGGGGCCTGGTGGCGGCGGCTCAGGCGCGGGCCAGTCTGAAAAACGAGTTGCGATTGGATATGACCCTGGTGAGCGGTCAGGGCAATAATCCAATCAAGCTTTCAGCCAATGGGGAGCAGGCGGTGCGTCATCTACTGGCTCCGGAGACTGGATCATTTATGACAATGGAGCAGGCCGTCGATGAGTGTTTTACCGACTTTCAAAGCCATCAGCTGGCCATGATCGCCGGGATGCAGGGTGCCCTGGTTGAATTACTGGAAACGCTTGCGCCGGCGGCGCTGGAGGCTCGGTTCGAGCAGACCCGGGGCGGTGGCCTCAGCCTGGGCTCCAGGCCGGCCCGGTATTGGGAGGCATACCGGGCTTTACACCGGGATCTGCTGGCGGAGGAGGACCTGTTTCACAGTTTTTTCGCCGAGCCGTTTGCCCGGGCCTACGACGAGCGAAGTGCACGACTCAAACAATCCGCGTCCAAGAAGGAGAAATAACATGCGCTGGGGGTGGCTGGTTACGGTCCTGATACTGGGGGTGCTGCTCAGTGGTTGTACCTACTTTTTATCCGATGTTACTAAAGTGGATCTGCGGCTGGTGGCCGGTGGCGACGTTAATCCCGATGATTCCGGCCGGCCCTCGCCAGTGGTGGTGCGGATTCTGGAGCTGAAATCCCCGGCGGTGTTCGAAACCGCCGACTTTTTTGCCCTGTATCAGGACCCGGAGCAAACCCTGGGGGCGGATCTGGTGGCCCTGGAGGAAGTGGAGTTCAAACCCGGCGATGTACGGGATTTCAAATTGGGATTGCAGCCGGAATCCGGTTACGTGGCCATTATGGCCGCCTATCGCCGGTTGGAGCAGGCTAACTGGCGGTTAGTGCTGCCACTGCGGAGCGGGCACAAGAATGCGGTGACGGTTCTGTTGAACCGACGCGGTGTGGAGTTGGCCAGCCCGCGCTGAAAATTGTGTAGATTTCTGCACACGATTGCCGGAAATTTTGCCCTGGCCCTGTCTCTCTCGGTAAGTCAATGGTAAGGGAGAGTTGGCACCATGGCGTCTTACGACAAAGTGGTCTGGAGCGAGGGCATGTTGCTCCGCCCCCAGCATCTGCAACAGCATGACCGTTACCTGGACTGGCAGCTGCGTCACCGCAGTGCCGGTCTGGCACCCCTGGGCTGGGGAATCACCGAGCTGCAACTGGACACTGCTCTGTTGCAGCAGGGGGCGTTTGCCGTCAATCAGGCGCAGGGGATTTTCCCCGATGGCACCCTGTTTCACGTTGACAGCGCGGAACATCGCTTGCTGCGGGAGTTGCATCCGGGGCTGCAGGGCTCTCTGATCTGTCTGGGGGTACCAGTGGTGTTGCAGGGGGCGGATGAAACCGCCGGCGATTCCGTGGCAAGCTCGCTGACCCGCTGGGTCAGTGCCGGGGCGGAAGTCCGGGACAGCAATCAGGGCAGTAGTAAAGTAGTCACCGTTCAATTGGCCCGCCCCCGCTACCGCCTGCTGCTGGAATCCGAATTGACAGCGGACTACACCAGCATCCCCCTGGCGCGGGTACGGGAGTGTCACGGAGACGGCCGCATTGAGCTGGATTCAGAATACATTCCCCCGTGTCTGACCACTTCCGCCTCCCCCCGCTTACTGGCCCTGTTGCAGGAAACTTTGGGCCTGCTGCGGCATCGTGCCGAGTCCATTGCCGCCCGCCTGAATGCCGCTTCCGGTCAGCGCGGCTCCACCGACATCGCGGATTTTATGTTGCTGCAACTGGTGAACCGTTTTCAGGCGGTCCTGGATCACCTGGAGCAACTGGGTACCTGTCATCCAGAGTCTCTGTACCGGCAATTGGTGCAGCTGTTGGGAGAACTGGCCACTTTTACTTCCGAATCCAAACTGGCGCCCAAGGTGGTCACCTATGACCATCGTCATCCCACAGCGGCTTTTCAGTGGGTGTTGGGCGGGCTGCGCCAGGCGCTGAGTCTGGTATTCGAACAAACCGCCGTTGCTCTGCCATTACAGGAACGCCGTTTCGGGGTGCGGGTGGCGCCGATCCAGGATCGCTCACTGCTGGATGAAGCGCAGTTTTACCTGGCGGTGAAATGCGACTGGCCCGCTGACAGCGTGCGCTCGCGGTTGCCGGGTACGGTCAAGGTGGGGGGAGTGGAACAGTTACGGGAACTGGTGAATCTGCAATTGCCCGGTATCAACCTGATTCCGCAGCCGGTGGCCCCGCGCCAGATACCGCTGACCGCCGGCAGCAGTTATTTCCTGCTGGAAAAAACCCCGGCCCACTGGGCGCAGTTGCGTCAGTCCGGCGGTATTGCGTTGCATTTTTCCGGTGAGGTGCCGGGGCTGGAGTTGGAGCTTTGGGCAGTGAAAAATCAGTAGCAGGACAACAAACCAATGAGTACCGATGACAAAACCCTGATCCAGCTCCGTACCGCAGACGGCCGCGCGCAAACGGCGGCGCCCATTGCCGGTGGAGCTGCCGCGTTTGCCCGTCCCAATCCTGGCGGGCAATTTCAGCCGCCGCCACCGCCACCCCGTCATCGGCAGTCGGTTCCAGAGCCGGTGAGCCCGGGAACCGCGGCGCCCTGGCCGGAGCCCGGTATGCAGCCGGATGCCATGCTCTGGGCCGAGCCCGTGGTCAGTGCCGCCGACAACCCCCTGCGGGCCGCCGCGGGGCCTTTGCTGAGGCGTATGGCGTACCTCAACGCCGCCGCCGAGACGCAGGATGCCGGGGCTTATCGTGAAGCCTGTGTACAGGATCTGCAGCGGTTCGAGCGTACGTTGGTGCAGCAGGATGTGGGTGAAGAAGTCCGCTTTTACGCCCGGTACGTGCTCTGTACCGTTCTGGACGAGCTGGTCAACAAAACACCCTGGGGTTCCGGCGTCTGGAGCAGGCAATCGCTGCTCAGTCAGTTTCACGGCGAAACCGGGGGGGGTGAACGCTTTTTCCAGTTGTTGGGGTATCTGCAACAGTCTCCGGGCCGCAACCTGCATCTGCTGGAGTTGATGTACTTCTGTCTGGGGCTGGGCTTCGAAGGCCGTTATCGGTTGCAGTCCCAGGGTCGTGCCGAGCTGGAGACCCTGCGGGAGGATTTGTATCACCAGATAAGGCAACAGCGGGGGGAGCCGGAACCGGATCTGTCCCCTCACTGGCAGCGTCCTGCCAGCCGGCGTAACCCACTGTCGCGTTACCTGCCTTTGTGGGTGGTGGCGGCTCTGGTGGGGGTACTGATGCTGGCCACTTTCAGTGGTTTTTCCTATCTGCTGCACCAGCGCAGTGGAGCAATCCTGCAACAACTGGAGCGCCCCTCGGAGGCGCCGGGTACGCGGTGAGGTGGTTATGCATTGGTGGCGACAAAAGTGGGTGATTTCGCTGATTGGGATGCTGGCCCTCTCGGTGCTGATCTGGTTTGGGGGCCCCTATCTGGCCATTGCCGGGCGGGAAATACTGGCCGGTGAAGTAACGCGCCTGTTACTGATCATGTTGCTGATACTGGGCTGGGGCGTGAACAACCTGCGGCTTTCCCGGCAGGCGCAACAACGGCATGAAAAAATCGCCGATGAACTGCAGCAACCGGAGTCGGGGGAGCGGCCGGCGGAAGGTGCGGAAGCGTCGGAGGTGACGCTGTTGGGCGAACGGTTCCGGGATGCCATCGCTGTGTTGCGGCGCAGCAGTGGTTCCCGCTATGGCAAGCATTATCTGTACGAACTGCCCTGGTACATTATCATTGGCCCGCCGGGCGCGGGCAAGACCACCGCGCTGGCGAACTCCGGGCTGGATTTTCCTTTGGAGAATCAGTTCGGCCGTGGTGCCATCCAGGGTATGGGCGGGACCCGGCATTGCGACTGGTGGTTTACGGATCAGGCGGTGCTGATTGATACGGCGGGTCGCTACACCACGCAGGACAGTAGCGCCACGGCGGATGCCAAAGCCTGGCACGGATTTCTGGGATTACTGAAGAAACATCGCAAACGCCGGCCCATCAATGGAGTGCTGGTGGCCCTGAGTGTGGAGGCATTGCTGAATCCGGCGGAGCCGGAGCGCAGCCGCCATGTGGACGCGATCCGTACCCGGCTGCAGGAGCTGAAGACACATCTGGGGATGAATTTTCCGGTGTATCTGCTGTTAACCAAAGCGGATTTGATTCCCGGGTTCAACGCCTACTTCGAGATGCTGGGGCGCAGTGAACGCAATCAGGTCTGGGGCATGACATTTCCGGATAAGCTGGCGGAGGGGGAGTCGTATCAGGCACTGTTTAATGCTGAATATGAGCTGCTGGCCAGCCGCCTGCACGATGGCTTGTTGGGTCAGTTTCAGCGTGAAACCCGCAGCACCCGACGGGCGCAAATTCTGGATTTTCCCGCTCATTTCGAACAGCTGAAACCGCGCCTGGCGGAATGCATTGGCCGGGTATTCAGCGAATCCCGGTTTCATGATTCCTATCTGTTGCGCGGGGTTTACTTTACCAGTGGCACCCAGGAAGGTGCTCCGATGCAGCGGATGATGCACCAGCTGGCGGGTCAGATGGGCTTTGGAGGGGATGCCCTGGCCCCTGCGGAAAATCAGGGTCGCAGTTATTTTCTCGGGGATCTGTTTCGCCATGTGGTGTTTCCCGAGGCGGAGCTGGCCGGTGCTGATCGCCGCTACGAGCGCCAGTTGAATCGCCTGCGGGGGCTGGGTTATGTCGCCACTCTGGGTGGGGCCACCGCTGCCACCGTGGTCTGGGCCACCAGCTACGGGTTGAACGATTCCCGGCTGAACCGGGCCGCGAGCCTTGTGGAAACCTATCAGGAGCAGCGGGCCTTGGAGAACGGGGAGCAGCCCACTCCGCAACAGGTTGTAGCAGGATTGGCGCCGCTGTTGAGCCTGCAGGATCTTTACCAGCCTGAACAGGAGAGCTGGAATCTGAAGGCCGGGTTGTACCAGGGCCACCGCGTTCAGCAACATGCCAAGGCCGAATACGAAAGGGCCCTGCGCCGGGATTTTCTGCCGGCACTGCAACAGTACCTGGGGGATGCACTGCGGCAGCAGGACCTGCCCCTGGATTATCTGCACCAGGGCCTGAAAGCCTATTTGATGTTGAGCCTGCCGCAACGCCTGGACAAGGACTTTGTGGCGGAATGGCTGCGGGCACTGTGGCAGAATCAATTGGCGGATCAACCACAGCAACGGGAAGCTTTGCAGCAGCACCTGGCGCGGCTGCTGGCACTGGAGTGGCCAGCGCTGGAGGCGGACGCGGATCTGGTAAAGCATAGCCGCCAGCAGTTGCGACAGCAGCCGGTGTGGCAGCAGCTTTACACTGCCCTGCAAGCCCGGGCCCGGGAGCAGGGGGCCCAGGAATATCGTTTTGACCGCCGTCTCGGCTCCGGCATCCACAACGTTTTTGCGGGAGAGTTTCAAGCCATACCCTGGTTCTACACCGCGCCGGGCTATGAGGACTTTTTCAAACCCCAGCAGGAAAATCTGCTGGCCGAACTGGCGGAAGACAGTTGGGTGGTGGGCCCCCGGGGAGAGGCCATGGGGGATCAGGCGCTGGCCGAGGTTCAGGCCCGGATCGAAAAGCGCTATCTGGAGGATTATATCCATCACTGGCAGTCGGCATTGTCCGCCCTGCAGTTGCAGGACACCCACTCTCTGCAGGAGCATGTGCGTCTGCTCAGCGATTTATTGGCCGGCGGCTCACCCCTGCGGCGGGTGCTGGATGAGGCTGCGGTCCATACCCGCCTGACCCGGCCGCAAATGGACGTGGATGCGCTTAAGGAGAAGGCGGCGGGCACCGGTAAGTTGGCGCGTGTGGTCAGCCCCAAAGCCGGCAAGCTGAGTCGCATTGCCGGACTGGCCGGCCGCAGCCGCCTGGTGCAGTTACCGGAGAACCCCGCCACTCTGGTGGACCAACGGTTCGCACCTCTACACGACCTGATGTCCACCGAATCCGGTGACAGTAGCCAGTACGAGCGGGTCAATGCCGCGTTGACCGAGCTGCAGTTTTATCTGGAGGGGATCACCAGTGCCGGGGATACCGCGCAAAGTGCCTTCGACGCGGCAGTGGCGCGGATGCAGAACGGTCGCTCTGATCCCATCGGCCGCCTCAAACTGGAGGCACGCCACCTGCCGCCACCGGTGCAACGGTGGGTGACGGCGCTCACTGATCGGGCCTGGTCCCATACCCTGGGGGCGGCCAGGTCGCATCTGGCCCGTGAGTATGATGCCAGCGTACGTGCTTTTTATGAGCGCAGCCTTGCCGGTCGTTATCCCTTGGACAAGTCGGCTCAGGTGGAGGTGACATTGGCAGACTTTACGGAATTCTTCGGTCCTGACGGCATCGAGCAGCGTTTCTTTCAATCCTATCTGGCACCCTTCGTGGATACCCGGCGTAGCCCCTGGCGGGCCGTGGGCGTTGATGGTCAGAGTCTGGGGCTGAGCCGGAAAACCCTGGCCGGCTTCGAGCAGGCCCGGCGTATCAGACGCGCTTTTTTTGCCGAGGGCGAGCAGCCCCGGGTGGATTTCAAGCTGCGGGCCACTTACCTGGATGCCAATATCAACCGCTTTACCCTCAATCTTCTGGGGCAGCGGCTGGAGTACCGTCATGGTCCGGCCCGTAGCCGGGAACTGACCTGGCCCGCGCTGGATGACCGGGAACAGGTTCGATACCTGTTCGAGGATCATTACGGCGTGCAGTACACCGGCCAGGTCAGCGGGATCTGGGCTCTGTACCGTTTTCTGGATCGCTTTCCCCTGCAGCCTACGGATTACGGTGACCGCTACCGGCTCACCATTACCGACCAGCAGCGCAAAGCAGTTTATGAATTACGCGCCGCCAGTACCCGTAACCCCTTCGCCGCCGATGATCTGGGCCGGTTTCAGCTACCGGCCCGGCTTTAGGACAGGCCATGACAGTGGTTTATACATGACACTGGTTTATAAGAGTGCCGCCAGCACCCACCCCGGACTTTGTCGCGAATCGAACGAGGATGCCGTTTGTGGGTATCCGGAGGCGGCTATCTGGTGCGTGGTGGACGGCATGGGTGGCCATACCGCTGGCGACGTGGCCGCGCAAATGGTGGTCACGGCCGTGTCCGAGGTGGCCCGGCGTCAACCACCGCCGGGCAGTTTGGAGCAGGTGGTGGCGGCGGTAACAGCGGCGATTCATGCAGTGAACCAGCAGTTGGTTCAATCCGCCACTGACGCAAGTGTCATGGGCTGCACTGTGGCAGTATTGATAGCCCGCGGGCGGGCCGGTGCCTGCTTGTGGGCCGGGGACAGCCGTCTGTATCTGGCGCGGGATTCCAGGCTGTATCAGTTGAGCCGCGACCACAGTGTGGTCCAGCAGTTGGTGGATAACGGTATCGTTGATGAGCAGGAGGCGGCCACTCACCCGGAGCGGCATCTGCTTACTCGGGCTGTGGGCGCGGAAATCGATCTGCAGCTGGATTATCTGGATTTTGATCTGCAGCCCGGGGATCTGTTGCTCCTGTGCAGTGACGGCTTATACGCGGAATTGGTTCCGGAAGAGATTCTCCGGGCCCTGGAAAGGGGCCCCGGTTGTCAGCGCCGGGTGGAGCGGTTGATCGAACGGGTCTTAGCGGGGCCCGCGCGGGACAATGTGGCGGTGAGTGTCATCGAAGTATGTCCGGCGTGAATTCCAAATCCCATGCTAACGCGGAACCCACCCGTATTCAGACTCCGGCCACCCGAGTGAGAGTTGCCGGCGCCGCTGTGGGCGTGGGGGCAACGGTGGTAAAGCCGGAATCCGGCGGCCCTCAACCCGGGGGTGGAGCAAAGCCGGCCACCACGGTGGCAGTGGGCACGGTCTTAAAGCAACGTTTTGAATTGGTTGAACTCTTGGGCAGCGGAGGCATGGGGCAAGTGTTTCGGGCCCGGGATTTACGTCAAGTGGAGGCCGGCGATGCGGAGCCCTGGCTGGCGGTAAAAGTGATCCACGAAAATTTCAGCACCCGGGAGCTGGCCCTGCTCAGCCTGCAGCAGGAAACCAAAAAAACCCAACGGCTGGCGCATCCCAATATAGTGAATGTGCATGATTTTGATCGCGATGGCGATGTGGCATTCATGACCATGGAACTACTGGCTGGTGACCCCCTAGATCGTTTGTTGCGACAGTGGCCTCGGGGGCTGCCAGTGCACCGGGCCATGGCCGTGCTGCGGCAGGTGACCGATGCGGTTCTATACGCCCATCAACAGGGGGTCGTGCATGCGGATCTGAAGCCTGCCAATATTTTCGTTACCCGTACAGGTCGGGTAAAGGTGCTGGATTTCGGTATTGCCCGCGCCATTCAACAGGGCGGTGGTGACGGTCCCGGGCCGGTGCTGGCGGGGATGACGCCGGCCTACACCAGTAAGGCGGTGCTGGAAGGTGCTGCGCCGGAACCCCGGGATGACCTGTATGCTTTGGGTTGTGTGGGGTATTACCTGTTTGGCGGGCGACACCCCTATGGCCGCCGTGAAGCCACCGAGGCGGCGGCAGCCGAACTGCGGCCCACCCGTTTATCGATGCTGAGCCGTGGTCAGTGGCGTGCCCTGCGCCGTCTGCTGGCGTTGCGTCCCGAACCGGGCCTGAATGCGTCCGCGTTTCGTCGGGCCTTTTTTGATGCCGGCCGCCGGCGTCAGCAACGCTGGCTGATGGCGATCGCCATCACTGCCCTGGCGATCCTCGCGGGCAGCTTCACCATTAACTGGCTTGCCCACCGTGAACATCGGGAGGTTACAGCGTTGCTTGCCGCGAAGCAGCCGGCGCAAATTGCCGCGGGTCTGCGCCGCTTGCCCCAGTTCGCAACGGCTGACCAGGCACTCATTGTGCAGGGCGCCCGGGAACAAGTACTGAAAAATTTACGCCAGCGGGTTGTTTCCCTGAAAGCGGCTGAGGACTATCAGCTGGCGCAGCGGGTACTGGCACTGTTACAGCCCCTGTATCCCGACTCATCCACCCTGCAGCAGTTGCAGCAGGCGTTTCAGACGGCTCGTAACCAGTATCTGCAAGCTGTGACTGCGGAGTTACAGAGCCGGTTACAGGCTTCCCGCTTCAACGGTGGCGAACCGGATTTCCGGACACTGGTGGAACAATTGCGGGTGATCGAGCCAGCCCATCCGCTGCTTAAGGGAAATACCTTGTCGCAAACCCTGGCCCGTGCCGCCAATCTGGCATTATATCTGGGGGACGGGCCGCAGGCTGAGCGGATCGTGGCATTGGCGCAAAGTCTTTTTCCTGATGAACGTGAACGCTATAAAGACATCTTAACGCGAGTTTACGATGAGCAGGGCGCTCGACCAGCATCGCCCCGGCCAGATGGCGACCAGGATTACGGCGCCATGAGCCAATACAACCAGGTGGTGTCCTGGGTGGAGGCCAATGATTTGGCGACAGTGGCGGATGTAGAGCGTTTGTTACAGGCCAGCCGCCCGGCGCAGCCGCTGATGTATGAGGCAATCAATGCCAGTCTGGCGCGGCACGTCGGCAATCTCCAGAATCCGGGTTCCCGCTGGCTGCGGCTGCAACAGCAATGGGCCAGCCGTGATGAGCCCAAAGCCGCTCCCGTACCAAAAGACCCCTGCGGTCGCCACCTGGCCAATCGCGGTGCCTCGCCGCAGTACCGCTGCCGGGATTCTCTGACTGCCAGCTTGTGGGGACCGGAGCTGGTGGTGGTCAAAGGTGCCAAAGGTACCCCCTCGTTCGCAGTCAGCCGGACCGAAATTAGCGTCAACGATTTTAATCACTACTGTCGCTTGTACAGGGCCTGCTCCCCCCGATCTGAACCACAGCAGCCGCTGAGTAATATCAGTTACTCCCGGGCCCGGGCCTATGTGACCTGGCTGTCGGAGATGACCGGGCACCAGTACGCACTGCCCAGTTTGGCCCAGTGGCGGCTGATGGCCCGGGATGATAGTGGGGTGCGGGATCATAACTGCAAACTGATGGCAGGGGGCCGTCTGATTCGGGGGCAGCAATTGCGGCCGGCGGCGGAGGGTTACGCCAACTCTCTGGGGTTGCTCAATCTATTGGGCAATGTGGGTGAGTGGGTGCGGACTGAAGCGGGTTTGCGCAGTGCAGGGGGGGATGCCGGCACGCCTATTCAGCAGTGCCAGCCGCAAAACCTGGCACCGGCATCGCCGGATCCCGCTCCCCTGCAGGGCTTCCGCGTGGTGAGGAAGATTGGCTGAACAGGCAGGTCACCAGGCCTCAGCTCAACCTCGTCAAAGACGGCCGGCGGTTTACCACACAGACTCAAAAATAGTGCGCAATTATTCGCATACTTCAGCTGACATCAGCAGCCGTCGCCGTACCGCCACGCACCTTGATTACCTGAAAAAAATATAATTATCAGAGAGATATGATTTTTGGCACAGGGTTTGAGTATATCAACCCGCCGGCCTCTATTGAGGCTGGCGACCAACAGGAGTCAGGGCTGGCTGTAGCGTTCGGTCAGCCATGGAGCCACAGGAAATGCAACACGGATCAATTCAAAACACGGATCAATTCAAGAGGTAACGGCAATGCCAACTCCCGCTTATATGACCATTGAGGGTGAGCTGCAGGGGCTTATCACCGCTGGTAACTTCACCGAGCCCAGTGTGGGCAATATCTTCCAGGAAGGGCACGAAGACCAGATCCTGGTGGAAGCTTTCAAGCACAATATTATTCTGCCACGTGATCCCCAGAGCGGTCAGCCCACGGGGCAACGTGTCCACCAGCCCGTGACCATCACCAAAATTTTCGATAAATGTTCCCCGCTGCTGTATTCCGCGCTGACTTCCGGTGAACGCATGTCAAAGTGCAGTATCGAATGGTGGCGCACGTCTGCCAGTGGCACTCAGGAACATTACTTCACCATTGAACTGGAAGACGCCATTATCGTGGATATCAAGGCGTATATGCCGAACTGCCAGGATCCCGGGCAGTCCCACTTCACTCACCTGGAAGACGTCTCTCTGACTTACCGTAAGATTACCTGGACCCATGAGATTTCCGGGACTTCCGGCCACGACGACTGGCGTGTGCTCAAGACCTGACGCTGGCCCCCGTGTCAGGCGGCCGGCACCTTTCTGGTGCCGGCTTTTTTATGGGCGGGAGAAAATAACCGCCGAGAGCAACGCCATCTCAGAAACAGGCTGTGATGGCCCTCACCGCCTGATGGTATAGAGCCCCGTAAGCGGCTTCATCCTGCTGTGAGGCTTTGATGAGCCAGCCCAAGTGCACCGGCGCCGTGGCCGTAGCCTGGTGGGGTGATTGATTGTAGTCCCCCTGCAGGTAATAGGCGGTGTTGCTAACCTGGGAACCCACATGGTCGTCCTGATCCCAAAGGCCCGGTCGTGATCCCGGCGTGCCCTCCAGGGTATCGATGATGTAGTGGTTCTGATCCGGTGGCTGATAGATCAGGGCTGTCTTTTTGCCATGACTCAGCAGGGTGAACTGGTGGCCACCGCAATGATCGGGAAAACGATATTGACAGAGGCGGACGGCGTCGCCCGCCGCTCCCCAGAAGTCATTATCGCCAGCGCTCATTTCATAGGGTTGGGGTTGGCAGTGGATGCGGGCGGTGCGGGCGATCTTATCGATCACCGAGGGCGGACCATAGCGCACCACATGGCTGGCGGTTGATGCGTTGGAACCAGGCGCCGGGGTGACTGCCGATTCTTGGGTTGGCAATTCTTCCGGCATGTTTGCGGCGGTAAATTTACGCACCGGTTTTGGCTTGGATTGGCCCAGGCCACGATAACTGTGATCGTCCAATCGGGTGTTGGTGCCACAGCTCGCCAGCATGACCAGGGCTACAGCAGGCACCAGCGCTGCTACGGATTTGTTCATCTGCTCCCACCGGTTAAATGTCTGTCAGTAGTCAGAGAGACAGGGCTGACACAAAACCGGCGCGCGGTATTCAGTTAAACAGATTACGATGGCTGTAAAACAGTTTCTTCAATTCACTCAAATCTTCATCTACAGCGATGGGCAGATCGTTGGTGATCAGATCCAGCAGTACGATGGCGTTAAGCGCGGAGTCGGTTTCGGAATAGTTTTTAATGCGGGCAGCAATGTGCACATTAATCTGATGGATATTCTGATAAATGCGCTTCAACGCTTCAAAATCAAAGTCCTTGTTCTTATTTTTGCCTTTGTGAATAAAATTCGAAAACAGGTAGGTGGTACAAGCCCTATACATGGTCTCTTCCGGCGTCGAGAAAGGCTGGTGGTACCAGGCCATGGGCTTGAAGAACCGGGTGTGGGGGCAGCCGCTGGTGGCCATGACCAGCCCCAGCAGGGAGCTGAAGGCTTCCTGAGCCGAGGTTTCCGCGATCACGGTTTTGTTCTGCATGGTCACTTCAGCCCGCACCTCATCATAGGAATTGCAGGCCGGCAGCTTGACAAAGGGAATCAGACGAACGGCAAGGGGGCAGTGTGGATGCCAAATGGGGCTAAGGGTGCAATTTGGGCATTTTTTGTACTCCAAATTGCACCATTCGGGGATTTCCTCTGCCGGCGCCGCGTGTTCATAGGTCTCATCGTCCAGATCAACCGATTGATCGAACTCATAATCCCGGGATTTGAAAAAGATCTGATAGCGGATCGACTTGTGCTCGATACTCATGCCCCACTCCTGCCTAATGGAGTAAGTGTAGACCAGGTTGGCGGTCAGGTGTCCCATGAGAACGACATTTCCCGCCACCGAGAGCTAATTATGTCGACTGGAGAAAGATTTTTAAAAAATCGGCGGGGATTTTTGTGGGGGTGACGTCTTTATTGACATAAATCCGCACACTTTGGGGAACTTGGATTGGATATGACTCTGCCCTCGGTCGAGGAAATCACTCAGCTGGCCACGGCGGCCATTGCCGAAGCAGAGCCCGCCGGCCGCAATGTACGTCTGGAGCCGGTGTTTGAGGCTATTGAGCAGGAGTTGGCCAAGCTGGAATCGGTTACCGTGGCTGAACCGGTGCGCTGGGACCAGGTGGCAGCCGGTTGCCGGCAGATTCTTCAGCGTGAGTCCAAGGACTTTCTGGTGGCGGTGTTCCTGGCCCGGGCCTGGTGTGAACAACACCCGGTGACCGGTCTCACCCGGGGATTACAACTGATCGAGCAACTGGCGGAGAGCTTCTGGCAGCAGGCCTTTCCCCCGACCCAACGGCTTCGGGGCCGGGCCCGGGCAGTGGACTGGCTGGTAGACCAGTGTCATCCATTGCTGGAGCAGTGTCAGCCCCGGGACGTGGACGCATCCGCTTTGCAGGCACTGGAGCAGTCACTGGGTCGTCTGGATCAGCTGTTGCTGGAACGAATGACGGAGCAGGCTCCCAATTTGGCGGAAATACGCCACACGGTAAAGCGGCTCTCTGAAGGGCTTCAGGCGCAGCACTCCGCAGTAAAAGCCGCTGCCGGCAGCCACGCCCCGGCGCAGCCACCGCCGGTATCCGGGCGCACCGCCACCGCCGCGGTGCAGGCCGGTACCGCGGCCGCCTCGGTGCCGGTTCCCGTATCCGGAGACAAAGAACTGATGGCGGTCTACCGCCAGAGTCAGGCCCAATTGCGCTACGCCTCCCTGTATTTGCTGGAACAGGATCCGCTGCAGCCGGAGCCCTTTCGAATCAACCGGTTTATCACCTGGCTGGGGGTCACCACGCTGCCACCGGCCACGGAGCAGCGTACACAGCTGCGGCCGGTGGCCCGCGACAAGCTGGATGGTTTTCAACGACTACAACAGGAGCAGCGTTGGCGGGAACTGGTTCTGACCCTGGAGCCTAGCCTGGTGCAGGCGCCATTCTGGCTCACGGGCCAGCGCCAGCTGCACGAGGCGCTTACCGCGCTGGGGGCGGAAGCCGCGGCGCAGGTGGTAGCTGCGGGGGTAAAGGAATTCGTGAGACGCCTGCCCGGGGTTGAACAGCTGAGCTTCAGTGATGGCTCGGCCTTTGCCGATGCCGCCACGGTGCAATGGATAAAAAATCTGGAGCGGGAGCCTTCAGCGGCAGCGGCGGATACCCGGATCCAGGTCGACACCACGGAAGTCAGCCCTGAGTGGGAGCGCAGCTACGCGGACGCGGAGGCCCTGGCTGATCAGCAGGAGTTACGCCAGGCCCTGGCTCTGTTTCAGCAGGGCGTGGCACGTTCAGTATCCCTGCGTGAGCAGGCCTTGTGGCGATTCAATCAGGCCCGCTTTTGTTTTGAACGGGGGCTGTGGCAGTTGGCGATGCCGCTGCTGGAAAGCCTGGACCGACAGCTTCACGATTTGGGGGTGCAGGATTGGGAGCCCCAGATGACGAAACGGGTTTTGGAGCTGCAGCTGCGCTGTTTGCAGCAGCAGAATGACGCGGCGGAAGCTCAGCCCAGGACAGCACAGATCCATGCCCGCTTATGTCGGCTGGATCTGGCGCTGGCCTATGACCTAACCCCCAGTAACGCAGTAAATCAGTAACCACCAACCAGGAAAGGTAACGATATGGCTAAAGAGGGTACCGTGGCTCCGCGAGAGCGCATCAATATCAAATATCGCTCAGAGCATGGGGGGGCGCAGGAATCCGTCGAGCTGCCCTTTAAAATGCTGGTGGTGGGTGATTTCACCCAACGGCAGGATGAGCGGGTGATCGAAGAGCGCAAACCCATCAATGTCAACAAGGACAATTTCAATGAGGTGCTGCGTAACCAGAACATTGGGGTAGAAGCCTCGGTGCCTAACCGGTTCTCGGAAGAAGAGGATGCGGAGCTGGGTGTGAGTCTGCGCTTTAGTTCGGTCAGGGATTTTTCCCCGGAAAACGTGGCGCGTCAGGTGCCGGAACTGAAAAAGCTATTGGAATTACGGGAGGCTCTGGTGGCGCTCAAAGGTCCGTTGGGCAATGTGCCGGCATTCCGTAAAGCTATCGAAAGTATTCTGGATGATGAAGAACAGCGCAAGCTGGTGCTGGGCGAACTGAAACTGGAAGACTAATCACCAATCTTAACCTGGAGAGCATCATGGGTAATCCCGATCGCATGGTACAAAACGGCGATAACGCGCTGGCAGTCACCGAAGGCTCGTTGCTGGATCAAATTGTATCGCAAACCCGAATGAACCCCGGCGACGAAGGCTATGATGTGGCCAAGCGGGGCGTGGGCGCCTTTATCGCCGAACTGTTAAGGCCCGAAAATCAATCAGAGCGGGTCAATAAAAACCTGATCGATCGGATGATCGATGAACTTGACGTGCAACTTAGTGCCCAGATGGACGAAATTCTGCATCATCCGGAATTTCAGTCCTTGGAATCCGCCTGGCGAGGCCTGCAACTACTGGTGGAACGCACCGATTTCACCCAAAACATTCGCGTGGAAATGCTCAACGCATCCAAGCAGGATCTGTACGACGACTTCGAGGATGCGCCGGATATTACTAAATCCGGGCTGTATAAATTGGCCTACACCGCGGAATATGGCCAGTTTGGGGGCGAGCCGGTGGGCGCTATCATTACCAACTATGAGTTCAATCCCAACTCGGCGGATATGAAGGTAATGCAGAACACTGCGGCGGTGGCGGCGGTGGCTCACGCTCCTGTCATCGGGGCTGCCGGCCCCAAATTTTTTGGTCTGGATCAATTTGAGGGCCTGCCCAACCTGAAAGAGCTGAGCTCTATTTTCGAGGGACCGCAATTTACCAAGTGGCGCAGCTTTCGGGAATCCGAGGACGCAAAATACGTGGGGCTGACGCTGCCCCGGTTTTTGCTGCGTGCCCCCTATCACCCTGAAGACAACCCCTCCAAAGGCTTTAATTACGAGGAGATGGTGAACCAATCCCATGAGCATTACTTGTGGGGTAATACGGCCTTCGCTTTCGCCACCCGCCTTGCGGAATCTTTCGCCAAATATCGTTGGTGCCCTAATATTATCGGCCCCCAAAGCGGCGGTGCGGTGGAGGATCTGCCGGTACACCTGTACGAATCCATGGGTGAACTGGAAGCCAAGGTGCCCACTGAAATTCTGATTTCCGACCGTAAAGAATTCGAACTGTCCGAGGAAGGCTTCATACCACTGACCATGCGCAAAGGCAGTGATAATGCCGCGTTCTTTTCCGCCAATTCCACGCAGAAGCCGAAATTCTTTGGCAATAACGAAGAAGGCAAGTCCAAGGAATTGAATTTCCGCCTTAGCACCCAGTTGCCCTATATGTTTATAGTCAACCGGTTGGCGCATTACCTGAAAGTGCTGCAACGGGAAAATATTGGCACCTGGAAGGATCGGGTGGAGTTGCAGCGGGAGCTCAATCACTGGATCAGCTCCTATGTGGCGGATCAGGAGAATCCCTCGGCTGCGGTGCGCAGCCGCCGGCCTCTGCGCTCCGCGCAGATTCTGGTAGAGGATGTCGAGGGACAGCCAGGCATCTACCGGGTAGATCTTAAAGTTCGACCCCATTTCAAATATATGGGCGCTGACTTTGAGTTATCACTGGTGGGTAAGCTGGAGAAGTCCTGATCTGATCCTGGGCCGATCCCTTAAGCGTCGGCCCCTTCTCTGAGGCTTGGGAAGCATGCGCAAGGAATACAGTCTTCTGGAGCGCCTGGATAACGAAAGGTTGCCCACCGCATACAGTACTCAGTTTGACTGGCAGGCATTGTTGCAAAGCGTTACCCGGAATATTCAGGATATGCTCAACGTCCGGGTAGGAAGCGTACAGGCGTTGCCGCAGTTTGGTATGCCGGATTTCAATGATGTGGTGAACCAGTTTCCGGACGCGGCCATAACTATCCAAAACGCGATACAGCGTTTCATCCAGGATTATGAACCGCGTCTGGAATCTGTCATTGTGCAATACGATCCAGACCCGGATCGGCCATTGCTGTTACGCTACTTCATTGAAGGCCGCTTAAAGCATCATGGGCAATTGAGCCGGGTGTCGTTTGATACGGTTCTGACCGGGTCCGGTCAGGCCACGGTTCAGGTGTAGAAGTGGCGTTTAATCACTATTTTCTGGATGAGCTTAGTAGCCTGCGCGAATTGGGGCGGGAGTTTGCCGAACGCAATCCCCGTCTGGCTCCTTTCCTGACAGAAGAGGGCCAGGATCCGGATGTGGAACGGTTGTTGGAAGGGTTTGCCTTTATCAGCGGGCGCCTGCGACAAAAACTGGATGATGAGTTGCCGGAGGTCACCCATTCCCTGATGGCTCTTATGTGGCCACATTTTTTGCGGCCACTTCCCGCAATGTCCATTCTCGCCTTCGACCCATTGCCCACGGTGAGTGAAACCCAGCACATTCCTCAGGGCGTTAGTGTGAAATCCCGATCCGTGGATGGCACCGCCTGTCAGTTTCGTACTTGCTACGATGTGGATTTGAAGCCGCTGCGGGTATGTGGGGCCACTCAGCAAAGGCGCCCCACCGGCGCCACGGTGGAATTGGAGCTGGCGCTGACTGGGCAGATTTCCTGGGCCGATATCAATCTGGACAGCCTGCCGTTCTATCTGCATGGAGAACAGCATGTGGCGCAGTCAATGTACCTGTGGTTGTTCCGGTATCTGACTGCAATAGAGGTGCAGATGGCCACGGCGCAAGGCGAGTCAGTGCTTATAGCGCGTCTGTCCCCTGAGAGCGTCACGCCAATGGGCTTCAGTGATTCGGAATCACTGCTGCCGCCATCCCCTCAGTTGTTATCCGGTCACCGTCTGCTGAGCGAATACTTTGCGCTACCGGAAAAGTTTCACTTTATACGATTGTCAGGGCTGCAGGTGGTACAGCAGCGGGCACTGACGGATGCCTCTGTGGCTACCGCGCCAAGTCTGTCGCTGCGCTTTCAGTTCGAACGCGATCTGCCTGGTCATGTCAATATCAGCGCTGATAACTTTCACTTATTCTGTACTCCGGTGGTAAACCTGTTTGAACACGAGGCACTACCAATCAGGGCGGATTACCGCAAAACAGAGTATCGGGTTGTACCCGCCGGTAATGATCCATCACAGTATGAAATTTTCGATCTGCTGCGGGTTCAGGGCTGGGGGCATGAGCGGCGTCACAATCAGCTGTTCCCACGCTTTGAGTCGTTCGAACATTTTGAAACCGCACCGGTGGACAGTCAGAAACGCTACTACCGGGAGCGGCAGAAGCCATCGGTGACCGGGTATGGGCTAGACAGTTATCTCACCTTCGTGAATCAGTACGAACACAGCGTGTTCCCGGAGACTGAGTCGGTGTCTGTGAGTCTACTCTGTACCAACCGCCATCTGCCCACTCAACTAGGCGTGGGAGACCTCTGTATTGCCACCGATGACAGTCCGGAATTCGCTGATTTTCATAATTTGACACATATTACGCCATCATTCGCTCCTCCACTGGACAAGGGTTTTCACTGGCGCCTGATTTCGAATCTGGCTTTGAACAAGATGGTCTTGACTGACCTGCGTTCCCTCAAGGCACTGTTGTCAACCTACGACTATCGCAGTTATTACGACCGTCAGCAGGCCCTGGCCAGCCAACACCGACTTGACGCGCTGGAAGCCATCGACTCCCAGGCGGAGGATCTTATCCACGAAGGCTATCCGGTGCGGGGCCGGCGCACGCTGTTGCGGGTGAGGGAAAGCCACTTTGCCAGTGAAGGGGATATGTTTTTGTTCGCAACGGTGGTGAACGAACTGTTTGCCCTGAACTGCAGTATTAACAGTTTCCATCGCCTGGTGGTCCATGGCATAGAGCAGGGTGAAGTATATCAATGGAAAGCCAGAACCGGCTCGTGCCCGCTGCTGTAAAAAGGCACTTACAACACTCTTCAGATTACTCATTTTTTCAGTTGAGCCAGTTGTTACGGGAGTTTTGTGATGTCTACTCGGAAGTCAATGGTCAGCGGCTGTCACTACGGTACCGCGCTCTGCCCAGCCTGGCCTTCCCAGCGGCGGATGTGCCTGAAGGGCAATGGCTGGACGACGCCCGACGTTCATTTATTGAATTGACTGTCAGCTTTATGGGGCTGTATGGACCGGCTTCGCCACTACCAGCCTATTATACCGAACGAATTCTGCAATCGGATGACCCTCAGCATCCCAGCCGGGATCTGCTGGATCTGTTCAATCACCGATTGCTGGAGCTGCTGCAGCGGTGTTGGTCAAAATACCGTTACTATGTGCAATATCACGCCACCGGCGCAGATCAGTATTCACGATGGTTGCTGGCTCAGGCAGGTGTCGATCAGATAATGTTGTGCCGCTGCTCTCGGCTGCGCTGGTCCCGCTTGCTGCCGCTGGCGGGCTTGTTGGCAAAGGCCGGGTGCAGCGCGGACCGATTGTGCAAAATAGTTCGCAGCTATTTTCGCCTGCCGGAGGTGACGCTGGAACCCTGGGTGCCAAGACAAATGCAGGTGCCGTCCTGGCAGACCAACGCGCTGGGTATGCAGCATCACGGCCTGGGACAGGATCTGATAATGGGCGACAGTGTTGCCGACCGTAGTAGCAAGTTCAGGCTCCACCTGCGGGATTTGACCCCAGGCCAGCAGCGTTATTTCTTACCCGATGGGGAAGGCTTTCGAGAGCTGACGGAATTGGTGGAATTGGCGCTGACGGATCCACTGGAGTTCGATCTTTGCCTGCATTTGGCCTCGGCCACCGATGCCATCAACCGGGAGCCTTTCTGCGTCGACAATGGGTTGGGGTGGACCCTGAGGCTGGGAAGTCCGGATCCCCAATGGCCATTGGAGCCGGTTTGTTTGTGTGTTGCGGATTATGGTTCTTTTTAACCCCTGGCGGTCTATCTGGGCATGAATGATATTGGAAAACTGGTGAAGTCCCTGAGCTTTATTGAGGAGTTTGTGGAAACTGCAACCTCACTTGCCACGGAACGGGACGTACAAAGCCTGCTGGCGAAGGTGTTGTTGTCGGCTCGCAATTTTGCCAATTGCGAGGCCGGCAGAATCTATGTGCTGGATGTAACCAAGCGCAAACTGGAGTTGCGTGTCACTCAGTGGGAGCGCCATGAGCCCGGTGTAGACTGGTATCAGGTAAGAGATTTCAGCACCATGTTAGAACAGGCGGCTGCAGATCCGTTGCTATTCT
Organism: Pseudomonadales bacterium; assembly: GCA_002701845.1. Taxonomy (GTDB): domain Bacteria; phylum Pseudomonadota; class Gammaproteobacteria; order Pseudomonadales; family Ketobacteraceae; genus Ketobacter. The sequence goes on from NZXG01000052.1 coordinate 25,970, forward strand.
GCGGCATGACCGGTTCAGTGGTGGTGGTGGACGATGTCTACAGCTACTCCGGATTTGATCTGGAATATATTTATCATCACGATCGCAGCCACGGATTGCAGACCCGTTCTCTAATAATGGTGCCTCTGCGGGATCATGACCAGCAAACTATCGGGGTATTAGAGCTGGTCAACGCCAAGGATGCTCATGATCGCCGATTTGTATCGTTTCGTTCTCTGGAGCCCATTATTTGCGCTTTTGCCGCTCAGGCCGCAGTCTGTATTAATAATGCGCTGTTGATCGCTACCAATGATCATCTGATTGGCCTACTGAATGCCACCAACGAGCGCCTGGTGGAGGAAAATCGTCTGCTGAAACAGCAAAGTCGTAAGCATACCGAGTACAACATCATCGGCGAAAGCCCCGCCATGAAACGGGTCTACGGACTGATGGAGAAGGCCAAGGACACGACAGTCAGCATTATGTTGACTGGCGAAACCGGAACCGGTAAGGAGGTGTTTGCCCGCGCCATTCATCACAGCAGCAATCGCAGGAATAAACCCTTTGTCAGCCAGAATTGTGCCGCGGTCCCTGAGCAATTGCTCGAAAGTGAGCTGTTCGGGTTTAAACGGGGCGCCTTTACCGGGGCCGTCACTGATAAGCAGGGACTGTTTGAGCTGGCCCACGGTGGGACCCTGTTTCTGGATGAGATCGGGGATATGCCGATCAACCTACAGAGTAAATTGTTACGGGTCCTGCAAGAGGGAGAGGTTCGACCGCTGGGAGCCACCCGGCCGGTAAAGGTGGACGTACGCATCATTGCCGCCACCCATTGTGATCTGGCACAGAAAATTCAGGATTCAGGATTCAGGGAGGATCTGTATTTCCGGCTTAATGTGTTTCCTATTGCTTTACCCGCATTAAGAGAACGGGGCAATGATATTAAACTGTTGCTGGACCATTTCATTGCCCGGTACGCCCGGGAGTACCAGAAATCGGTGATGGGTATTTCTCCAGTGGCTATGGATATGCTTCTGCGATATCCGTTCCCCGGCAACGTTCGGGAACTCCAGAATGCCATCGAGCGGGCCATTTTGTTATGCGAACCCGAGGGTAGCTTGTTGCCAGAGCATCTGCCTGAGGCGATTACCGCGCGGATGCAGCGCCCTGCCGTGGTGCAATCTAAGGCAGCGCTGGCTACCGCTGGCTGTCAGGAAGGGCATTCCTCACTGAAGACGGCGGTTAGCGCCTACGAGATTTCAGTGATCGAACGCCACTTGCAGGCGCATAACTGGAATCAGACGCGCACGGCAGAATCCCTCAAAATTCCCCGCCGAACATTGATTGATAAGATGAGCCGCTACAATATTAAAACGCCGGATCGCAGGCGCCGGAGTGAGGCTCGCTAATCCGGGCAGGACGGCGCTTGCTTGGCGGGGGCTCGGTTTTCCATTGTGCCAGCCAGGCCTGCAGGGATTCCAGTAATTCCGCTATGGTTTCTGCTGAAGCATCCTCCTGGCTTTCTTCGCCGGATTGAAGCACTGCTCTAGGTTGATCATCGCCGGCTTTTCGTGCCCGCACCCTGACCTCGTCCAGCATGGTGTCTGCCCGTTGGCAGTGGCCCAGTAAATCTTGCAGTCGTTCCGATTCCGCGCTGGCCATGGCCCGCAGCTTACGGTTGATGCCCTCGATTTCACCCTGGATACGAAAACTTAAATCCTCCATTGGCCTGGAATCCGGGGTCGCCGGTTGGGCGTGGTATGCCGGTGTCCGCTGGCGACAGACCTGATCCAGAGCGTTGAACAGCACTTGCAGCCGGTTGAGGCGCTGCAATAGGGACTGGCGTAGCTGGTTAACGCTACGCGCCAGCTCGCTGGTGTAGTCGGCATGTTCGTCAGCTTCCATATATAGAATGCCTTCCGAGAGCGCTTTTATATCTGCCGCCAGTTTGTTTTTTTCCATTTTCAGTTGCCCGACGAAGGGGCTTTCCGTTATCTCTCTGGCCGGTGGCTGCGCCGCTGGCGGCTGTTGTGCCGGTTTGGTAATGGTACCTTTGCGAAGCGTCTGCCACAGCAGGCCGATTACCAGACCAAGCGAGCAGACCCAGAACAGTGGACCCCATTGGCTGCCCCAGTGTGTATAGTGCGACAGGCGATCCTGCCAGTTGGCGAGCTCCTGTGCCAAAGCCAACTGTTGCTGTTGCAGAGTCTCCAGTTCAGCTAGCATCGTGTCTCGTAGCCGGCTGTGTGCAACGAGTTTGTCCTCCTGATCGCTGAACGCCTGGAGAGCATTTAGCAGATTAGCGGCGCTGCGTCGGATCACGGCGGAAGCCGGAGCCCGATCGCCTTTGCTCAGTGCGGTAAGTAAGGGCTCAAGCTGGTCCAGAGGCAATTCCGGGTAGCTGCCTTGATCGGATAACACCATTTCCACCTGCCGCTGATGATTTTGCAGACTCAAGGCCACGTGAAAGCCCTGCGAAACCGGGCCGCTGCCCGCGTTGATCTGCTGCAGGCCTTCTGCCAGCGCGGTGGCTTTCCGGGCCAGATTACGGCTTTCAATCTCCAGCGTTTTGTGATCGTCTACCAGCCGGGTGAGCTGTGCCCGCTTGCGGATAATTCCCGCCACCTGAGCGGCATAGGCCTCAAAGCGATTCTGCAGGGGTTGGGGATCTTTGCTCAGTAATGCCGGGAGATCAGTCAGCCCCTCTTTGAGCTGGCCGTCCATCAATTGTTGGAACTGAACGATAGCCTTGTCGTGGCGCTGTTGGAATCGGGACAGATGCTCCTGATTCCGCAGTAATTGCCGGGATTCGGCCACCTGCAGGGCGACGGTTGTGTTCAGTTCACCGAGTAGGGCCGCATGGTTCAGTGCCTGGGTCTGCGCCCGCTGAGCCAAGATATGGCCCATACAGGCAACAGCCGCCAGGCCCAGGCCGGCAATTATGCCCATCGTCAATTTGCTGTTTATCTTCATACCACCGATATCCCTTCAATAATCGCTATAAAGACACAGGTACCCATAAAATTGCCGGTTTTTTTGCCGACCCGGTGTCTGAAAAGAGGGTTACCGGTCATTGCCGGATCCATGGTGGGCCTGGTGCAAGCCGGGCCGGAGCTGTATATCGACGCGCCCTGGCGGGGCCGCGGTTGAAGGGGGATAAAAGATGCTAAAGCGGGTTGTTCTGATGGCTGCAGTGGCAGGCACACTGAGCGGGTGCACAATGCTGGAGCAAATAGGCCGGGACAAGGGCGCCACGGGACCAATGGCCAATAGTGTTGCCAGGCAGGATCCCTATTGGCAACGCTTTTACGAACTTGAGCAGAAAATAGCTGAATTGCAGGCCCGGCTGAGGACCGCTCCGGGCCCGGTCACCGAAACGGAGTCTGACAGGGATGAACCCCCTGGGAACCCGGGTGCCGCCTTTCTGGAACGTTTGCGGGGGCGAACGGATCAGGCCCTGGCCCGGCTGGACGCCGCCATAGCCGCCCTGACGCCGGCGCCGGACAGGTCCCTTGCGGACAGCAACGAGCCGGCTGCGGTAGTGCGCTCGGCACCCCCGACGGCGGCTCCGGCTGCCGTTGCTGGCAGCCTGCAGCGGAACCAGGCCGGTAAAGTGGTGCAGCAGACTAATCGCAGCCAAAGCCGGCAGCAGCGCTATAACTATTCCCTGGTCTACACCTACGCTCAGCCGCAACCATGGAATGCTATGTGGGAACGTCTGGAGGCACTGGAAGAGACCGATAAGTGGCGTGGCTCCAACCCCGCAAAGCCCAGCTACTTCATCTATGTGGGCGCCTACCTGCGCCAGCAGGATGCCCGGAAGCGACATGACCAACTGGCAGCGTTGGTGGGGGAAGGCCCGGAGTTACGTCCCAATCCTGCGCAGGCTTCTGCACTGGCTTCAAATAATTGAGCAGATTTTTGCGAAATCTTTACCCGCAAATCGTCTTACTAAGCAATTACAGAAAACACCAAATGAGGTTGGACACCATGAAATGTGCTGTTGCGTCGGCTGTGACGCTAATGGGGGGATGGCTGTGTTTATCCACGCCGGTATTAGCGCAGGAAACTGCTCAGCCGGCGGACCTTGAAACCGTGCGAGAGGAATTGGTTGCCGCCAAGCTGGCGGTACAGGAGGCTCGTGAGGTGGCCGAGCAGATTGTATTGGACGCCAGGCAACAGGCCGACCGGATCGCCAGCAGAGCCGCCTCCCCGGACAGCCCGGAGGAACTGCTACCGGTGGAAATTCAGCGCGGCAAGGTGGCGGTGGAAGTGGCAGCAGGCACGGTCCAGGAGATTGCAACCGCCATTATGCCCATCAACTGGCGGATTATGGTGGATGTGAAAGACACGGCCCTGTTACAGCGTCGGTTTCAGTACGTGAGTACCAAAAGTCGGGACCAGGCATTGCGGGACCTGCTGACGCCGATTGGTTTGAAGCATCAGTATTTTTTCGACCTTAGGGATGAGCAGGGGGTAAGCCGCCCGTTGCTTGTTATCAGTCAGCGGTAAGGAGTGACCTATGAATTTGCAGTTCAGACCGGTGTTGCAGGGCGCTCTGTTGGGCACCCTATTGGGGGGGTGCGCCGTCTCACCCTATGATGAAGACATTAAATACCAACCGCTGCAGGAAAAGCCAACCCAACTGGTGGTGGAACGCAGTGATACCTATGTACGCGAGGTCACACCGGAAGAAACCGTATTCAATCGACGGGTCAGCTTCAGCGGCCGGGTCTCGCTGATTAACGCCATCCGTAAACAACTGGCCGATGTCAATATCGTACCCGGTGACGAGAACGTCCAATTGGGCCGGGAAATCAGCGTGTTTGCTCAGGATATGTACCTGCGGGACTACCTGGATTATCTGGAGTCCGTCACCGGCTATGATATCGATTATCACCATGGCGTAATCACGGTCCGCTCCTTCGTGCGCAGGCAGTGGAATGTGGCTGCTTTTGCCTCCAATCGCAATGTTCAGCTAACGGTGGGCTCCACCTTCAACACCGAAAGTACCACGGTGGACCAGGAGGGTGGAAGTCGCACCACCGGCGGTACTGACAATAAAATCGAAACCAAATACACCGACGACGACTGGACCATCCTGGTGGACGGCGCCCGGGAGATACTTAATGTCAGTCAATCCCGCAGCAAGCAGCAGGTCGCGGGTCAGCTGCAGCCTTATGTGCAGGCGGTGCGCTCCGTGGGCACTATCAGTGTGGGGGGGCCCGCAAGCCGGGTGCGGGCTCTGGACGAATTTATCTCCAATCTGATCGAATCGGGGCAGCGGCAGGTAAATATTAATGTTCAGGCCTATGACGTTACGTTGGATGACAATCGTGGCGCCGGTATCGACTGGTCCCAATTGACCCTTAAAGACGCCAGTATCAACGGCAATCCGCTTGATTTTACCTTGAACAGCATCCTCGCGAATCAGGGCAACAGCGCCGTGAGCAAGAACATTGTGAGTGAAAGTAATGGTCTGTTTGCGGCTAATGTCGGCTATGAAAGCAGCTCCGTAAACGCTGAAGCCATCGTCCGGTTTCTCAGTGAATACGGTGAAGTGGAGCTGTTAAGTCAGCCCAATGTTACGGTGCGCAATGGCACCTATGCTTATATCTCTACCGGGGAAGAAATTACTTTTATAGGTGAGATAGAAACCGAGGAAGAGAGAGACGGTGATGACCGCACTACCGCCACTCTGAATTCGGTTCGGGTGGGTGTCACGCTGGCAGTGACTCCCCGGATACTGGGCGATGGCCGCATTATGCTGGAAATCTGGCCGGTTATCAGTTCAGTGTCCGGCACTCAGAATTTCACCTTTGAAGGCATTGAATATGAAGTGCCGAATATTGCTCTCAATGAACTCTCTACCGAAGTCATCACTGAGAGTGGCAAGCCCATTCAACTGGGTGGGTTTATCCGGCGTTCCATTGCCAAGAGTCTGCAGGATCTGCCCTGGAAGGATGTGGTTACCCAAACCATTATCAATCCGGTGTTCCGTTCCGAGTCCAACGAGCTGAGCCGGCGCGAGCTGGTGCTTACGGTGACTCCCACGGTGGTGGAAGGCGTCTAATCGATGACTTCACTGGCGGACCTTATCAAGCGGCCGATGCCGGTACAGGGCCGGGATGTGGTGTTAGTACCAGACCTGGTGGGGCCGGTGCCCATCAGTGAACAGCACCAGTATGTGGAATCCTGTCCGGCCACCAACACTTGTCCGGCCATCCATATCCGTGAGGCCGATATTGAGGATATGCGGGAGCGCTATCCCCAGTGTCCGGTGTATGGGCTCTGGCATGTACTGATCAGCAGTGGGCTGGTTTCATTTAAACGTACATTGCAGGTGGTCCCGGTAACCCCGGAGGATGGCTATTATCTGCATTGTGATCTTGGCCGCGCCGAATACTCCGGCATATACGAGTCTGGATTTTTTGCAGCCGATGCGGGCTTTTCTCTGGAAGAAGCTCAAGTCATAGAAGCCGGACCTGAGCAGTTGGTGTTGCCGCAGGCTGAAGCAAAGCTGGCGTCGGAATTACGCTTTGAACGGCAGCTAATTACCCGGAAAAGCTGGTCTTATCTGGCAATAAGCGTGACAGCGGTAGTGGCCGTGGCGTTTGTGGTTAATTTCAGCCTCAGCCGCTTGTACGATCACGCGCATCAACAGATGGAGAGTAAGAGCGCCATGTTGCAGGATCTGCAAAGTGGTCTGGATAAACTGCGCACCACTCGGCTTACCGAAGTGCCTAATGACCAGACCGCGCTGGAGCGACTGGCAATCCTGTGGCGTGCCTTTCCCAATTTACAGACCCAAGGCCGACAATCTCTGGATCAAAAGCGGATTAAATTCATGTTTGACGCCGGCCGGGATCCGGGTGAATTGACTGATTACAGTTGGGTCAGGGGGCAATATCATCCTGATGGCCAGGTGACGCTGGAAATGGAAACTCGAGGTGGTTGAGATGAAACTGAAGCTCCCTGCTTTCGATATTTTCGCCTATTGGGGCTGGCTGCATTGGGCAATCATTGCGTTGGTGGTGATCATCAGTGTGAAGGAAGTGTATGAGAATCAGGTGGCGCGGCTCAGCCGGCTTGACCAGCAGAATGTGGAAGTGATCGAGGAGAATATTCAGGAATTCAACACCATGGCTGAACGGCTGGCGCAGCTGGAAGTTTTACCACCGGTTAAGAATCAGTGGCAGTACATCCCCGCCATTGCACGACGTTACGGTGTGGAGGTTAGTGTGCTAAACAAATCAGACAGGATGTACAACGGGCCTTTAAAGGCCTGGCACGGGAAAATTGAAGGGCAGGTTGGGGCAGTGCTGGTGGCGGCTCTGGAGATTCAGAAAACTGTGCCCACCTTCTTATATCAGATTGCAATTGATAAAGGCGAAGCACAACTAGGTTTTTCAGTCCTTGGCAGCGAATAGGTGGATCGATGAAACGATTGATAGCTTGTGGAATATTGGTAATGGCACCGGCGGTGCAGGCAGACATGGAAGGTTCACAAATTCTATTGGAGGAGGCGGAACGGGCCAAGGAAATCCAGCGGCTGGAGTATCAGGCTGAGTTGCTGAAACAGCGTGCCGAGATCGCCAAGTATGCCGAGGAGATTAAAAAACATGGTGGTGATGTATCGGATCTGGGTATGCAGGGAGGGCGAACCGAACGGCCTCAGAAACCTGCATCGAAGCCTTCCCGGCGGCCCCATGTCAGTGCCTCCTTGCCCACACTACTGCATATCGAGCGGGATCGCGCTGCCTTCGAAACAGAGCAGGGCAAGGTGCTGGGGCGGGTAGGTCAAATACTCCCCGGGGGCTTCCGAGTGGTGGCCATCAGTATGCGGGATGGTGTGCGCCTGCACAAGGACGGCATGCGCTACGACATTGACATCTCTTGGTAACTGCCGTGGCTGAACAACGTCAATCCAGGCTCCATCAACAGTTCCAGGCACTGCTACGGGAGCTGATTGGGCAGGGTGCGCTCACTGAAGCTGCGTCTCGCAATTTACCTTTACCCACGGAAGCCGGCGAGATTGTGCCCAGGCTATGGGAAGCGGGGATCGATGACGTCAAACTGGCTCGGGCGTTGGCGCGGTTGTTTAAGCGCGCTCAGTACGACGGTGTGGTCAGGGATCGCGACAGTCTGGTGCGCAGCAGTCAGGACCGCTGCCCCTGGCTGATTGTGGATCGGGTTCTGTATGTGTCCAATCCCTATGATCGCAGCCAAATCGAGCCGTTGATGCGGCGCAAGAATGATCCCAAGGATAAACTGAAGTTCGAGCAGCTTGGGATTCTCGCCATGTCCGATTTCGAGTCGGATCTGGTGATTCAGGCCGATTGTGATCATGGTGTGTCAGTGGCGGAGGTTAGCGGCGCCTGGGCCAAGCAGTTTGTTGACGACCTGTTGAACGAAGCTGTGGCCATGCGGGCCAGCGATATCCATATTAACCCGGAATCCCATGGCGGGGTGATTAAGTTTCGCCTGGACGGCCGCTGCCAGGTGTGCCGGGTGCCGGGACTGCAAACCATAGAGCGGGAACGGTTCCGCCTGGTGGCTAATAATCTAATGGAGCGGGTGGGGAAGCAGAATAACTATCTGGAGCCTTCCAGTGGTTATCTGGTGTTCCAATCCGCACACAAGCAGGTCAGTATGCGCCTGGAAATGGCGCCAGTGAAGATCTATTCCGAAATCCAACCCAAAATCACCATCCGTCTGCTTAATAACCAGCGTGGCACCAACAAACTGGATAATCTTGGGCTGAGCCAGGCTCATGTGGCCCAATTGCGTAGCCTGGGTCACCGTGCCAACGGCATGCTGGTGGTCACGGGGCCCACCGGTAGCGGCAAATCCACCACCCTGAAGGCAATCCTAAAAGATGTGCGGGATAACTTCCCTGAAAAAGCGATCTACAGCATCGAGGATCCAGTGGAGGATCAACTGGATGGCATCATCTCGCTGGAGGTGACCAAGCACATGGGATTTGCTAAAGCCCTGCGATCATTACTTCGCCACGATCCGGACGTAATCATGGTGGGGGAGATCCGCGACAGCGAGACCGCGGAACTGGCCCTGCGCGCCAGTATGACCGGTCATCTGGTGCTCACCACTCTGCACACCAATGATGCTCACGGTGCTATCAATCGATTACGCAACCTTGGGTTGGACAATGCCTTGTTGGCGGAAAATCTAATGGCGGTTACTGCTCAAAGATTGGTGAACAGAGTGTGTCCTGCCTGCTCCCGCATGCAATCCATTACCCAGTCCAAAGAGTTGTGGTCCAAATATCACCACGTTCCGGAACTGAAAAATCCCGAAATCTTAGTCCCCGTAGTGTCTAATAAAGAAGGCTGTGAACGTTGCAACTACGGCTACACCGGGCGTCATCTGGTATGTGAGTTGTTTCTCAATGATCCAGAAACTGAACTCCAGATTATCGATGGGGTGCCTTCTAACGAAATCCGGCGGCAACAGGCACAGCGTGGTGTTTTTGATGACCTTTGGCAAGACGGCATCCGTCTGGTGCGGGAAGGTATAACCACCCTGGAGGCCCTGGAAGCCAGGATCAACCCAATCCGCGTGGCGCGGGCCTACCGCCTGCCGGGGTACAGCCAGGGCAACTCCCGGCGTAACGCCCAAAACATGGATTCAATGTCGGTGGAACCAGCGTCATGATTAACCGTGAAGGCTACCATCGGTTTACCAGACAACAAAAGAGTGGACAAAAATCAACATGCAGGTAGGGAACAGGAGCACGTATATGCGGAATAAACTGAAACAGAATGCCGGTTTCACCCTGGTGGAGCTGATTGCGGTGGTGGCGATCATCTCCATGATCGCGGTATACGTTACCATCGAGATTAATCAATCCAGTGATGACGCCAAGGTGGGTCTGGCCACAGCCTTTCTGACTTCCAATGTGCCCAGTGCTATTTCATCTTACCGGGCCAGGCATATGGCGAATTGTCGTTCTATTACAAATTATCCTGATGATGCAGTGGATTTGAACGGTGACGGGGATTACGACGTTGCTGATGTGCTGATTGAGCGTGGCCTGGCTCCTACTACGCCCTGGGGTGATACATGGGTGGCAGAATACAGTGATGAAACTAGAGAGATAACCATCCGGTTTCCCTTCAACGGAACCAATGCGGAAGTGGTGCGGGATGATATTTTAGTGAACCTAACCAACCGCCCACAAATGGTGTCGGTTGAGGATGGTGGGAGTCAGGCGGGTGGCGCTACTAGTCTGACAGTTGTATACAGTTGCTCATAAACCATGCAATACGTCGTTCAGTATCTTGATGCAAAAGGGGAGTCGGCCTCCATTAAAGTGGAGGCCGGCAGTCGGGAAGAAGCCCGTTGGCATTCCCGTATACCAGAACGGCGCATCCTGGCGGTGCGCGAAGATGTGCTGGGGCAGATCGCTTTCGCCTTTGAGCCGCCGGGACCTGACCAGAAAAACCAGGCACTGTTTATGCAATCTTTGAGTAGCTCGCTATCCAGCGGAAAAACCGTCAAACAAAGCGTGGAACAGTTAATCCGTAAAAACCGTTGGTTAAAAACAAAACCGGATAAACTGGATCAGTGCGAGAGCCTGGCGGATTATCTTGCCTTGTTCCGGTTTGACCACTTTGCCACCTTGATGGCGAGAGCAGCAGAAAAAGCAGGGGACTATTCCCACGCGCTTCGTCAGTCGGCGCAATATTTGTTGAGCCGTGAAAAGATCCGCTCAGAGGTAAGCTCAGAGCTGAAAAATGGATTGCTGTATATATTTCTGGGGGGGGGATTTTTCTTCGTAGTGCCGGCTTTTCTGAACAACTCCTTGCAATCCTTAATGGGTATGAGTAGTAACGGTTTTGTCAAGCCAAATCAATTTACCTTGACATTGATGGCGCTGGGGCAGTTCACCAAAGACTACGCGTGGTTTTTGCCTTTGCTGTTTCTGGTGGTTTTTTTCTACCGTAAACCGCTATGGAATCTGGTCAAGCGGCTGCCTTTATTCAACTTGATTGAGTTAAAGCGAATCCAGGAACGATCTACCGAGTTTGTGGCAGTTTATGAGATGCTACAGTCAGCCGGGTATGTGGATTCTGAGATCGTAGCCGAGGCCATGCAGGCAACCCGCGGCGAAAAACGTGCTGTCTATCAGAGGGTCTATGCCCATCTGGCAAAATCCGAGATGTTGGCGGACGCCCTGGATGCTGAGGATTGGGATGAATCTCTGATCGATGCCATGCAGGTTTTCAACGAAGTGGATGCCGATCAGCAGCAATTTATTCTGGCATCGGTAAAAGACACGCTACATTTAAAAAGTGTGCACACCAGTCGTCAGATATCAAAATATTTGTCTCGTATCGGTTTTGCACTGATGATTCTGGCGGCAACGGTAGCGGTGCTTGGTTTTTATCTGCCGCTGGCTGGTGCGGCTTCAAATGTGACGGTGTGATGAATAGACTGATCAATAATAGAAAAGGTATGACGCTGGTAGAGCTACTGGCTGTGATAGGTCTGATTACCATCAGTATTGCTGTTCTATTGCCGAATTTGAGTACCGAGATGCGGTACCGGTCGGTCGCCGGGGCGGCCCATAAAGCACAGGAAATTGCCACTATCATCGACTACGGTCGCTCTATAGGAATGGTGGGGCCTTTCACCGGAAGCCTGGGCGAGTTTATTGCCGGGCCAGCCAATAATGTGGATGCAGCTATGCCAGGCTTGCGTACGACTTTCGAGTTATTGGGCAGAGCAGCAAACGAGCTGTTTCAGGTGGAAGTGGGTCAATACGGTGTCCGGGTTTCCTTTGCTCTTATCGGAGTAGAATACGCGGAGTTTCGCTTTCCCGGGACCCATACCGAAATTGCGGTGGATGAAGAGGCCGGCGCCACCACGGTAACCTGGAGCACTGGGCCTGCCGCGCTAACCTCGCTCAATGCGGCTTATGGCACGCATCAGTTGATCAATGATGACTAGTCTGGTTACAGCAGCCGGGCGCCGATGCACTGGCTTTACTCTGGTTGAGGTTATGGTGTCGGTAGCGCTGATTTCCGCGGTTGCCGGTTATTTTATTCATATACAGATTCAGCAGATGGAGGAGCGGGTGGTTCAGTCTGTGGCTCAGGATGTGCTGAGTCTTGGCAACGGAGCCATGGCCTATTTTTCGCAGGTCGGACAGTGGCCGGATCAGGATAATGAATGCCGGAACCTGGTGGAAACGCTGGCGGCTGCTGGTGCTTTCCCGGTGGGTGAAGACGGTTATCAGGGGCCGGAGGGTGTGAATCTCAACGCCAGCTGTGATGACAGTGATGATATCGGCCGCAGTCTTTTATTAGTCATTCGTTTTCCGGATTACGCGGCGGAGCAGGCGCGAATGCTGATGAGCTTCCTCCCCACCTCCAGCATTTCAGATATCGATGCAGGCGAGCAACCCGAAGTGATTCACTACGTGCCCCAGCCCCGTCGAGCGTCATATCGTTACCAATTCCACAAACTCACTCTGGCAGAGGCAGGCAGTGCCTTGCTTCCCAAGCCGGACTGCCCAGGGCGACGTAACGACCCAGCCTATATCGTATTGCCTCAGGCGGTGTGTGGGCCGGTTTCGAAAGATGGCCTTGCCGGATTTTATTTTGCAGAAACCGATATGGGTGACACCTGGCGGCTCCAATTGCGGGTGGCAATTGGTAATGCTACCAATGCGCCGCACGACTTTAGCACCTTACCGGATAACCCTGATTGTGAAGGTGAACCAATTACCATGGGAGCCTTGACCTATTGTGATGGGCGCTAAACGGCAAACCGGTCTGTCCCTGGTGTTCGCATTGATCATCATCAGTGTAATGGTCACCACCGCGCTGCATTATAATAGTCGAGTTGCTGCCGGTTCCGAACGACAAGCGTACGAGTATACTTTTGCGCAGTTACAGAATACCCTAAACCTCGCTTACAGCTTTCGTCAGCGCCAGGGTCAGTGGCCATTGGACCGGCGGGGCGACTGTGAAATGCCCGACGAATATCTGGATTGGGATGATCACCTTACGAATGGTTGGGGCTACAGACTGGAGGGCGGTGATGACTGTGATCGGCTTGATGACCAATATGTGGTTGAACAGACGGTGCCTGAGTACGCGGTGGCGTTATTTCAGAATACGATGACGGAAGAGGTTTCCTCTTTTCGGGTCAATCAAGCTGGTTTAAGAGGTATGAGAGTTGTGCTGGATAACAGGGAGGTAGAAACCGTACTTATGGATATCGAAGAGGCTGATAATAGCGAATGGGATGGTACTCGTATGACGCAGATGGAATGTGGCTCTGACCAAACATTGACATATATCATCGGGATGAATGGCTTTTGTGCAAAGGAAGTTCTACCAGAAAATATCATGGCTTTTGCCGGTTTTTCATCAATCACTGTAGATTCGGGTGACGTAAATTTCGTTGGCGTTGGCCAGAAATATTACTGGATAGGAGAGGAAGCCCATGAAGATGGCGCATACTTATCTTTATATAGTGAATTAACTGATAATACCTGCTCTTCTGGAGTATCCAGCGAGGATATCAGATTTGCCCTTTTTTCATGGTGCCAATAGGCGAAATAGCAAGGAAATTTCAATGCAAGTTCCAAGCATGCATATTAGGTTACTCTTGTTGATCCTGTTCACCCTCACTGGTTGCGGTGGTGGTGGCGGGGGCAGTGGTAGCGACGCCTCCCCGGGCCGCAATGACAATACGCCCCAACCTCAGCCTACAGATGAGCAAGTTGGCGTATTCACTGATGGTCCGGTTTCCGGCTTATTCTACCGGCAAAACACGAGTATTGAAGGCTATACTGAAGACGGTAAATTTCGCTATGATGCCAACAGCCCGGACCCTGTCTGTTTCTATATTGGCGAGGTGAAACTGGGGTGTGCTACAGGCGCAGCCCGGCTTACCCCGTACCACCTCGCAATGCCGGGAAATCCTCCCAGTTTGCAGTCAGGCTATAATATTTCTCGACTATTGATAAGCCTGGACCAATCCACTACCGAGGCCATCCAGCTACCAGAATCCAGCCGGCAGGCTAAGGGGTATGTTAATTTTGGCTTGTCCGATGGTCAGTTCGCCAATGACCCCGTGGTGTCCGACTTGTTGGAGCGCTACTCACCCGAGGGTGGCATGGCAACGCGGGAAATGGTGGAAAGCCACCTGGCTGAAAACCAGGAAGTTCAGCAAGCCATGGAACAGTTAAGAACAACATTGGACCAGCGGATCGCTGGAATGGACGTCCGCTGGAACAGTACTCTGGATCAAAGTGGTGTGCTGGCTCATATTCGGGCTCGAACCGCAGGTGACCCTACGCAAGTGCAACATCTTTATCTGGAAGTGCAGCGTAGTAGTGACGGAACCTTTCACCTGGACAAAGTCACCCACATCACCGCTGCGGAACATTATGTTCATATTCGCTGGCGCGAAGACGGCTACCCCAGCCGGGTTAGCCGTGACGGGAAAGTCTATGGCTATCTGAACTTTATCAATTCCACCCTGGATGACTGGGCAGCGACCTCCAGCTATCAGCCGAAGCGCACTGGCTATTTGATTGGCGACGGTGGCTTCGAGGACCGAACGGAGACCCAGCACATCCCCCCGCAGGCGGTAGCAGATTTGCGGCATCAACTCGCGGAATTGGAAACCGGCACTCTGAGCCAGGAGGCACTGCTGCGGATAGCCAGTCACGCCATGAAGGTGGTACAGAGTGTGCGCTGTGCTGAAAGTGACGCCGAACAATGTGATGTCGCTTTGGCCGAAGCCCTGTTACTGGCCGGAAGTGACACGAATTATCATAATCGGGTCGTCAGCTGGATACCAGCGTACTTGGAACCGGATCTCTGTTTGCTAAGCGATGAGGAGCCTGACCGATGCCGGTTCTTGCCAAACCTCGTTGAGTTTAATCTGGTGATGGGGCAGGACTTTGACGCTTATTCTGGTATGTCGAAGTACAATCCGGATATCCTGTATAGGTATCAAGACCCAGATCGTTACTGGAGTGAAAATCCGACAGCTTTTTTCCCTGCACTGCAAGTTTGGCTGCGTGTGCTAGAGCATGGGATCTTTATCTGGCATCCTCTGGTTTGTGAAATAGAGCTAGTGGAGTATCAATTTGCGGATGGTGTTCAGTACCTCGGAGTTCTCGGTGGAGCTGCCGGATGTTATGATCCCAGGGACTATCCCAGGGGATACTTCTATACATTTGAATTTCCAGCTTGTAATGCTTTAGATTACAACGGCACGAGTTGTAATAGACACGGAGCAGTGGATATGACATTGCCTCATCCCCTGAATTACAATTACACCGTGCCGGAAGATGAACTGGCGCTGGCGCTTAAAGTAGCTGAAAAATTTGTAACAGCAGGTGCCGGCTTTGTTTTAAGAAAATATGAGGAAACCGAAAATTCCATATCGTATATAAACGAAGACGGGCGGAGTGCTGTTCCGGTTGTTAATACAGTGAGCGAAACATACTATTTGTCAAACGGAGCGCCTGGCCCGTATGATACATCGACAATTCCATTTAAAGCAGGCATCACGCGGAATAAAAGCTATTCTAATTTTCTGGTACTTTATCTGGATATAGGTGGTGAATTTGTTGACATTAACGGCACAAGGGCCACTGTATATCTTGACGGGCGATGGCCTCAATAGTAGTTACGGATTGCTAATGAGGACGCTTTATCGGTCACAAGTGCTTGAAGGGCACAATTTTTAGGTGCTCTTTCCTACCGGGTTGCAGGGTGAGCTCCACACCGGCTTCGCTCACCAGCTCGGTGCTGTTTTATACGGGTATGGGCGTCTCCACCGATAGTCTGATGCATGTTTCGGCCCACGGTCTGGTGCAGTTGTGAGCCCATAGACTCCCGCCAGTCATGGTTGGCATGCAGATCCAGGTCCCGCTGGGCGTGGACGTAGATTTGTTCATGGTCTTTTTTGTCGTCCAGACGCAGCTCATTGAACCCCCGTCCCCGGGGCTGCTGTGAGTTTGATTTTGTTTGCAGGTGCTTCAGTTTTAGGGTTCGGATAATCCTTACGCTGAACCCTTCTATACTGCTTCATCCCGGTTGTCAGAGCTCCATGTTTCTCCAGAGAATGAACATTTGGTGAACCATTAATCGATTCAAGTCTCTCAATTCTTTGAAGGTAACCAGGCTCAGATATTTTTTGTCCCGTACTATTTTGATTACCAACTTTAGTGTTTGGAACTATCTAGAGCCTGCTCATAAAGTTACCGGCTCCCGATGTGTGGTGCCGGTACTTGCTGCTGGAATTCATGTGGCCACCACTTTTAAACACGCCTCGTGATTAG
>NZXG01000053.1 GCA_002701845.1 Pseudomonadales bacterium
TAGTGATGGTGACCTATTTGATGCGATGGTGGTATTTTACTTTAATCGGGGCAATTTTTAGAGGTGCCCTATAGTCGAATTGAAACGCTATTCGACATCGCTCGAACCAGCAAGATATCAGGCTATATATAATCGAATTTTCTGGCGGCCACATGCGTTGCATGGCGTTTGCAAATGCACGAAAAAAATATTTTCGACAAATTAGATTAAATATAGGCGACCATTGCGGTCATTAGATTATTGTCGAATTTCGCTCTTTTTAGATGAGATAGATACATTGGGAAGTGGGCCGTTTTCGATCCGAGTCCACCGTCAGTTTGCAAGCATGCATTTTAATTAATAGGGTTTTGCTGCGTCGTAACAAAAAGCGGCGAACTCTCCAAGGCGACCTGACTGACGCGAACTGGCAGAAAACAAGTGCCTGAATATCAAGACCAAGGTAAGGCCCGCAAAGATTACCCATGCTAAGAATAGAAACACCTGTTCAAAGGTGGGGTCCGAAGGCTTCATAAAATAGTAAGCTGTCCATATACCAAGGCTTGAAATGGCAAAACGGCGTAAACGCCCGGTTGGATACAGGGAAGATAGTAGCCACCCAGGCGCTACCCAGCTTTCAGTGCCAGTGGAATCGTTGTTGATGGCCACTAATGTGCCCGCATATTCATAGAGCGCTACCTGATGCCCCTTTCGGAGGTTGGGGTGTATATCCTTGAGTTTGTACCGCCTTTCCAGACCATCTTCTGTACGCAGCCAGAATTCGCTGTACAGTCTGCCGTCGGTGCTGCCGTGCCAGTTCTTGGCCTCAACGACGCGGCCACGGAACAGAGCGACCGCATTGGGGTTGGGTCCGGTGCCTGATGATAGAAATGTGCTGATGAAACCAAGAGCATGGAATAGTCCCCGCAGCACTTTGAACAGCATTTGACTGGCGGCGATGATAATTGCCAGTGCGATACAGGCTACCAGGGCATTTAAAAATAATTCCTGCATACCGTACACCTACCTTATTGTTGTTCAGCAGAAGAGGCCGCTTTCACGAAGTAGTGAATCTGGCCCTGCTGCACAAGCAATGGCACTTTAATTGGTTGCTCTTTGCCAGCGAACACCTTAGAGGGTGCAACATAAAAATAGACCCACTCCGGCAGATGTTTGCTGGTCGCGGCCAGCAGTTCTAGCTCATTAAAGCCAGGATGATTCTTGGGGAAGACAAAGCGGCTGTAGACATTGGCGCTGGGATCAAAAACCCAAACCTTGCTTTGATCATCTCCTACAAAGGGTAGCGGTGCGGTCAGTTCGGCATCTCGGATAGCAAAGCTGATCCAGCAATTGGACTTGCCGTATTGATTGTCCTGGCATATACCGTCATTGCGACCGGTCATGTAGATTCCAATGCCGGTTTTGTCGGTACCGCCTTTGGCAATTTCCTGAACAGGCGTGAAGCCCAAGTCTCGCACACCTTTGCTGGCTGCGTCCAAAAGCAGGTCTGCCAGAGTCTCCTTGGGGGAATTCTGGACGATGCTTTCCGGCATCCAGGCAATCATACTGTTGCGAGCAGAAGCCAGAGGAGTCCGTGATGTCGGAGACCGTATCCTTGGGCAGTTCGGTGTCCTTGAGCTTAGCGTCAATGCCCGCAGCACGAGCGATGTTCAGCGCGTAGGAATCCTGTGGCTTATAGGGAGTAGGTGTCGTGCTGCATCCTGCCGTTATCAGTACGGCGAATGCCATAAGCTTTTTGAGCATGTAAAAGGGCCTCCTGTGCATGACTGATTCCTGTGTACCTGTTTTGGGTACATTGGCAATCGTACCAATAATCGGTACGCATGCAAAAGGCTATCACATCCTCAAAATATGCAAGTCTGGTCGCTTGGCTGAAACAAGCCAGAGTGGATCAGGGCATCAGCATGCGCGAACTTGCCGGTCGGCTGAACCAACCGCACTCCTTTGTTCAGAAAGTAGAAACCATGGAGCGGCGGCTGGATGTGTTTGAGTACAGCCTTTACTGTAAAGCCCTGGGTGTCGATGGCCACGAAGGGCTGGATCTTCTCAAATAGCCTGAAAACTGCAGACAGTTAATTGCTGCTCATCCTGATTTTCCCCTGCCCGTTGAAATGCACTTCTTGAGAGCCAAGCTTGTGGTTACGGTATCGGTCAAGTTGCGTTCAGGTGTGGCGCATTCAGACCAACAGTGTACAATGATGCAATGTGATGCAGCCTGATGAATGGAGATTTCAATGAAAGCTGTCAGAACCACAGTTTCGCTGCCGTCCGAGCAATATGAAAAGCTGCAAGCGCTTGCTGAGGCAAATGGGCTATCGGTTGCCTGGGTGGTCAGGCAGGCGGTGGGTGAGTTTTTAGGCAGGGTAGAGGCTGAGAAGAGTTACAGCCCCCTGGAAGGCGCTTCTAAGGTCGGGGGCAAGGCCTGAATGTATACCGACTACCAAGCCGGTTATCTCGCGCATTGGCTGTCTCTGGAAGGCAAGGCCGAAGAAACGCTGACGCAAACGATAGCCTCCGCCAAAGTCGATATGAATCCGCATCAGGTGCAGGCGGCACTGTTCGCGCTCGAATCGCCGCTGTCACAGGGCGTCATTCTGGCGGACGAGGTCGGTCTGGGTAAAACCATCGAGGCCAGCCTTGTACTCAGCCAGAAGTGGGCAGAGCATCGCCGCAAATTGCTGCTTATTGTTCCTGCCACACTCCGCAAGCAGTGGAGTCAAGAGCTGGAGGAAAAATTCTCACTACCTTCGGTGATTCTGGAGGCAAAAAACTTCAATCAGTATCGCAAAGACGGTATCGGCAATCCTTTTGATACCGAAGTCGCCATGGGTGATGCATCCATTGTTATCTGTTCCTACGAGTTTGCGTCTCGAAAGGACCAAGAACTCGCCATGATACCTTGGGACTTGGTGGTATTTGATGAGGCTCACAAGCTTCGTAATGTTTATAAACCAACTGGAGCGGTTACTGCCAAGAAGTTGGATGAGGCGTTAACTGGGCGACCTAAGGTACTGCTTTCAGCGACACCATTGCAGAACAACCTGCTTGAACTCTATGGTTTGGTATCCTTCATAGACCCGCATTTCTTCGGGAGCCTCGATTCTTTTAAGGCTCGGTATGGAAAAGCAAGGCTTGAAGACTCGGAGCTGGCCTTGTTACGTGACCGGCTGTCTAAAGTCTGCCATCGAACGCTCCGTCGTCAGGTTCAGGAAGAAGGCGGTATTAATTTTACCCGTCGCTATTCCATGACAGAGGACTTCAGGCCCTCACAAGATGAGCTGGATTTCTATTACGATTTTTCTAGCTACCTTCAGGACCCCAATATTCTGGCTATTAAAAGCGGTGCCCGGCATCTGGTGACGCTGGTCATACGAAAAATCCTGGCATCGTCGAGCTATGCGATTCAAGGCACGCTCGAAACCATGATTTCACGTTTGGAAAAAAAAGCAGATCTAGCTGAAGCGCTCAAAGACTTCGATGCTTACGACGACCTGCTTGATGAATCAGATGAAGAAGGCAGCGAACCAGAAGAAGTTGTGATCCCAGAGTTGCTAAAAGCCGAGATCGAAAAGCTTAATAACTTTCGATTAATGGCGGCCAGTATTACCCAAAACTCCAAAGCGGAAGCGCTGGTTCGTGTGCTTAATAAAGCTTTTGATTTTGCCGAACGTCTTGGCGGCCAACGTAAGGCGGTTATATTTACGGAATCGGTCAGAACGCAAGCATGGCTTGCAGAGCGTTTAGCGCGCGAGGGTTACGAGGGCCGCATAGTGCTGCTCAACGGCAGCAATAACGATCCGTCTTCGAAAGAAATCTATAACACCTGGATGGAAAAACACCGGGGTTCGTCTCGGGTATCTAATTCCAAAACCGCCGATATGAAAGCGGCGCTGGTCGATAAGTTTCGCGATGACGCCACCATAATGATCAGCACCGAAGCGGGGGCGGAAGGCATAAACCTCCAATTCTGTTCCTTGTTGATTAATTACGATCTGCCCTGGAATCCGCAGCGTGTTGAGCAACGTATTGGGCGTGTTCATCGCTACGGGCAAAAGCATGATGTTGTCATTGTTAATTTTATTAATAAAGGTAATCGCGCGGATGAGCGTGTTTTTGAATTGCTCAATCAAAAATTCCAGCTCTTCGAAGGTGTGTTTGGTGCATCCGATGAAATTCTGGGATCTATTGAGTCTGGTGTTGACATTGAGCGACGAATCTTAAACATCTATCAAAAATGCAGGAGTGATGACCAGATAGATGCTGAATTTGCCCAGCTTAATCAAGAGATGAGTGAAGAAGTTAAAATAAAGTTTCGAGATGCGCGACGATCTCTGCTTGAGCGGTTTGATGCCGAGGTGGTTAAACAACTTAATATTACTAGAGAAAAGACTAGGGAGCAGCTAAGCGACTATCATCGACGCCTGCTGAAGTTAGCTAAGATGGCGCTTCCAAGCGCGCTATTTAATGTCGATTCGAACGAATGTCGTTTTGTTTATTCTGGTCAAACTTATGATGTTAATTGGCAGCAGGCGGATAGTATCGATGCGCAATTTTTCAGGCCGCATGAAGGCTTGGGAAAGTCGCTTATTGAACGTTATGAGGCGAGCCTCAAATCCCTAAAAAACGATGGTATTCCGGTGATTGAAATGACGTATCAGCCCGATGCGCGAGGTCAATTTTCCGACCTGCAAGCATTGATCGGGCAATCAGGAGAGCTGGTCGTCGAGAAGTTGATATTTAGTATCAAAAATCAGCGAATCGAGCACCTGATTTTGGCTGGCGCAACCGATTTGGGAGAATCCTTGCGACCAGAAACTCTAGACCGCTTATTGCTACAGCCGGGAAAAAAAGTCAGTACCATCGCTGCATTGCGTCATGAGTCTCTACTTGGTGATGTCCTGCTACAAGAAGAGCAAGCCTTTGAAGAGAAAGTGAGCGCAGACCTCGAACGTTATTACGAGGAAGAAACGGAAAAACTAGAACGATGGGCTGAAGATCGACGATTGGCGCTGGACTTGAAGACCAAACAATTGGATGAAGAAATAAAGGCGTTACGTAAAGCCAATCGGCAATTGGCAACGCTTGCAGAGAAACGCGATGCCCAGCGAGCGTTGAAGCAGCTGGAGCGGGAACGAGATAACGCCATGCTCAACTATCACGAAGAAAAGAAAAAAATTGAAGCAGAAGAGGATCGTTTGCTCGACGAAATTGATGAAAAGCTTGCGGTGAAAAAAGAGAAAACCAGGCTGTTTGCCATGCGTTGGTCCTTGAACGATGGAGAAAATAATGGATAGAGAAAAATTAGTGCGCGAACTGCTCTATCAAATACGGCTAGGTGAAGATTCGAGCTACGAGTTCAAAAAGGTGACCTTTAAAGGCACTAAAATCGAAGGCCCTAGCCAAAAAGATCTGGCGGACGAGATCGCGGCTTTTGCCAATACTAAGGGTGGAATAATTCTGCTGGGAGTCAATGATAAGGTGCAGGCAGGAAAGCCCAGAGAAGTGGCAGGGGTTCCGCATGAGCACATAGATGCTGTGCAGGGCATGATTACTCGCGCCTGCCAGGACAATATTACTCCCCCAATCGCGCCTTATACCCGAGTGGTTGAGATTCCCGACCATGAGGGCAATCAAAAGCCGGTTATCTACATCGAAATCGATAAAAGTCTTTTTGTTCACGTCAGCAACGGCAAGTATTTCCACAGGGCCAACGAGTCCAAGAAGGAAATGAAACCGGACTATCTGGCGCGCCTGATGATGCAGCGCAGCCAGGCGCGTATGGTCTGGTTTGACGAGCAACCAGTACCACGGAGCCAGGATACAGACCTCGATGAAGGCTTGGCGAAACGCTTTTTGCGTGGTGACCAGCCAGCATCGATTCAATTTAAAAAGTTAAAACTGTTGGTTGAAGACGATGACGATAAGGTACGTCTGAGTGTTGCTGGTGCGCTCATGGCGACCACCGAACCACACCAATGGCTTCCCGATGCGTACATTCAAGCGGTTTGTTATTCCGGTACTCAGCGGGATGCCAACGATCAATTGGACGCACAGGACATTACCGGCCCGTTGGATGCGCAGGTAATACAGGCGCTGGCGTTTGTTGAGCGCAATATGAAAACCGCAGCCACCAAGACCATCGGCAGAAAGGATATTCCCCAATACAGCTTAAAAGCCGTGTTCGAGGCACTGGTCAATGCCGTCGCCCACCGCGACTACGCGATCTATGGCAGTAAAATTCGCCTGCACATGTTTGCGGACAGGCTGGTTATCTCGTCTCCTGGTGCCTTGGTGAATACGCTGGAAGTGGGTGATCTGGAATTGCGCCAGGCAACGCGAAATCAACTGATAGCAACGCTGTTGGCAAGATGCCCGGTCGATAACATTAACCCTCCGGTAATATCTGGCACAGTGACCGTTGAGGCACAAAGGGCCTACGGTCCAAACGTAGGGCGAGCCATGATGATGGACAAACGCGGCGAAGGGGTGCCTGTGATCGTCAACGAGTCCGAACAATTGTCTGGTCGGCGCCCGGAATATCGTATGGCAGGTGAAGAGTTACAGCTGACGATATTTGCAGCAACTAAGGATTAAGCATGGAAAGCCTGGATCTGTTCCACACACGGTACGAAGAGAATTATTTGCGACGCGAGTTGGGTGTGGTCGTGAATGACCCTATTGTCGCTCTGACCGAATTAGTTGCTAATGCTCACGACGCTGGTGCGAGCAAGGTTAACATCGTCGTGCCGGAAGAATTCGGCCAGACGCTTAAAGTGCTTGATGATGGTATAGGCATGACCAGTGAGCATCTGCAAACTCGCTGGATGATGATGCGCTATAACCGCTTACAACACCAGGGCCCTTATGTGGCGTTCCCCGAAGAGAGGAAAAACCTCAAGCGCAAAGCATTTGGTCGCAACGGTATTGGCAGGCATGGCTTACTTTGTTTTGGCGATGAATATACGGTCGAAACCTGGCGTGAAGGTTCGTGTGCCAAGCTGACAATACGAATCGGCAGTCAAGATAACCCTTTAGAGGCGGTATCAATGGACTCCGAGCCTCGTGAAGGCCGCGGAACCCGATTGACCGTTCCGGTAACTCAAAACCTTTGGACGGGTGAGCGAATTTTGGAGGCGATGGCGACAAGGTTTATCTCCATGCCGGACTTTGCCATATACATCAATGGTAAAGAAGTAAAGCTGGACGATCATCCTGGGCTTTTGAGTGAAGAAGCGGTTGATATTGCTGGCGCGAAACTGAAGATCACCATTGTCGATACCAAGCTTTCAAAAAAGAATGCCAAGTTTCAGGGTGTGGGGATTTGGGTAGGTGGTCGTCGTGTGGGTGATATGGATTGGCGCTTAGGCCCGGTCTCTTTCGCCGATGCGCGTAGAAAGTTCAGCCTACGATTTGCCGTTATTGTACAAACAGACGACCTGCGTGAAGAAATTCTGGAAGATTGGTCTGGATTTAAGCCTAGAAGCGACCTCGTTAATCAGGTTGCGGATGAGCTTGCCCAGTACATTGCTAGAAAACGAAAAGAATTATTCAGTTCTGAAATTGAAAAAGTCAAAGAAGCCGCGCTCGATTCATATCGTTCCGAGTTTGACGAGCTGCCGCAGCTGGCGCGGAACGAGGTATCCGAATTTATTGATACCATGCTGGAAGACAATCCCGATCTGGAGATGAAAGTCCTTCAATTGGCCGTGAAAGCAGCGATTAATCTGGAAAAGTCTCACCATGGGCAAAGTTTGCTCAGCAAGCTGATCAGCATTTCTCATGATGATGTCGATGCCTTGGATCAATTGCTGGATGAATGGACTGCTCAAGACGCGCTAAAAGCTCTGTCTGAAATTGACGCGCGCCTTAAAGTGATCGAAACCCTCCGTCGCTTATCTGGTGATAAAGATGCGGATGAACTGCACACGATACACCCGCTATTGTTGAAGGCGCGCTGGATTTTTGGCCCCGAGTTTGAGTCTTCGGAATACTCCTCCAATGTTGGTTTGGTGAAAACCATTGAGCAGGTGTTTGGCAAGCGTCTTGATCCTGAAGCATTCAACAATGCCAAAAAGCGACCAGATATTGTTGTATTGAAGGATGCCAGCGTCGGTGCAAAGGCATTAGAGGAGATCGATGAGGAAGGCCTGCCAACCGTCATCAAAGTTCTCCTGATTGAAGTAAAGCGTGGCGGATTTCCCATTGGTCGTGAAGAAATGAATCAAGCCGATGGCTACGTTCAGGATATTGCCTATAGCGATTTCCTGACTTCGATTCCTTATATCAATGCGTTCGTTGTCGGCGAAAGCATCAAGCCAAAGACGGCTAGCAAAGAGATAAAAGACAGTGATGATCCAAGCAAAACGATTGGCCGCATCCGGGCTATCACCTTTTCCACGTTGATTGATGCGGCGGATAGAAGATTGTTCAGGCTGCGAGAAAAGCTTCAAAAATACAGTTCCATGACAACATCCGAGTTGAAGCAAGCAACCTTACCCATAACGCAGTAAAGTAATATCGGAACAGAGTTAATGACAAGTAAACGAAAGCAAAAGCTCGAATTGACCTGGATTGGTAAAGAGAAACGGCCAAGGTTGGAGCCTCGCATACTGCTGGAAGATAAAAATCTTTCCTATCGAAGTGAGGCAGCTGAGCAGTTGGCGGATGATCTGTTTGCTGGCGAGAATGATGCACCCAAAGCATTCGATGACAATATCTTGATACATGGCGATAACCTGCTGGCGCTGAAGGCGCTGGAGCAGAAGTATGCTGGCCAGGTGAAGTGTATTTTTATCGATCCTCCCTACAACACTGGGAGTGCCTTTACCCATTACGATGATGGATTAGAGCATTCCATGTGGTTGTCATTAATGCGAGACCGGCTGGAGGTAATGCGTACCCTTCTCAGTGAGGATGGTTCGTTGTGGATCACGATTGATGATAACGAGGCGCATTATTTAAAGGTAATGTGTGACGAAATATTTGGAAGAGAAAACTATGTCACGTCGGTGATTTGGGAAAAAGCAGATTCACCAAGAAATTCTGCGAGGCAGTTTTCGTCTGATCATGATTACATGCTTGTCTATTCAAAGTGCCCGGATTGGAAACCGAATAAGCTGCCCAGAACAGAAGAAGCAAACTCAATCTACACGAACCCTGACGATGATCTGAGAGGTCCTTGGCTTCCGGGCGATCCATATGCGAATAAGCCATATTCTAAAGGGTTGTATACGATTAAGGGGCCAACAGGTCGAGAGTTCTCTCCACCACCTGGCAGATATTGGCGCGTATCGCAAGAAAAGTTAAATGCGCTTGATGAGGATGGCAGGGTGTGGTGGGGGCCAAATGGCTCAGCGAGGCCAAGTATTAAGCGATACCTTTCTGAAGTTTCAGAATTGGTTCCAAGGACAATTTGGGGCAAGAAAGATGTTGGTAGCAATAGAACATCTAAAAATGAAATGAGGAAGCTATTTCCTGGGGATGCGTCTTTTGATACTCCAAAACCAGAGGCTTTACTGAATAGAGTAATTCATATAGCAACCTGCACTGGAGATTTAGTGCTTGACTCTTTTGCAGGTTCAGGAACCACCGGTGCAGTCGCCCACAAAATGGGGCGCCGTTGGATTATGGTCGAGCTTGGCGATCACTGTGAAACTCATATAGTGCCGCGTTTGAAAAAAGTTGTGAATGGTGAAGATCAGGGTGGTATTTCCACGTCGGTTAATTGGCAAGGTGGTGGCGGTTACCGCTATTTCAGGCTGGCGCCCTCCTTGCTCAAAAAAGACAACTGGGGCAACTGGATTATCAACAAGGAATACAACGCCGAAATGCTGTCTGAGGCCATGTGCAAGCATATGGGCTTTACCTATGCGCCCAGTCAAAAGCACTTCTGGATGCATGGCTACAGCACCGAAACGGATTTTATTTACGTCACCACCGGAAGCCTCAGCCAGGATCAGCTTAAAGTGATCAGTGATGAGGTCGGCAAAGATCGCTCCTTGGTGATTTGCTGTAAGGCCTTTATGGCGGATGCCGATCAATTCCCCAATCTGACGCTCAAGAAAATTCCGCAAGCCATTTTGCACAAGTGCGAATGGGATCACGATGACTACAGCTTCTCGTTGAATGTATTGCCTGATGAGGGCGAAGAGGAAGACGGAGAGCAGGATGACGTCGATCAAGGCGAAGACGAATCTGAAGAAGCACCTGAGTCAGAGAAGCAGTCAGCAGAGCTATCAGAAGAATAAGACGGGATGAAGGATTCGTTTTCGATGAATAAAAATGCTTCAAAAGTTGCCAATCAGATCTCGGCCCGCCTCTCCCTGCGTGATCCGCAGCGAGACTCGTTGAATATTCTGGCGGATATTCTGGATCAGATGGAGCTTTCTAAAGATCCTGATCTAAACCGATGGTTACAAGTGGTGCAAGACCAGTACCCTACGGTCAAGCAGTTCGAACGGGACTTCCCCTCTCTCTGTTTCGCGCTGGCCACCGGGGTGGGCAAGACCCGCCTGATGGGTGCCATGATTGCCTGGCTATACCTTACCGGACGTAGCCGCCACTTTTTTGTGTTGGCTCCTAACCTCACGATCTACGAGAAATTAAAAGCAGACTTTACCCTGGGTACCCCTAAATACGTGTTTGCGGGTATCCCGGAAATCGCCCAAACACCACCTGTTGTGATCACCGGTGAGGACTATGAAGATGGCCGAGGGGTTCGGTTGGATTATGCGGTCCCGCAAACACTGACCGGGGACTTGCTGGCCTATGAAACTGCACCCCATATCAACGTATTTAATATCTCCAAGATCAACGCCAAGGAGAACAAGAAAGGTGCGGCCAAATCCAATATTGCCAAGGTTCGGCGGTTGCAGGAATGTATCGGTGAATCCTACTTCGATTATTTGGCGGATTTGCCCGACTTGGTAGTGTTTATGGATGAAGCGCATCGCTATTATGCCAGTGCCGGGGCCAAGGCCATCAATGACCTAAAGCCGGTATTCGGTGTGGAGCTGACTGCCACACCTAAGACCACCGGCGCAAAACCGAGGGACTTTAACAACATTGTCTTCCATTATCCTCTGGCCAGTGCTCTTAACGATGGCTATGTAAAGATTCCCGCCGTGGCAACCCGTCGGGATTTTCGCGTCGCCGATTACAGCCAGGAACAACTGGAGCAAATCAAGCTGGAAGACGGTATTCACCACCACGAATACGTAAAGGCCGAACTGGATATTTATGCCCGCAATACCGGCAGCAAGCATGTTAAACCCTTCATGCTGGTGGTGGCGCAGGACACTCAACATGCCAGCCAACTCAAAGAAACCGTTGAGGCCCTATTTGACGGGCGCTACAAGGGTAAGGTCATCGAGGTCCACTCCAATCAAAGTGGCGAGGAATCGGATGAAGCCATGCAGCGCTTGCTGGCCGTAGAGCACGATAAAGACACGGAAATCGTTATCCATGTCAACAAGCTGAAAGAAGGTTGGGATGTCACCAACCTCTATACCATCGTGCCCCTGCGGGCGTCAGCTTCGGAAATCCTAACGGAACAGACCATTGGCCGGGGGCTGCGGATTCCGTATGGTAAGCGCACTGGTGTCGAGCCCGTTGATCGGCTGACCATTATTGCTCACGACCGCTACCAGGATATCATTGACCGGGCCAACGATGACGAGTCGATCATTCGCAAAACGGTGTATATCGGCGATGATGATTCTGCAGATATTCCTGAGCGGCGGCCACAGGTTATCACAACACCATCTATCGCGGAGATTGCGGCCACTGGCCGGTATGCAACCAGCAATGATAAGGCCATAAAAGAAGAGCACCCGGGTTATCATGTGCCTCAGTTAGACGCGCGTCGGGGCAAGGTGGCGGAGATTACCTTTAAGGTGATAGAGGAAGAGTCTTCTCGTTTGACGTCTTCAAAAGAGCTGGGCACTGAGCAGGTGAAGAACAAGGTGCTGGAGCGGGTACAGCGTGTGGTCAGGCAATCTATTCCTCAGCAGGCGACACTGGAGGGTATGGACGACGAATCCGAACTCACCGATGAATCAGTGGCAGAAATCGTCAATACTGTCACTGATAAGTTGGTTGCGTTAACCATTGATATTCCACAGATCACGGTATTGCCTACCCGTGAAGTAAACTATGGCTTTGAAAAATTTGAATTGACCGGGCTAGATAAAATTAACTTTCAGCCCGTTGCGCAGGAAATCCTGTTACGCCACCTGGAAGATAATAAGACCACCCGTATTCAATGGGAAAACCAGGAAGCGAAAGAAAAGCGACTGGAAGATTATATTGTTCGCAGCCTGATGGAAATTGACGCCATTGATTACGATGAGCATGCCGATCTACTCTATCAGTTGGCGTTTCAGGTGGTTGTTCGAATCAAAAATTACCTGAATAAGGACCGGGACAAAGTGGAAAATGTCCTGATCTATTGGCAAAAGCAGATTCGTGATTTTATCTGGGCTCAGATGCAGCAGCATGAATGGCGCACGCCCACAGATTATGTCGGTAAAGTAACGCAAGGCTTTGAAATTCTTAGGCCTGCTACCTTTAATAAAGCACCTGACGAAAACTTTCGTGACTTTCGAGCGCCAGTCGAGAATAAACAGCGTGTTAAGCAGATGTTGTTCACCGGTTTTAACCGATGCTGCTATCCCTTCCAGAAATTTGATTCGGTTGAAGGTGAGTTGAGGTTGGCGCAGATTCTGGAATCCGATGACAGTGTTATCAAGTGGATGAAACCTGCCTCCGGTCAGTTTCGCATCGAGTATATTAGCGGTAAAAATTACGAACCAGATTTCGTGGTGGAAGCCAGCGACGCCTATTTGATGATTGAACCGAAGCGATCCACCCAAATGGAGCAGGTTGACGTTGAGCAAAAGGCGAAAGCAGCGGCCAGGTGGTGTCGTTTTGCTAATGAGCATGCTGCAAAATGTGGTGGCAAGCCCTGGGCGTACCTGTTAATACCTCACAATGCTATCGAACTGAGCCGGAGTGTTGCCGCACTGAGAGCGGAATTTCATTGGCGTGAGGAAGGATAGTTCAAACGGCAGATATGCTGCGGCATATCGAAAGGATGCGGAATGAATGAGTGAACTGCTGATTCCGTTTGGAATTCACAAAGCTACCGGAGAGATTGTCGAACCCGAGGATGCGCCTAAAGGGCGCGCCTGCAACTGTTTGTGTCCGGGTTGTAAGGCGCCCTTGTTGTCTCGTCACCCGAAGGAAAAGCGCTACCACTTCGCCCACGATTCCCGTCATAAAGACGCCAAGCCCGAAGAGGAGTGCCCGTTTAGCTCGGCGGTAGCCGTTGCCATGATGGTACGCGAAGTTGCACCTCAAATGGTGGGTGAAATTCTCGAAACGCCACCATTAGAAGTAATGGAGTATCACGCCTGCTGTGGGAATTCCGAGTTTCTTCAGGTCAGTCGCGGGGCATGTAATACCATTGAAAAGGCACAAGCCAGCGTGAAGGTGTTGGATCATCATGTGGATTTGCTGCTGGAGGTGGGTGGCTATCCGATTCTAGTGGATCTGGTGTACAAAGGTAAACCGCCGATTATGATAGATGAAGGCAAGCTTCAGGAGAACAAAGCTGCGTTATTAGCCTTGAACTGCGACAGCTTCTCCATTTCTTCATTGAAAAAAGACCGAAACCTTCGCTTTTCCGAAGCAGTATTGGCATTTGTGTTGCGAGCAGGGTTGAGAGAATGGGCCTTCCACCCAAAGACCGCTACAGTGTTGCTTCAGGCGAGGCGCAATCATCAGTGTTTTAGACCGGATCGCCGTAGTTACTCTTCTGGTTGGAGTGGCGATTATCACCCTGTTGTTCCTGTCGAGCAGAAGCTACAAACGGCCAAGAGAGAGCCTGTACGCTATCAATGCGTTATGTGTGGTGTTGAGTGGGTGCACGACTTCAGCCACGGCTTACGTTGCCCTAAATGTCAGAGCCATCTATTTGCCAGGGAAATCAGCTGATCGATGTCTTAGGCTCCTGTGTGATGGCTGAATTCTAAAAGAAACCTGCTCAATCCGAGCATAAAGCCCCTTTTTGGTTCCATTTCTAAAATATGATTCTGCGTCTGCTATGGCAGGATTGCCTTGAGTGATTTGACAATATCTACCTCAAGGAGAAATCATGAGTAACGAATATTTCGACGTTGGAAACCCAAAGTCAATTTGCGCCATTGCTGAAGACATGGTGGATGCCAGGCAAGGCTTGTCGGATTTTATGGTGCGTAAAGCATCGTTTGAGACGCTATGTTCTGTGCTGACGCTGCTTGAATCGGTCCATTCATTAGCGTATTTGGAAGGTAAAATTCACTGCGATAACTATCACGAAGGTAAGCGTTCGTTTAAAGACCTGGGTGAAAGTTACGGCTACTTAAATACCTTTGTAAGGCAGGAGCAGGGCAGCAATACGTTTCGTTTTGGCTATCGACGTCCCACCGGTCAGGGGAGCATTATTCGAGAAAATATTCGTCCTACCAAAGAGGGGTACACCGAAAACAACTTCAAGCGTGCGGCTCACGACTATGAGAAAGAGCTGGCGATGATGACAGAGGAACATTATCGCCGTCTGCGTAAAGGTAGCCGAATTGTTCGTAAGGCGATGCGTCTATTGAGAAACCACCCGTTGCTGATTGAGTGCGAGAGCGTGGAGGTGACCGGTGAATAGCGATCAGGAAATCATTCGCCTCTCAGAACTGCCTCGATTGTTTTCTGTCAGCAAATCGTCAATTTACGTATGGATTAAGCAGGGCCTGTTGCCAAGGCCGTTTCGGCTGGGTATCGGATGCAGTGCAATGTTGAGATCAGAAGTTCACGACATTTTGTGTTTCTACGCCAGCTGCCCGACTCTGGAAGAGAAAAGGGCGTTTATTGCCAATTTGCCTTCTCAGCAAGCCCAGCGCAGGTAATCTTGTGAAACGCTGCTGGTGATCTATGGGCCGTGCTTACTTTGCGGCTGACTGCTTGGAAAAGATCGGCGAAACTTTTTGCCGCTGGCGCTGATCATCCAGATAGTCAGCCCACCATTGCATCATGCGAGTACGTTCATCAAGGTATTCCGCATGATGGGTATACGCGGCTCGAACACCATTGCGTTCCATGTGGGATAGCTGTCGTTCAATAGCATCGCGGTTAAAACCGGCTTCGTTCAAAATGGAAGAAGCTGTCGCTCGGAAGCCGTGGGGAGTCACTTTTGACTTGGCGGCATCATTACCTTCGTAACCCAGTTTGAAGATTGCCCGGCGCATGGTGTTGTCCGACATGGGCTGTGTTCGGCGACGTTCAGAAGGAAATACCAGATCGTACTTTCCTGAAATAGGCTTTACTTGTTCCAGGATTTTCAGGGTCTGCTGTGACAGAGGGACCAAATGTTCGGTGCCCATTTTCATGCGTGAACCTGGAATGCGCCAAATGGCTTGGTTGAAATCGAACTCTTCCCAGCGGGCACCCCTGAGTTCACCGGGGCGAAGAAAAGTGAGCACCAGTAACTCGATAGCTAGTTTGGTGAGTCTGCGCCCGCGCTGTTCATAGGTTTCGAGAGCGCGGAGGAAGTCTGGTAATTCGTGTTTTGGGAGTGAAGCCCTGTGAGTGGTTTTTCGCTTCTTCCGAATATCGTGCAAGTCTGATGCGGGGTTGTATTTTAATCTGCCACTGGTGATGGCAAATCGAAACACTCGGTTGATGTCTTGCAGTACCCTCTTTGCCACATCAAGAGCATCCCGTTGTTCTATCTGTCGTATGACATAAATAACATCCTGGGGCGAGATATCTTCGATAGCTCGTGCGCCGATGATAGCAAAGCTGTTATCACGTAACCGTGTCCAGACGCGATTGGCGTGATCAGGTGTCCAAGTTCCGCTTTGGTGAGACCACCACTCTTTTGCTAAAGCCTGAAAGGTGTTCTCCGAACTTTGCGCTTGTTGGCGTTTGAGCGTCTGCTTCTTTTGTGAGGGATCTATACCGTTCTGGATATCCTGCTTGGCGTTGCGTCGGGCTTCTCGTGCCTGAGATAGGGTGACTTCTGGGTAAATTCCAATTGAGAACGTTTTTTGTTTTCCTTGAAAACGATAATTGTAGCGCCAGCATTTGGTGCCATTTGCTTTCACAAGCAGGCGAAGGCTTCCACCATCATCAAGCCAGTAATCCTTCTCTTTTGGGGAAGACTGGCGTACTTGGAGGTCGGTAAGCTTTTCCTTGAGATACTTCTTTTGAGGCATTTGCTGGTATCACCCAAAATTGAACTCGAATACCAGCAAAGATACCAGCTTTGAATGCTGGATCGCAATGGAACCCATTGGACGCCAACGTAATTAGTGCTAAGGGAATATAGGGGTTTTAAGATGTTTGATGACTTCGTTGGAAGTCATCAAACCAGAAGATGGTGCCCAGGAGAGGACTTGAACCTCCACGACCGTAAGGCCACTAGCACCTGAAGCTAGCGTGTCTACCAATTTCACCACCTGGGCAGAGGGCCGCTAATTTACGGTCTATCCCCCAATCTGTCAACACTCTCCCGGCGAATAATGTCAAAATGGGGTCCCCGGCGCGGCGGGTTCTCTTGTAATCCCCGGGGGATCTGCCTAAAGTGCGCCTAAATACGCGCTACCCAAAGGAAAAGTGCATGACAAACTGGTCCTGGTCCGACGACCCGAACCTCAACAAGGAAGCGGAAAAGTACGATAACCCCATACCCAGCCGGGATTATATCCTTAAGTTACTGGAGGAGCGGGGCAAGCCGCTGACCCATCGCCAGATCTGTGCCGAACTGGAGCTGGACGACGATACCGCGGTGGAAGCGGTGCGCCGCCGGCTGCGGGCCATGGAGCGGGATGGGCAGCTATTGTCCAACCGCCGGGGTGCCTACGGGGTGGCGGAGAAGATGGACCTGGTGCGGGGCACGGTGATTGGCCACCGGGACGGCTTTGGTTTTCTCAAGCCCGATGACGGCAGCACTGACCTGTACCTGAGCGCCCGCCAGATGCGCTCGGTATTCGATGGCGACCGGGTGCTGGCCCGGCAAAGCGGCATGGACCAGCGGGGACGCCGGGAAGGGGTCATCGTGGAGGTGCTGGAACACCGCACAGAACGGGTGGTGGGGCGCTACTTTAAAGAGGGTAATATCGGCTTCGTGGCGCCGGAGAACCGGCGTATCAGTCAGGATGTATTGATCCCCCCCGGTGGGGCCATGCAGGCCAAAAACGGCAAGTTTGTGGTGGCGGAGATCACCAAGCCCCCCAGTTACCGGGGTCAGCCGGAAGGCATGATCAAGGAAATCATCGGCGATCATATGGCGCCGGGGATGGAAATTGATGTGGCCATCCGCAGCCACGATATTCCCCATGAGTGGCCGCCGGAGGTGGAGGCCGCCGCCGAGCGCTTTAGCGACACAGTCCAGGAAGCGGACTGCCGGCACCGCTTCGACCTGCGCAAGACGCCCTTCGTTACCATTGACGGCGAGGATGCCAAGGATTTCGACGACGCGGTCTACTGCGAGCGTAAGAAGGGCGGCGGCTGGAAGCTGTGCGTGGCCATCGCCGATGTATCCCACTACGTGCATCCCGGTGACCCCCTGGATCAGGAGGCCCAGAAGCGGGGCAACTCGGTATATTTCCCTGAGCATGTGGTGCCCATGTTGCCGGTGAAACTGTCCAACGGGCTGTGCTCCCTGAATCCCAATGTGGACCGGCTGGCCATGGTCTGCGAAATGAGCGTCAGTGCGGCGGGTCGGGTAAGCCGCTATGCCTTTTACGAGGGGGTGATCCGTTCCCATGCCCGGCTCACCTATAACAAGGTGGGCACCATACTACAGCAGCCGGAGTCCCTGGAAGGGCAGGATCTGCGCGGCGAGTACAAATCGCTGGTGCCGGCCCTGGAAAACCTGTACGACCTCTACCGGGCCTTTCGGGGACAGCGGGAAGAACGGGGGGCCATTGATTTTGAAACCACCGAGACCCGGATCGTCTTCGGCGAGAATCGCAAGATCGAAAAGATCGTCCCCACCCAGCGCAACGACGCCCACCGCATTATTGAAGAGTGCATGCTGGCGGCCAATGTCTGT
This sequence comes from Pseudomonadales bacterium, assembly GCA_002701845.1. GTDB lineage: Bacteria > Pseudomonadota > Gammaproteobacteria > Pseudomonadales > Ketobacteraceae > Ketobacter. The sequence continues at coordinate 18,083 of NZXG01000053.1, forward strand.
GCCGCCCGCTTCTTGGAAAAGCACAAGCTGCCGGCCCTGTACCGGATTCATGAGCCCCCCAAGGAAGAGAAACTGGAAAATCTGCGCTTGTTCCTGAACGAGTTGAATATTCCGTTCCGGGCCCACGCCAATCCCACACCTCAGGATTATCAGGAGGTGCTGAGCATGATCCAGGGGCGCCCGGATTTTGAACTGATTCAGACGGTGATGCTGCGCTCCATGAATCAGGCGGTGTACTCCCCGGAGAACAAGGGGCATTTTGGGTTGGCGTACAAGGCCTACGCCCACTTCACTTCCCCCATCCGGCGCTACCCGGATCTGTTGGTACACCGGGCCATTCGCCATCAGATTCGCAATGGTGAAGACCAAAGCGGTCTTCAGCGTAAGCCGGATGCCCCGACCATCCCCCAGCCTAAGATCCTGCCCTATGACACCGCCGCCATGGTGGCACTGGGTGAACAATGTTCCATGACCGAGCGGCGGGCCGATGAAGCCACCTGGGACGTGGTGGGCTGGCTTAAGTGCGAATACATGAGTGACAAGATCGGGGATGTGTTCAAGGGCCTGATCTCCGGCGTCACCGGTTTCGGCTTGTTTGTGGAACTTAAGGACATCTATGTGGAGGGGCTGGTGCATGTGAGCTCTCTCACCAGTGATTACTACCACTTTGATGAAGTGCGCCACCGGCTGGTGGGTGAGCGCAGCGGTCTGATGTTCGGCCTGGGCGAGGAAGTCACCGTGAGCGTGGCCAAGGTGGATCTGGAGGATCGCAAGATCGACTTTGAACTGCTGGCCGGGGGCCGCAAAGTCCGCTGGAGCAAAGACGCTGACAAGGGTGCCGGCGCGAAAGCAGGCAAAAGCAAGGCAGGCAAGAGCAAAACGGGCAAGAACCAGGGCGGCAAGGGCAATGATGGCCGTGCCAAAAGCAAACCCGGGGGCGGCAAGTCCGGCAGTGCCCGCCACGAGGCCGCCAAGGCAGGTGCCCGCCAGGCCCGCAAAAAGCAGCAGAGCCGATCTGCCAAGTCTGGCCCCAAGGCCAACCCCTCAGCCAAATCGGGAGCCAAGTCCGGCTCCCGGTCCGGCAAGGCGAAAACCCGCAGTCAAAAGAAACGCTAGGCCATGGCCAAGGCAGACTGGTTGTATGGCATTCACACGGTGGCCGCAGTGCTGCAGCGTCATCCCGAGCGGGTGCTGGAGTTGCGGGTGCAGGAAGGCCGCGACGATGCCCGTCTGGCACCGGTGCTGGCCACGGCCCGGACTCTGGGTATCGCCTGTCAGACCCTGCCCCGCAAAGCCATGGATCAGCAGTTCCCCGACGCCAATCATCAGGGGCTGGCGGCCCGCTGCCGGCTGGCCGCCGCCCTGGACGAAGACGCCCTCTGGCAGCGTCTGGATCAGTTAACCACCCCGCCTTTGCTGCTGTTGCTGGATGCCGTCACCGATCCCCACAATCTGGGGGCCATTCTGCGCACGGCGGAGGCCGCCGGCGTCACCGCCCTGATGACCACCCGCGACAAAAGTGCCGGCCTCACCCCGGCAGTGCGGCGGGTGGCGGTGGGGGCCGCCGAAGTGGTGCCCTTTGTCCAGGTGACCAATCTGGCCCGCACCATGCAGCAGTTGCAGGCGCGGGGAATATGGCTGGTGGGTACGGAGCTGGATACCGGCGCCACCAATCTGTACCAGACCGATTTAACCGGCCCTTTGGGGCTGGTGATGGGGGCGGAGGGCAAGGGGTTGCGGCGCCTGACCCGGGAACACTGTGATCAGTTGATTTACATTCCCATGCAGGGGCAGGTACAGAGTCTGAATGTCTCCGTGGCCGCCGGCATCTGTCTGTTCGAAGCTCTGCGCCAGCGGTTGTCTTTCTAGTCAAGCTCCTATAGAATGCGCGATCCCTCGCTTAGCCGGGGGCCACAAAATAACGTTAGTAAGCATTAACTCCTTGCCTTACCCGCAATTGACGGGAAGGCATTACCCGTAAGGAGATGTCATGAGACATTACGAAGTCGTGTTCCTGGTGCATCCGGACCAGAGCGAACAGGTGCCCGCCATGGTGGAACGCTATAAGGGCCAGATCCAGGAAGGTGGCGGTCAGATCCACCGGCTGGAGGATTGGGGCCGGCGGCAACTGGCCTATCCCATCAACAAAATCCACAAAGCCCACTACGTGCTGATGAATATTGAGTGCGGCCAGGATGTGCTGGACGAGCTTTCCAGTGCCTTCAAATTCAATGACGCTGTGCTGCGCAATATGGTTCTGCGCCGGGAGGAGGCGGTGACCGATGCCTCTCTGCTGGCCAAGTCCGACGACAAGGACCGCCTCAGTGCCGACAGCGATGACAGCAGCAACGATAGCCGCAGTAGCGACAGCCGTAGCGACGATTCCGACTCCGACGATTGATCGGGTTCGCGTAGCAGTCGCTCTGTGGAGATTAACCAGTTGGCGTTGAGCGGAACCATCACGGAAGTTCAGGGCCTGCGTTATACCCCCGCCGGCGTTCCTCATTTCGGTTTTATGCTGGAACACCGGTCCCGCCAACAGGAGGCGGGCGTCCCCCGGGAGGTCCTGTGCCGGATTCGGGTGGAGGCCAGGGGGGCGGATGTGGTGGCTCAGTGCCAGTCGCTGGCGGTGAGTGACCGGGTCCGGGTCGAGGGCTTTTTGTCCCGTTCCAGTTACCGGGATAGCGCCGCAACCCAGCTGGTATTGCATGCACAACATGTGGAATTGCGTTAACCAATATTACAGGAGCCAACCATGGCACGTTTTTATCGTCGCAGAAAATTCTGCCGTTTTACCGCCGAAGGCGTGGTGGAGATCGATTACAAGGATCTGGACACGCTGAAGAACTACATTACTGAAACCGGCAAGATCGTCCCCAGCCGTATTACCGGTACCAGCGCCAAGTATCAGCGGCAACTGGCCCGGGCGGTGAAGCGGGCCCGCGCCCTGGCGTTACTGCCGTATTCCGACTCGCACAAGTAAGCAGTCGGTGCAGCCAGTGATATGTTAGTCCTGGCAAAGTGGATCCTGGGCGGGCCCCTGCAGGNGCTCGCCGCCGCCGTGGCCCTGGCACTGGTGCCGGGGTTGGGTTGGGCCTCCGCCGCCGTGGTGGCGCTGGTGGCTTTACGGCAAAACCTGGCCCAGGCGGCCCTGCCCCTGGTGGGGGCGCTGCTGGTGGCTATGCTGCTGCACTGGCCCGCCGGGGATATCACCCAGGCCGGCAGCGTGGTCGCGGCGCTGGTGGGGGCCCTGGTGCTGGCCAACCTGCGGTCGCTGTCCTGGACCCTGGTGAGTCTGGCGTTAACCGCGGTGGTGTACATGGCCCTGGTGATTTTCGGCGCGCCGGGGGTGATCGAACAGCTGGTCAGTGTGCTGGAGCCCCAGTTTCAGGATCTGCTGGCGCAGATGAAGAGTGCCAACCCGGACAGCCCCGGGGTGCTGGAACAGCTGGATGTGCGCTCGGTGGTACTGGAAGGCTCCGCCTGGGTGGTGACCCTGGGTGCGGTGGCGGCGTTGCTGGTGGCGCGCTGGCTGCAGGCCCGGCTCTACAACCCGGGGGGCTTTCGCCAGGAGTTCCACAGCCTGCGGCTGATGCCGGCTATCGCCGTGGCCCTGGCGGTGCTGGTGTGGCTGACCCAGAGCTTTCCGGCTCTGCGCTATGCCGCCCCCTGCCTGGTGATGCCTTTGTTTTTGGCGGGGCTGGGCTTGGTGCACGGGCTGATGGGCATGAAACCCAATAACGGCCCGCTGCTGGCATTTTTTTATCTGGGCCTGGTGCTCACCTTCTGGATGGGCATGCTGGTGCTGTCGCTGGTGGCGGTGGTGGACAGTTTTATGGATTTTCGCAATCGGATTCAAAAGAGGTATGAGTGATGGAAGTCATTTTGTTGGAAAACAACCGTAACCTGGGCGAACTGGGTGACAAGGTGAATGTAAAGGCCGGCTACGGTCGCAACTTCCTGATTCCCCAGGGTAAGGCAGTGCCTGCCACAGCGGATAACGTGAAGTATTTCGAAGAGCGTCGGGCGGAGCTGGAAAAAGCCGCCGCGGACAAACTGGCCGCGGCCCAGAGCCGGGCGGACCAGCTGGCGGAGCTGGGCAGTGTTACTANCCCCGCCAAGTCCGGTGATGAAGGCAAGCTGTTCGGTTCCGTGGGCACCAAGGACATTGCCGACGCCATTACCGCCGCCGGGGTGGAAGTGGTGAAAGCGGAAGTGCTGCTGCCCCTGGGCGCTATCCGCAATACCGGTGATTACGAGATCGATCTGCAGATCCATGCCGATGTCACCTCTACCATCAAGGTGTCCGTGGTTCCCGAATAAGCGGTCGTTCCGGCCTATTGACTGCGGTGCCGGATTAAGCCGCGGAACCTGGATCATACCCGATGTCTAGTGCCGGCCCCGCCCTGGGGCTGGCGCCTCCGGCGGGCCCTGGCGCCGTGGGCGCAAGCCCTGGCCCGCTGGTTTGCACGCCGCGGCGGGCAGCCGTTACACTTGTGCAACCGTTCTTCCTGTAAGTACCGATACCCATGACCGACTCTCCCATTGAATTGATGCTGGATGAGGACCCGGAGTCCGCCGCCATTAAAGTGCCGCCCCATTCCCTGGAGGCGGAGCAGTCGGTGATCGGCGGCCTGATGCTGGAAAACCGCGCCTTTGACGACGTGTCGGAGGTGGTGTCGGAAGTGGATTTCTACCGCCGTGATCACCGGCTGATCTACCGGGCCATCGCCCAATTGTCGGAATTGGGCAAACCCTTTGACGTGGTCACTCTGGGGGAGTCCCTGGACAACGCCGGCTCCCTGGAAGACTGCGGCGGCATGGCCTATCTGGCCCATCTCGCCAAAAACACCCCCAGCGCCAGCAACATCAAAGCCTACGCGGACATCGTCCGGGAGCGTTCTGTGTTGCGGCAGATGATTACCATCTCCAGTGAGATCGCCGAAGCGGCGTTCCGGCCCGATGGCCGCAGTTCCCTGGAGCTGCTGGACGAGGCGGAGCGCAAGGTGTTCGGAATCGCCGAGCAGGGCGCCAAGCAGGGCGGCCCCCAGCCCATCAAGGAAGTGCTTAAAGCCACCGTGGAGCGCATCGACGAGCTGTTCAAGTCCGACGAAAAGCTCACCGGTATTCCCACCGGCTTTGCCGATCTGGATGAGAAAACCTCAGGCCTGCAGAAAGGCTCCCTGGTCATCGTGGCGGCTCGCCCCTCCATGGGTAAAACCAGTTTTTCCATGAACATGGCGGAAAACGCTTTGATTCGCACCGGCAAACCGGTGTTGGTGTTCAGTATGGAAATGCCCGCCGATCAGATCGTCATGCGGATGCTGGCCTCCCTGGGGCGGATTGATATGTCGCGGGTGAATTCCGGCAAGCTGGAAGAGGATGACTGGCCCCGTTTCAGCTCGGCGGTGAGCCTGCTGTCGGAGCAGAAGCTGTTTATTGACGACTCCCCCGGTCTCAGCCCCACGGAGCTCCGCGCCCGGGCCCGCCGGGTGGCCCGGGACCAGGGGGAGCTGGGCCTGATTCTGGTGGATTATCTGCAACTGATGCAGGTGCCCGGCTCGGAAAACCGGGTCAATGAGATATCGGAGATCTCCCGCTCTCTGAAGGGGCTGGCCAAGGAAATGGACTGCCCGGTGATGGCGCTGTCGCAGTTGAACCGGAGTTTGGAGCAGCGCCCCAACAAGCGGCCGGTGATGTCGGACCTGCGGGAGTCCGGCGCCATCGAGCAGGACGCGGACATCATCATGTTCATCTACCGGGATGAAGTCTATAACGAGGACTCGGAAGACCGGGGCACGGCGGAAATCATTATCGGCAAGCAGCGTAACGGCCCCATAGGCACCGTGCGGCTGGCGTTTCTGGGCCGTTATACTCGGTTCGAGGATCTGGCCAGTACGGCCTATGGAGACTACGGCTCTTGAGTCGCGGCACCCGGGCTGTTATCGATCTCGACGCGTTGCGCCACAACCTGCGGGTGGCCCGCCAGGCGGCGCCCCACAGCCGGGTGCTGGCGGTGGTCAAGGCCGACGGATATGGCCACGGTCTGCGGGCGGTGGCCGGCGCTCTGGCGGGGCTGGCGGACGGCCTGGGGGTAGCCACCTTCGACGAGGGCATGGCTCTGCGCGACAGCGGCGTGGCGGGCACGGTTCTGCTGATGGAAGGGGTGATGAACACGGCCCAGCTGCAGCAGGCCGCCGGGGCCGGACTGGATCTGGTGGTGCACCAGCCCTGGCAGGTCAGCATGTTGTTGGCGGCGCGTCTGTCGCGGCCGGTGCGGGTCTGGCTCAAGGTCAACACCGGCATGCACCGCCTGGGCATGGAGCCCGCCGGTGCCGCTCTGTTCTGGCAGCAGCTGCGGGCCAGCGCCAATGTGACGGACCTGGTATTGATGAGCCATATGGCCTGCGCCGATGAGCCTGACCATGCCATGAACCGGCAGCAGCAGGAGGGTTTTGCGGCGCTGGTTCAACAGCTGGCCCCCGCGGGCGCCAGCCTGGCCAATTCCGCCACCACTCTCAATCTGCCCGGCGGCCATTATCAATGGGTGCGGCCGGGGCTGATGCTCTATGGCGCCAGCCCTTTCGCGAACACCCCCGCGACGGAGCTGGACCTGCGCCCAGTGATGCAGCTGGAGGCCCGCGTCATCTCCCGCATGGTGGTGCCCGCCGGCGGTGCCCTGGGTTACGGCGCCACCTGGCAGGCGCCACGGGATACGCCGGTGGCGGTGGTGGCCATTGGCTATGGGGACGGCTATCCCCGCCATCTGTCGCCGGCGGCTCAGGTACTGATCAAGGGGGTGCGCTGCCCGGTGGTGGGGCGGGTGTCCATGGATATGATCACGGTGGACGTGTCGGCGCAGCCGGACGCCGGGCCCCATACTTCGGTGACCCTGTGGGGCCCCGGGCTGCCGGTGGAGGCGGTGGCCGCCTGGGCCAACACGGTCAATTACGAACTCTTGTGTCAGATCACCGGCCGGGTGGAGCGGGAATACCGCGGCGGGGCGGAATAATGCCGGTCTGGGTCACCCTCTATGTGGCGTTGATGCTGGTGTCATTGCCGGTGGGCGTCACCATGCTGCGGCGTATTGAGCGGGACTGGCTGCATCCGGTGGGGGGGATGATATCCACCCTGCTCAGCCTGGGGTTCATTTTTTCCTACTGGTTGCCGGATCTGGTGCCTTTGCATGATCGCTCGGTGCTGCTGCTGTTCGCCTTTGTGCTGTTCTGGGATCTGTATTCCCTGCGGCGGTTGCGGGACAAGTTGCCGGAATATCTGGGGCTGGAGGAGGATTCCGAACTGCAGCCGGGGTCCGGCGCCTGGCTCACCGGCATCCTGCTGATGTTGCCCGCTTACTACTTCGCCGCCCTGGTGTGTTTACGAGTGATGAACTGATGGCCAAAAGCAAAACCCAATTCGTGTGCGCGGACTGTGGCAGTGTATTCGCCAAATGGGCGGGACAGTGCGGTGACTGCGGCGCCTGGAATACCCTCAGCGAATTCAACCCGGACCGGGGCCTGGCCGCCAATCGCGGCAGCGGCAAATCCGGTTGGGCCGGCGAGGCCCGCCCGGTCACCACCATGGCGGAAGTCAATCTGGTGGAGGAGCCCCGCACCGCCACCGGCTCCACCGAGCTGGACCGGGTGTTGGGGGGCGGCCTGGTGGAAGGCTCGGTGGTGCTGATCGGCGGTGATCCCGGCATCGGCAAGTCCACCATTTTGCTGCAGACCATGACCCACCTGGCCGGCCGCCAGACCGCCCTGTACATCACCGGCGAGGAATCCCTGCAACAGGTGGCGCTGCGGGCCAAGCGGCTGGATCTGCCCATGGATCAATTGCGGCTGATGTCGGAAACCAGCATTGAAAATATTCTCGCCACCGCCCAGCGGGAACGGCCCGCGGTGATGGTGGTGGATTCCATCCAGACCATCTATTCCGAGGCGCTGAGTTCCGCCCCCGGTGGTGTGTCCCAGGTACGGGAGTGCGCCGCCGCCCTGGTGCGGTTTGCCAAACAGTCCGGTACGGCTCTGTTTCTGGTGGGTCATGTCACCAAGGAAGGGGCTCTGGCGGGGCCCCGGGTGCTGGAGCATATGGTGGACAGCGTATTGTATTTCGAGGGCGAGCAGGACAACCGGTTCCGCATGATCCGGGCGGTGAAGAACCGCTTCGGCGCGGTGAACGAGTTGGGGGTGTTCGCCATGACCGACAAGGGGCTGCGGGAGGTGAGCAACCCCTCGGCCATCTTTCTGTCCCGCTACGATCAGCCCATCCCCGGCAGTATCGTGATGGTGACCCGGGAAGGCAGCCGGCCACTGCTGGTGGAGGTGCAGGCGCTGGTGGACGACAGCCAGCTGGGCAATCCCCGGCGGGTGGCGGTGGGGCTGGATCAGAACCGGCTGGCCATGCTGCTGGCGGTGCTGCACCGGCACGGCGGAGTGGCGACCCTGGGCATGGATGTGTTTCTGAATGTGGTGGGTGGGGTCAAAGTCCTGGAAACCGGCTCCGACCTGGCGGTGCTGATTGCGGTGGTTTCCAGCCTGCGTAACCTGCCGCTGGACAGCCAGTTGATCGTGTTTGGGGAAGTGGGGCTGTCTGGCGAGATAAGACCGGTGCCCAGCGGTCAGGAACGGTTGCGGGAGGCCGCCAAACACGGTTTTACCCGCGCCATTGTGCCCAAGGGCAACCAGCCCAAGGGCGCTATTGAAGGCCTGGAGGTGGTGGCGGTGTCACGGCTGGAGCAGGCCCTGGACGCCCTCTGACTCCTGTCCGTTGCGGCTTAATGCTGGGCCAGATTAATCAGGGCCTCGAACTCCCGCTCCAGCAGGGCTTCACTGCCGGTGTTCAGCTCTACAATACGGCGCAGGTGAGAGGCGCTCTCCACGTCCAGATTGTCGCACACCACCCCCATCTGCTCCTGGCCCACATGGGCCACGTGCCCCTCCATGCGGATTTCCGTGACCTCATCACTGAGCACCAGATAAAGTACCACCGGATCTCCCTCCCGGGGATGGCCGTCCTTGGGCAATTCCAGCAACGCCCCCTTCAGAGAGATGTCCAACAGCCGGGAGGGCCACTCATCCTCACCCCGAATCAGGCGAGCGCTGGCGTCAAAGGCGACCCGGGTAAACTGACGTTTTTCGATCATGGCCCGAACTCTTCTTGTTGTGGTAGTAACAGGTAACTGCATTTTCACAGCATAGCCAATCTTTTATAAAAAGCCGAAACCGGGTTTTTTTCAAGCAGCCCCGGTGGGGATTTTGTAACGTTGTGCAATCCCCAGGTACTTGGTTGTTTATTGAATAAGGTGGTCACCGAGCATGGTAAAAACATCTAAAAACCCAAAAAATTAACTACAAAAATTTTTGATGCTGCGTTAATAATTAAAAGATGAAAGCCAACGCGCTTTGCGAGAACATCCGCCAGCAGAGCTGGTCAAGTACAGGGTTTCAGATCTCAGAACTGTTTAAGCTGTAGAGGTATGGGGTTATGAGAACAACACCGACATCAGAAAGCACCCAGTACATCGATGACATCGACGATGAAACCATGGATGACATCGACGGTGAAATTGAGAACCGGCTGCAGACCCGAAGCAAGCGCTCCGGCGATTATCTGCGCAAGATCGAGGCGTTAATGGAGGCCCGCCGCCTCAAGCACGATCTGGACGATTACGATGACTGGGACGACTTCGACGACGAATGAACATGACTGAAAAAGCCCTCCCGCTGGAGGGCTTTTTTATGTCCCGGGCCTGAGACGGTTGGGCCCTGGCATGGCGGTTTATTTCAGTCTTTTATATTTCAAACGTTTGGGCTGCACCGATTCCTCGCCGTATTTTTTCTTCTTATAGTTCTCATATTCGGTGAAATTGCCTTCAAAGAATTCAATGCCTTCCTCGCCGGCAAAATCCAGAATATGGGTGGCGATGCGGTCCAGGAACCAGCGGTCGTGAGAGATGACAATGGCGGTGCCGGCGTAAGTGAGCAGCGCCTCTTCCAGGGCCCGCAGGGTTTCCACGTCCAGATCGTTGGTGGGTTCGTCCAGCAGCAATACATTGCCGCCTTTGCGCAGCAGTTTGGCCAGATGCAGCCGGTTGCGCTCGCCGCCGGAGAGTTCCCCCACCCGTTTTTGCTGATCCGAACCCTTGAAGTTAAAGCGCCCCACATAGGAACGGGAGGGCATTTCAAAGGAACCCACCTTGATCATGTCCAGGCCGTCGGAGACCTCCTCCCACACGGTTTTGTCGCCATCCAGATCATCCCGGGACTGATCCACGTAGGACAGGTCCACCGTGCTGCCGATGTTGACCGCGCCCTTATCCGGTTGCTGCTCCCCCATAATCAGGCGGAACAGGGTGGTTTTGCCCGCGCCGTTGGGGCCGATCACCCCGACGATGGCACCCTTGGGAATGCGAAAGCTGAGATCGTCGTACAGCACATGGTCATCAAAGCTCTTGCTGACATGGTCGAACTCGATAACCTCATCCCCCAGGCGTTCCGCCACCGGGATAAACAGATCCTGGGTCTCGTTACGCTTTTGCGCTTCCTGGCTGGACAGCTCTTCGAACTGGGCCAGGCGGGCTTTGCTCTTGGCCTGTCGGCCCTTGGGGTTGGAGCGCACCCATTCCAGTTCCGCCTTAATAGCTTTCTGGCGCGATGCCTCCTGTTTCGCCTCCTGGGCCAGACGCTCGTCTTTCTGTTCCAGCCAGGAGGAATAATTGCCTTTCCAGGGTATACCGTGGCCCCGGTCCAGTTCCAGAATCCATTCGGCGGCGTTGTCCAGGAAGTAGCGGTCGTGGGTGATGGCCACCACGGTGCCTTTGTACTCGTGCAGAAACCGCTCCAGCCAGGCCACGGACTCCGCGTCCAGATGGTTGGTGGGCTCGTCAAGCAGCAGCATGTCCGGGCTCGACAGCAGCAGCCGGCACAGGGCCACCCGCCGCTTCTCACCCCCGGACAGCTTGCTGACATCCGCTTCCCAGGGGGGCAGGCGCAGGGCGTCGGCGGCAATTTCCAGAGTCCTGTCAATTTCCCAGCCGTTGCAGGCGTCGATCTGATTCTGCAGTTCCGCCTGCTCTTCCAGCAACGCGTTCATTTCATCGTCGGACATGGGCTCGGCGAATTTCATGCTGATCTCGTCAAACCGGGCCAGGACGTCCTTGATCTCCCGCACTCCATCCTCCACGTTACCGCGTACGTCCTTGGTTTCGTCCAGTTGCGGTTCCTGGGGCAGATAACCGATCTTAATGCCCGCGGCCGGCCGTGCTTCGCCGTCGAACTCTTTATCCACTCCTGCCATAATGCGCAGCAAAGTGGACTTACCGGCGCCGTTCAGCCCCAGCACGCCGATCTTGGCACCGGGGAAAAACGACAACGAAATATCCGAGAGAATTTCGCGTTTCGGGGGTACCACCTTGGATACCCGATTCATGGTGTATATGTATTGCGCCATAGTTGGGAACGAACACTGAGAGTTGGTGGGAAATGTGGCGTACGCTACCCCAATTGGCAGAGGGATGCAAACCACTCCCGGGCGGCCTTGTCGCGATGTTGACGTACTTTGTGGGAGTCTGTGTGAACGCGGTTAAAAAGTGTTTGATAGGGCTGGTAATGGTCTGCCTGCCAGCGCTGGTTCAGGCCCAGGTGGGGTTGCCCACCAGTGGCGAACAGGCGCCGGCTCAGGTGGACGCGGTGAGCAAAGAGCTGGAGCTGCTGCAACGGGAATTGAAACAGCAGGAGCAGCGGGGCGCGGAGCTGCGGCAACAGATTGAGGGGGTTAAACAGGAGATCCAGGCGGCGCCGGAACTGGCCCAGCAGATGCGCACGGAGATTCGTCAGTTGGAGCAGGCGGATTCAGGGGCCGATCCCGATCTGCCAGCGGCGGCGGACGCCCTGGAGGGTGCCATCAATCTGCTGGATGCCCAGACCAAAGCCCTGCAGACCAGTCTCTCTTATGTGATGGACCGCATTGGCGAGCAGCAGGCGCTGCCCTCCCAGGCCCGGGAGCAGGTGGCCGCCGCCCAGAAAGAGATCAAACGCCTGCAGGAACGGCAGGCGGAACTGCAGAACAGCCAGCGAAACGCCGCGCTGAAGAATGTTCAGCTGGAGCTGGTGCGGCAGCAACTGGACAACGCCAACCTGCGCCGGGATCTGGCCCAGATCCGGCTGGAGGGTTATCAGAAGCTGCTGGATCTTTACACCCTGAACCGGGATCTGTTGTTCCTGCGTCTGGGTATGTTGAAGTCAACCCTGGCCCTGTTGCGGGAACAACGGGAGCAACAGCGACTGGATAATGCCGGCCAGCATCAGGACGGCGCGGTGGCGCTCAGTGGCCGCTACACCGAGGTGCCGCCGGTGCTGGAGACGGCCAGGGACGAGAATCAGCGGTTGCGGGAAATGCTGGTGCAGTTGTCCCGACAGTTGAATACGGCCAATGACCAGCTGGCTGAGGGCAAACAAAATCTGCAGGATATCCGCTATCGGTTTGAGGTGGCGCGTCAGCAGCTGGAGCTGACCCAGTATTACCAGTCGGTGGACGATCAGCTGCTGCGTCAGCGCCAGGCCCTGCAGGCGGCGATCCGGGAGCAGGAATCCGACAGTGACCTGGAAACGGCGTTGTCTCAGGCCCGCCTGGCGCAGTTCAAACTGGACGGACAGCTGCATCAGGTGCGCACTGATACCTCGCGCCAGAATCTGGTTAACAATGCGCTCCAACAGGCCTCGGCTCAATCCGCCATGGTGGCGGAGGATCTGAACCGGCTGTTGCAGGCCCGGGCCGACGTGCTCGGCAAACTGGTGGAGGTGAACGCCGAATACGTGGTGGCGCTGACCAACCTGGAGCTGTTACGTCAGGATCAGCTGAGCGCACGGGAAAAATTCTATCAGCTATTGAACGAGCAACTGTTCTGGCGCCGCAGCGCCACCCCTCTGGACTGGGAGTGGCTGACCCTGCTGCCGGGCAGCGTGCATTGGTTTGTCTTCGAGCATCCCTGGCTGGAGCCGCTGCAGATCTGGTACCAGGTATACCTGCGCAAAGTGTATCCGGTGGTGGTTCTGGTATTGCTGGGTACGTTGTACTGGGGTGGGCGCCGGCGGATATTACTGCGCTTCACCCGGGCCCGCGAACAGGTGGGTAAGGTAACCCGGGATCGCTTCCGCTACACCCTGGAAGCCCTGCTGGGCACGGTGCTGCTGGCACTGCCGGCGCCGATATTAATGCTGATTCTGGGTGCGCCTCTGGTGCAAAGCGGGGACGCTTCCCTGTTCACCGCCGGCGTGGGCAGTGCGTTACTGGTGCTGGCCCGCTGGGTGTTTCTGTTTGAGTTTATCCGTGCCCTGATCATGCGCAACGGTCTGGCCCGGGGGCATTTTCGCTGGCGCAAATCCGCGGTGGCCGCGCTCAGCCGCTGGCTGCCTCTGCTGTATCTGCAGCTCCCCGCCGCCTTTGTGTTTATCGTGGTCTGGCAGGAAGGGGACGAAACCCACGCCGGCATACTGGGGCGGGCGGCGTTTCTGCTGGTCACCGCGATTTTCATGCTGTTCTGCCTGCGCATGTTTCACCCCCGCACCGGTATCACCCAACAGCCGGAAAAGGGTGAGGCGCATTGGTACCAGCGCTGGAACCGTACCCTGTTCTGGATCAGTCTGCTGATTCCGGCGGCGTTGTTGCTGCTGTCCAGTCAGGGCTATAGCTTCACCGCCATGGAAACCATGGTGCTGCTGACCCAGACCATTATGTACGGCTTCTTTGTGTTTGTGCTGCAGCAGGTGCTGGTGCGCTGGTTCGCGGTGATGGAGCGCAAGCTGGCCTACAGCCGGGCGCTGGCCCGTCGCGACGCCCAGCGCAAAGCCAAGGAGAAGCAGGCGGCGGCGGAATCCTCCGGTGACGCGGTGCCGGAGCTGGAAATTCCGGCGCTGGATGTGGCCACGGTCAGTGAACAGAACCGGGCCCTGCTGCGCACCCTGGGCTTCACCCTGTTTGCGGTGATCTGCTACCTGAGCTGGCAGGACTTTTTCCAGGCCATTCAGGTATTCCAGGAAGTGGAACTCTGGCAGTACAACGTCGCCACGGATACCGGCACTGAAATCCGCACCGTGACCCTGAAGACCCTGCTGGTGATGGTGCTGGCGGTACTGCTGACTTACGCCGGGTTGAAGAACCTGCCAGGTCTGATCGAAGTGTTGATCCTGCAACGGCTGAACGTGGATTTCGGGATTCGGTTCGCCATCACCACCACCGCACGGTATCTGGTGATCGTGGCCGGGGTGCTGGTGGTGTCCGGGCTGATCGGGCTGGAGTGGAGCAAGCTGGGCTGGCTGGTGGCGGCCCTGGGGGTGGGGCTGGGTTTCGGGCTGCAGGAAATTTTCGCCAATTTTATTTCCGGCCTGATCATTTTGTTCGAACGCCCCATCCGCATCGGCGATACCGTCACCATCAATGATCTCAGCGGCACCGTGGCTCAGATCCGCATGCGGGCCACCACCATCACCGACTGGGATCAAAAGGAGATCATCATCCCCAACAAGACCTTTGTCACCAATCAGTTTATCAACTGGACCCTCAGTGACAGCACCACCCGGGTGGTGATCAAGGTGGGGGTGGCTTACGGCTCGGACACCACCCGGGTCACCGAGCTGCTGCTGGAAGCGGCCCGGGCCAACGGCGATGTGCTGAAAGATCCGCCCCCCACCGCCTTCTTCCTGGCTTTTGGCAGCAGCTCCCTGGATTTCGAGTTGCGGGTGTTTGTGGCGGAATTCGGCCGTCGTCTGGCGTTGATTCACAGCCTGCATATGGAGATCGACCGGCGCTTCCGCGAGGCGGGTATTGAGATCGCCTTTCCGCAGCTGGATCTGCACGTGCGAAACCTGCCAAAGGACACTAAATGAATTAGGCTGACATGAGGAAAATTGATGGACACCCGCGCCAGTTTCATGTGCCGTTGCCCGGCGATTTATGTACAATACCCGCCTCATTTCAGGTGGTCGAACCAGCGGCCGCCGGGGTGGTGACCGGGAGGTCGGGCCATCCTTATTGATGCAGTCAGTGAGCCAAACGCGGGAGAGACCATGTTTTCAGCCGATATGAATATTGCCGATTTTGACCCCGAACTCTGGGAAGCCATGGAGGCTGAGAAACAGCGCCAGGAACAGCACATTGAGCTGATCGCCTCGGAAAACTACACCAGCCCCCGCGTGCTGCAGGCTCAGGGCTCGGTGCTCACCAATAAATACGCCGAAGGCTATCCCCACAAGCGTTACTATGGTGGTTGCGAGTACGTGGACAAGGCCGAGGAGCTGGCCATCGAGCGGGCCAAACAACTGTTCGGCGCCGACTACGCCAACGTCCAGCCCCATTCCGGTTCCCAGGCCAACGCCGCGGTGTATATGGCTTTGTTGAATGCCGGGGACACCGTGCTGGGCATGAGCCTGGCCGAGGGCGGCCACCTCACCCATGGCGCCAAGGTGAATTTCTCCGGCAAGCTGTACCACGCGGTGCAATACGGCCTCAACCATGACACCGGCGAGATCGACTACGATCAGGTGGCGCAACTGGCCCGGGAGCACAAGCCGAAGATGATCCTGGCGGGCTTTTCCGCCTATTCCCGGGTGGTGGACTGGCAGAAATTCCGCGACATCGCCGATGAAGTAGGTGCCTATCTGATGGTGGACATGGCCCACGTGGCCGGCCTGGTGGCCGCCGGTGTTTATCCCAGCCCGGTGCAGATTGCGGATGTGGTGACCACCACCACCCACAAGACCCTGGCGGGTCCCCGGGGCGGTCTGATCCTGGCCCGGAAGAATGAAGAGCTGGAGAAGAAATTCAATTCCGCGGTATTCCCCGGTGGCCAGGGTGGCCCGCTGATGCATGTGATTGCCGCCAAGGCGGTATGCTTCAAGGAGGCCATGAGCGACGACTTCAAAGCCTACCAGCAGCAGGTGATCAAAAACGCCCAGGCCATGGCCGGGGTGTTTATCGAACGCGGCTACGATGTGATTTCCGGCGGCACTGACAATCATCTATTCCTGCTGTCCCTGATTAAACAGGATATCACCGGTAAGGACGCCGATGCTGCCCTGGGCCGGGCCTTTATCACCGTTAACAAAAACGCGGTACCCAACGATCCCCGCTCGCCCTTTGTTACCAGCGGTCTGCGCATCGGTACCCCGGCGGTGACCCGGCGCGGATTTGGCGAGGCGGAAGTGAAAGAACTGGCGGGCTGGATGTGCGATATCCTGGCGGATATGGACAATGAAGAGTTGATCGCCCAGGTGCGGGAGAAGGTGAAGGCGGTGTGCGCCAAGCACCCGGTTTATGCCGCTTGATTCTTTCCCTGCCCCCTGGAAACGTTATGCAAAAGGCGCTCAAACAGAGCGCCTTTTTTTGTGGCCGCCAGTTTTGTGGCCGCCAGTCAGCTTAGAGCATGTCCCCCGGTGTGGGCGGCAGCCGTGGCATGGTCTGCTCCGGGAACGGCCCGGTCAGTGATTGCAGGAAAGCCACAATATCATTCACCTGCTGGTCACTGAGCTTTTTGTTCAGCTGGGTGGCGCCCATCACCCGCACCGCTTCGGGCAGGGATTTCACACTGCCGTTATGAAAATAGGGGGCGGTATAGGTGAGGTTGCGCAGGGTGGGCACCCGCCACAGGTGATTGTCCTGGGTTTTGCCGGTGACCTCGCCACGGCCCTTGTCCGCCTGCAACTGATACTTTTCCACGTAAGCGGTGTCGGCATAGGTGGGGAATTTCATGAAAAAACCCTGACCCACGGGTAAGTTCGGACCACTGAAGTTGGCACCGGAATGGCATTGGGTACAACCCACATCGTTGAACGCCTGCATGCCCCGTTGCTGAGCGGCGTTAAGGGCCTTGTTATCCCCTTTTACGAAACGATCATAGGCGCTGTTGGGGGTGATCAGGGTGCGCTCATAGGCGGCAATGGCTTTGGCAATGCTGTCCTCATCAATGGCGACCTTGGGGCCGAAGGCCTGCTCAAAGTAGGGGCGGTACTCCGCGATCCGCTGAATGCGTTCCACCGCCATATCCAGATTGGCCATGCCCATTTCGATGGGATTGGTAATGGGGCCCTTGGCCTGGTCCTCCAGGCTGTCGGCGCGACCGTCCCAGAATTGCACGGAGAGGAACGCCGCATTCCACACGGTGGGGGCATTGCGGCCGCCGGCCTGACTGTGTACCCCCAGGGAAATGGGGCGGTGATCATCGCCACCTTCCATCACATTGTGGCAGGAAAAGCAGGACACGGTACCGGTGGAAGACAGACGGGGATCGAAATAGAGCATTTTCCCCAGTTCCACCTTGGCTGCGGTGGTGGGGTTGTCTTGCGGCGCGGGGGCGGTATCGGGGAGGGCCTGCCAGTTGGCGGCCTGCCCGTTCATGCTGATACAGAAGGCCGCCACAGCGGCCAGAGAATAGGCGGTGGTCTTCATGGTCCAATCCTTGTGGTTTGAATGCACCGCCGATTAAATCAGAAGAATCTTAATTAAAGCTTAAAATTCATAAGGTTAAATTTTGCTCAAGCCACTTGGGTCTGGCGCTGCACCAGGGCCGCGTTGGCCGCCGCCACGATGGCGTTCATGGAGGCCAGCAGGGTATCTTCATGGATGGCGGCCCCCTGATAGCGGTTGCCCAGGCAGTTCACCTGCACCATGGCCGCCGCCTGGCTGTCCGAGGAGTGCTGCAGGCTGTGCTCTTCATAGTCCAGCACATCCAGTTGCAGGCCAAAGTGCTGGTTCAGCCCGTTGCAGAAGGCGGAAAGGGCGCCGTTGCCGATGGCGTCGATGGTCACCCGTTCCCCCTGTTGTTCCACCACGAATTGAATCTGTTCGTTCTCCACGTGTTCCAGACGATAGGATTTCACCGCCATGGGTGTTTGCGCCATAAAGTGCTGCTGGAACAGCTCCCAGATCCGCTGCGAGGAGATCTCCCGGGAGGATTGTTCCGCATCCTGTTGCACCACCCGGCTCAGGGCAATCTGCATCCAGCGGGGAATCACCAGACCGTGGTTCTTTTCCAGTACAAAGGCCACGCCGCCCTTACCGGACTGGCTGTTGATGCGCACCACCGCTTCGTAGCTGCGGCCCAGATCCGCCGGATCGATGGGCAGATAGGCCACCTCCCAGGGCGCGGCGGGGTCGCGGTTGCTCAGGCATTTGCGGATGGCGTCCTGATGACTGCCGGAGAAGGCGGTGTACACCAGGTCACCGGCATAGGGGTGGCGCGGATGCAGGTTGATTTTGGTGACGTCCTGCACGGTGGCAATAATCTCGTCCATGGCCGACAGGTCCAGCTGCGGATCCACCCCCCGGCTGTACAGGTTCATGGCCATGGTGACAATGTCCATATTGCCGGTACGCTCGCCATTGCCCAGCAGGGTGCCCTCCACCCGGTCGGCGCCGGCCATGACCCCCAGTTCCGCCGCCGCCACCGCGCAGCCGCGGTCATTATGGGTATGCAGGGACACCACCACATGTTCGCGCCGGTGCACATGACGGCAGAAGTGCTCAATCTGGTCCGCATACACATTGGGGGTGGTCATTTCCACGGTGGCGGGCAGGTTGATGATCACCGGGTGGCTGGCGTCCGGCTGCCACACATCGATCACGGCGTTGCACACGTCCACCGCGAAGTCCGGCTCGGTGCCGCTGTAGCTTTCCGGGGAATACTGGAACTGCCACTGGGTGTGCGGATGCTTTTTTGCCTCGGCCTGTACCTGGCGGGCCCCTTCCACGGCGATATTGATAATGCCGGTTTTGTCCTGGCCGAACACCTGTTCCCGCTGCACCGGCGAGGTGGAGTTATACAGGTGCACAATGGCTTTTTTGGCGCCTTTTAACGCCTCGAACGAGCGTTGAATCAGTTCCGGCCGGGCCTGGGTCAGTACCTGAATGGCCACGTCATCCGGCACCATGCCTTCTTCGATAATGGCGCGCACGAAATCAAAATCCGGCTGGGAGGCGGCGGGGAAGCCCACTTCGATTTGTTTGAAGCCCACTTTCACCAGCAGGGCGAACAGGCGTTTTTTCTCCGCCACGGTCATGGGGTCGATCAGGGCCTGGTTACCGTCCCGCAGATCCACACTGCACCAGGTGGGGGCCTGGCTGATCACCTGATTCGGCCAGGTGCGGTCGATCAGTTGAAGGGGCAAATAGGGTTGATATTTGCGGTGGTTGAAGGACATTGTGGGCTCCGTGTTGCGGTGGTTAGGTGTTGGTTTTGCGGCGCGGTCTGGGCTTCAGCGCTGAGCCGGCACCGGAGGACTGCGCTTCTCGCACCAGCCCGGGGGCAGTTTTTTCAGGCACGCTACAAGCACATCCCTGTGCGCTCGACAGCGGCCGTCCATGGCCGCTGACGTCCTGAAAAAACTGCCCCCGGGCTGGTCCTGCGATGCTCGTGGAGGTCTTGTGGCACCACTTGTCGAAAGCGCCTCGCTATCGACGTACCTGTCCAAGTGCTCCTCAAGTGCTCCTGCCTGGGCCGGGGGTGGGGTAACCTGGCCAGTCCGCTGCCTTGTGAGCAGGGGTTCCGTTGCCGGCGGGGGGCCTGGTGGGCGATTGACCGGCGGCGGAGTCAGGCGGCGACCTGATGTTGTACAGTGTATGGCAGGCCCTGCAGAATTTGATTGCGAATATGCCATTATTTTGCGGCAATGGTTTAATATTATTCCATTAAATAAGAAAAAAATGGCATAATATTGTTTTTTATTGGGGGAGGCCGCAATGGATAAGTACGATCGCCGTATTTTGGAGGAGCTGCAGGCCGATGGCCGCATCAGCAATCAGGAGCTGGCGGAGCGCATCGGGTTGTCGCCTTCACCCTGTCTGCGGCGGGTGCGGCAGCTGGAGGAGGACGGGGTCATTGACCGCTATGTCACGCTGGTGGATGCCGACAAGCTGGGCCTGAAACTGACCGCGCTGATTCAGATCGCCATGGACAAACACACCCCGGAGCGGTTTGCCAATTTCGAGGGCCAGGTAGCGGGTTTCCCGGAGGTGCAGTCCTGTTATCTGATCACCGGGCAGAGTGCGGATTACATCCTCAAGGTGGTGGTGCGGGATATGGACCACTTTCAAAGTTTCCTATTGGGCAAGCTCACCCGCATCGAGGGGGTGTCCGGTGTGCATTCCAGCTTTGTGATGCGTAAGGTGGTGGATAACACGGCGCTGCCAATTGAGTAGGATACCGGCGCCAATTTACGGTATGATTCGACCACTTTACATCAGGGTCACGGGAACACCTCATGCACTGCCCATTTTGTAATGCCGATGAGACTAAGGTCATCGATTCGCGCCTGGTGGCGGAAGGCAATCAGGTACGGCGCCGGCGGGAATGCCTGGCCTGTAACGAGCGCTTTACCACCTATGAATCCGCCGAGTTGCTGATGCCCAAGATCGTCAAATCCGACGGTACCCGTGAGCCGTTCGACGAACACAAGCTGCGCAGCGGGATTCAGCGGGCGCTGGAGAAGCGGCCGGTGGCGGTGGAGCAGGTGGAGGCCGCCATTAACAAGATCTGCCATAACCTGCGGGCCAGTGGCGAGCGTGAGTTGTCCTCCCGGGCCGTGGGGGAGGAGGTGATGGATGCGCTGCGGGATCTGGATCAGGTGGCTTATGTGCGGTTCGCCTCGGTGTATCGGGATTTTCAGGATATCAGCCAGTTCTCCGACGAGATCGCCCGGCTGCAGCGCAACGGCAAGATAAACTCCGTCAAATAAGCGCTATAGCTATAGAAGTTACGCATTAGTGCCCGGCCGCCTGTGGTATACTGTGCGGCCGAAATTTTTCAGTCAGTGGCCAGGTTTCATGTCCGCAACGCTCTTTACCAGCGCCGATCACCAGTTTATGGCCGAGGCAATCGCCCTGGCCTGGCGTGGCCTGTATACCACCCATCCCAATCCCCGGGTGGGCTGTGTGCTGGTGAAGGATGGTCAGGTGGTAGGCCGGGGCTGGCATCAGCGGGCTGGCGAGGGCCATGCGGAGGTGTTGGCGCTACATGAAGCCGGCGCCGCGGCCCGGGGGGCCACCGCTTACGTCTCCCTGGAACCCTGCAGTCATCATGGCAAAACACCCCCCTGTGCCGAGGCGTTGATCGAGGCCGGCGTGGCCCGGGTGATCAGTGCCATGGAAGACCCCAATCCCCAGGTCGCCGGCGGCGGGCACCGTTTGCTGCAGGCCGCCGGCATCACCACCGCCTGTGGCTTGCTGGAAGTGCAGGCACGGCAGATTAACCCCGGTTTCAATCGCCGCATGACCCTGGGCCTGCCCTGGGTGATGGTGAAATCCGCCATGAGCGCCGATGGTCGCACCGCCATGGCCAGTGGCGAAAGCCAGTGGATTACCGGCCCCCAGGCCCGGGCCGACGTGCAGCGTCTGCGGGCCCGGGTGGAGGCCATTATCACCGGAGTGGAGACGGTGCTGGCGGATAATCCGGCCCTCACTGTGCGCCCGGCGTTGTGGCCCCAGCCCCTTGGCGGGGATCACCCCCATGCCGGCTGGAGCTGGCCCCCCGACCATGCACCGGTGCAGCCTCTGCGGGTGGTGCTGGATTCGCAATTACGGACCCCAGTGGACGCCGGCCTGCTGCGGCAGCCCGGTGCCACCCTGATTGTGGGGGCGGTGCGGGATGAGCCCAGGGCGCAGGCTTTGGCGGCGGCTGGCGCCGAGGTGCTGGTGCTGCCCGGTGCCAACGGCCGGGTGGACCTGCAGGCGTTATTGCGGGAACTGGCGGCGCGGGAAGTGAACGAAGTGCTGGTGGAAGCCGGGGCCGTGGTGGCCGGGGCCTTTCTGCAGCAGGAACTGGCGCAACGCTGGGTCTGTTATATGGCGCCCAAACTGATGGGCAGCAGTGCCCGCCCGGTACTGGATTTCCCGTTACACCATATGCATGAATCCCGGGCCCTGGAGCTCACGGACCTGCGCGCTATCGGCCAGGATATTCGCATGACATTCGACTGGAGGCCCTGATTATGTTTACCGGCATTATCGAAGCCGTCGGCACCATCGCCAATATGGAACCCCGGGGCGGCGACAAGCGGCTGCGGATTCGCACCGGCAAGCTGGATCTGTCCGATGTGAAACTGGGGGACAGTATCGCCGTCAACGGCGTGTGCCTGACGGTGGTGGAACTGCCCGGGGACGGGTTTTGGGCGGATGTGTCGGTGGAGACCCTGACCCACACCAGCTTTAATCAACTGCAGACCAACTCGCCGGTGAATCTGGAGAAAGCTCTCACTCCCCAGACCCGTCTGGGTGGGCATCTGGTCTCCGGTCACGTCGACGGCCTGGGGGAGATTCTGTCCCTGGAGGCGGACGCCCGCTCCATTCACTTCCGGCTGCGGGCCCCGGATGAGCTGGCCCGCTATATCGCCCACAAGGGCTCCATTTGTGTGGATGGCATCAGCCTCACGGTGAATGCGGTGCATGGGGCGGAGTTCGATCTCAATATCGTGCCCCATACGGAACAGGAAACCACGGTTGGGCAGTGGCGCCCGGGGGTGAAAGTCAACCTGGAAGTGGATGTGATCGCCCGCTATCTGGAGCGACTGTTGCTGGGGGACAAGGCAGCGGAACCCGGAGCGGAGAGCGGCATCACCATGAGTTTCCTGGCGCAAAACGGTTATTTAAAGTAAGGCAGATTTATGCAACTGAACACGGTAGAAGAACTGATCGAAGATATCCGCCACGGCCGGATGGTGATTCTGATGGACGACGAGGACCGGGAGAACGAGGGAGACCTGGTGATTGCCTCCTCCATGGTGCGGCCCGAGGACATCAACTTTATGATCAAACACGCCCGCGGCCTGGTGTGTATCACCATGACCCGGGAGCGCTGCCAGCAACTGAACCTGCCGCTGATGGTGAGCGGCGCCAACGGCTCACAGTTCGGCACTAACTTTACCCTCTCCATTGAGGCGGCCGAAGGGGTGACCACGGGTATTTCCGCCGCCGACCGGGCCCGTACCGTGCAGGCGGCGGTGGCGCGGGACGCCAAGCCCAGCGATATCGTGCAACCCGGTCATGTGTTCCCTATTATGGCGCAGCCCGGCGGCGTGTTGCGGCGGGCCGGCCACACCGAGGCGGGCTGCGATCTGGCGCGGCTGGCGGGACTGGAGCCATCCTCGGTGATTGTGGAGATCATCAATGAAGATGGCACCATGGCCCGGCGCCCGGATCTGGAAAAGTTTGCCCAGGAACACAATCTGAAAATTGGCACCATCGCCGATCTGATTCATTATCGCACGGTGAATGAACGCACCGTGGAACGGGTGCGGCAGGAAACCCTGCCCACTCAGTACGGGGAATTCGGTCTGTATCTGTACCGGGATCTGATTGATCATCAGACCCATCTCGCCCTGGTCAAAGGCGATGTGGAAGCGGTGGCGGCGCCATTGGTGCGGGTCCACGTGGCGGATCCGTTGCGGGATCTGTTGCTGGTGGTGAAGGAAAAATCCAGCGGCTGGAGCCTGACCCGGGCCCTCAGTTTTCTGGGCGGTAATGAGGAGCCCGGGGTGATTCTGTTGCTGGGGGATTCCTTCGAGCGTCATCCCATTGATGATCTGGTGGACGGATTTTTCTCCGGTCGCCAGCCGGCCCGTCCCACCACTGGCGACGGTACCGGTATTTATCGCACCATCGGCACCGGCTCTCAGATTCTGCGGGACCTGGGGCTGAGTAAAATGCGACTGCTGAGTTCCCCCATGCGCTTCAATGCGCTGTCCGGTTTTGATCTGGAGATCGTGGAATACATCGACGCTGATGTGGCGGACTGAGGTCGAACCGGCATCCAGGTGCTCATCCAGGTGCTCATTCAGGTGCTCATCCAGGTAATTAGGCAATCGGCGATTAACGAAAAGCAAAAGGTAATGACATGACAAACGTAACCGTAGTGGAAGGTGATTTTCGCGCCTCGGACGCCAGGTTCTCCATCGTGGTGGCGCGCTTTAACAGTTTTGTGGTGGAGAGCCTGCTCAGTGGCGCCATCGATGCGCTCACCCGCCATGGGGTGGCGGAGAACAACATTGAAGTGATCCGGGTGCCCGGCGCCTTTGAACTGCCGCTGGCGGTGAAGCAGGTGGCCAGCAAACGCAAACCCGATGCGATTATTGCCCTGGGGGCGGTGATTCGTGGTGGTACGCCGCACTTCGATTACGTGGCCGGTGAATGCACCAAGGGCGTGGCCAGCGTCATGCTGGACAGCAATCTGCCGGTGGCCTTCGGCGTGCTCACCACGGACACCATCGAGCAGGCCATTGAACGCTCCGGCACCAAGGCAGGCAACAAGGGCGCGGAAGCGGCCCTGGGGGCCCTGGAAATGGTCAGCCTGTTGCGCAACCTCTGATACAGAAGCAGGACATCTCATGACTACCGGCTCAGCCAAACCCTCTCCCGCCGCCCGCCGCAAGGCCCGTCGTTTCACGGTGCAGGCGTTGTACCAGTGGCAGATGACCGGCGCCAATCTGGGGGACATCGAGGCCCAGTTTCGGGTGGACAACGACATGCGCAAAACCGACGTGGACTACTTTCATGAGCTGCTGCATGAAATTCCCAAGTGTGTTACCGAGCTGGACAACAGCTTTGCGCAATACCTGGATCGCGGTATCAAGGATCTGGACCGGGTGGAGCTGGCCATTCTGCGCATCGGCACCTACGAACTCAGTAAGCGCCTGGATGTACCCTATCGGGTGGCCATTAATGAAGGCATTGAGCTGGCCAAGTACTTCGGCGCCACCGAAAGTCACAAATACGTCAACGGTGTGCTGGACAAGGTGGCCCAGCGGTTACGGGTGGCGGAGAGGGCCGAGCGAGATTCCCGGTGAATGAATTCGCCCTGATCGACTCGGTATTCAAGCGCCTGGAGGCGACCAGCCGGGATGCGCTGACCAGACGCGACGGCGGACTGCCTCCGGTGTTGGGCATCGGTGACGACGGGGCACTACTGACGGTGCCGCCAGGACAGCAGCTGGTGGTGGCGGCGGACACCCTGGCGGCCGGGGTCCACTTTCCGTTTAACACCCCGCCGGCGGACATCGGTTACAAAGCGCTGGCGGTAAATCTCAGCGATCTGGCGGCCATGGGTGCCCAGCCAGCCTGGTTTACTCTGTGCCTGACCCTGCCGCGTCAGGCCTCAGCGGGAATGGAAGCCTGGCTGCGGCAGTTCTGCGCCGGCATGGAGGCGCTGATTGCAGCCGAACCCATCTGTCTGGTGGGCGGTGACACCACCTCCGGACCCCTGACCATCAGCGTGCAGGTGATGGGTCTGGTGCCCGCAGGTCAGGCGCTGTGCCGGCGCGGGGCCCGGGCCGGGGATGACCTCTATGTGTCCGGCCAGGTGGGGGCTGCCGCAGCGGCGTTGCAATGGGTGCTGGAGGGCCGGCCGGATCGATGTCCGCCCGCTTTGTTGCAGCGGCTGAACCGACCCCGGCCCCGGGTGGCACTGGGGCTGGCCCTGCGGGACAAAGCCCATGCCTGTATCGACATATCTGATGGTTTGCTGGCGGACCTGAATCATGTGCTGGCAGCCAGCGGCTGTGGCGCCAGGCTGGATCTGGCCACGATCCCGGCCGTATCGGAGCTGCCGCTGGAAGCGGCGATCACCGGGGGTGACGATTACGAGCTGTGCTTTAGCGCTCCGCCGTCGCAGCGGGAGGCGCTACAGGCGTTGGCGGTAACCCTGGATCTGCCCCTGACCCGCATTGGTGAGGTCTCCGCCGAACCCGGTCTGGTAACCAGCGCCGGTGAGCCGCTGACCGCCAGCGGTTATCAACACTTTTAAGGGCTGCCCATGAACCGCGTACCTTCCAGCAGCTTTCGCCATCCGGTGCACTTTCTGGCGGTGGGCCTGGGCAGCGGTGCCGCCCCGGTCGCGCCGGGCACCTGGGGCACGCTGGCGGCGGTGCCGTTCTACCTGCCTTTGAGCCTGCTCGCCCCCTGGGGCTATTTACTATTTCTGTTGGTAACAGCGGTGGCTGGCCTCTATATCTGCGGTAAAACTTCCCGCGACTGGCGGGTGCACGATCACGCCGGCATCGTTTGGGATGAATTCGTGGGCTTCTGGATCACCATGTTTCTGGTGCCCCTGTCCTGGTACAGCCTGGTGTTGGGGTTCCTGTTGTTTCGCTGGTTTGATATCTGGAAGCCCTGGCCCATTCGCTATCTTGACCGCAACCTGCAGGGCGGTGCAGGCATCATGGTGGACGACATTCTGGCGGGGATTCTGGCCTGCCTGGTATTGCACGGCCTGCTCCAGCTGCCGGTTTTGCTATAGCCCGTTCTTGCCTATACTGAAAATACTGAGACATTTTCGGGCAGTAAGGGAGTAACAGCATGAGACCACAGCCGGATTTCCGCGAGCTGGGTTGCAACGAGTGCCAGGGAGCCGGTGTGCTGGGATTCGATTTCAGCATGGCATTCCAGCCCATCGTCAACGTGGCCACCAATACCGTCTTTGCCTATGAGGCCTTGTGCCGGGGTCCGGCGGGGGAGTCCGCCGGTTCTGTGTTCGCCCACGTCAATGAGGGCAATCGTTACCGCTTTGATCAGACCTGTCGGGTGAAGGCCATCGAACTGGCGGCGCGCTTGGGGGTGGACTGTTACGTCAGTATCAACTTTATGCCTAATGCGGTGTACAAGCCGGAGGTGTGCCTGCGCACGACCCTGCAGGCGGCGGCGCAGTGGAATTTCCCGGTGGACAGAATTATTTTTGAGTTCACTGAAACCGAGCAGGTTCAGGATATGGATCATCTGGTGTCCATCATCGACTGCTACAAAGAGCGGGGTTTTAAAACCGCCATCGATGACTTCGGTTCCGGGTTCGCCGGTCTGTCATTACTGGCGGGCGTGCGCACGGACTTTGTCAAAATTGATATGGATCTGGTGCGCGACGCTGATCAGGATCTGGCGCGTCAGGTAATTCTGCGCCATACCGTGGCCATGTGCCGGGACTTGGGTATTCAGGTGGTGGCTGAGGGGGTGGAAAGCCGGGCCGAGATTGAAACCCTGCGGGGCATGGGGGTGGAATTGTTTCAAGGGTTTTATCTGGCGCGACCGGGGTTTGAGGTGTTGCCGGAGGTTGGCTGAATTGGGATGTCGTTTGCTGCCAAGCGCAATGCTTATCCATAAATATGATTACCCGGATGGCTGTATGCGCCCAGCCAAAACATGGATGGGGCGAATACCTATCGCTTCCCACCCAATTGCCGCAACAAACCCCTGGGAGCGATAGCCATGTCGGTTTTTCCTAACGGAATCTCCAGACAATTGTCCCCTTCCCGGGGAGGCTGGCCCACCATTTCGTCGTAGGCACTCAGCTGGCGCAGCACTAACTCTTCAACCTCCAGGTTTTCGAACAACGCCTGCAAACCCAACCGGTTACTGTGGCGTACCAGGCGCCCTTTGCGATCGTACACCGGTTGCTCTTCGCCATCGCATTCCACCAGCAGCTGATACAGCTGGCAGTGCAGCGACTGGATGATCACTTTTTTAAGCGGCTGCTTTGCGGTCAGGTCGGATAGATGGATTGCCATTGCCGGTCTCCACGCCATTAGGGGTCTATCCATTCAACCCCAGTCCGGGGTCACTGGCCAGGGCTGGGCGCGGTGTCTAGGTTACAGACATAGTTGCCGGGGACCTCCGGTGCCATCACCGCCTGCACGAACTGCAGATAGGCGGCCAGCACCTGGTCCGGTGCTTCCCACTGCGGATAATGGCCGATGTCTTCCAGCGACATGATCATCAGGGGGTGGCCCACCACCTCTTTGTAGCGGGCCACCATGTGGGCGCCGGAGATGGGGTCCCGGGCGCCGTTGATCAGGCCGATGGGAATCGGGCTTTGGGCCAGCGCCTGCACCCAGCGCTCCCGGTGCGCACGACGTTGGGCCATGTAGTCGATCAGTTTGTGCAGGGCCAGACGGCCGTTATTGTAATTGATCAGCTCCCAGTAACCCGCCACCAGGTCGGAGGTCGGTTGGGAATCGGGGCCGAAGATGGCGGCCAGGGTGTTGTGTAATCGTTGCGGGGTCATGCGTTTGGCGATAAAAGGCCCCAGGGGCGAGGCCAGTAATCTTTGGGTGAGTCGGGGGCGATGGGTTTCCGGAAACAGGCCACCGTTCAACAGGCACAGCGTCAGCCATTGGGGAGTGGCCAGCTCGTTTTGCCGGGCCAGCAGTTCCTGAGCCACGGTATCGCCGTAATCGTGGGCCAGCACATGAAACCGGGTCAGCCCCAGATCCGCCACCAGCGCCTCCACCAGGTCCGCCTGCTCCCGGATCTGATAATCGTAGGGGTAGGGTTTTTCCGAGAAACCAAAACCCAGAAAATCCAGCGCCACCACCCGAAAGCGGGTACAGAGTTCTGGCCAGATGGCCTCCCAGTCCCAGCTGGAGGTGGGGTAGCCATGCAGCAATAACAGGGTAGGAGGCTCGCCTGCGCGGGGGGCATCGGGAGGCGCGCCGCTGTCCAGGGTGAAAATATTGTGACCCAACAGGCGCCGGGTGGTGCCGATGTTTTTCCACTGCCGGGGGGAATAGTTCATAGCCGCTCTTGTTATGTTTTGGCCCAGTAAAGCCGGGGCGGCGGGGGTTTGTCAAACCCCCGTCCGGGGTCTCAGGGGCGGTGGGCGCGGCGGGCCTCGATCCGGTTGATAAATTCCTGCATGATTTGTTCGTACAGCTGCAGCTCCAGGAACTGATCCTCCACCCCGGACTCAATGCTGGGGTTGTCGTTAACCTCGATGACCATGGCCCGCTTGCCGGACTGTTTGATATCCACCCCATACAGGCTGTTACCGATCGGTCGGGTGGCTTTCAGGGCGGCATCCAGCACCGGTTTGGGGACTTCGTAGGTGGGCATGGTTTCATAGCCGCCACTGCTGAAACGGCCGTTGCCGGAACCGTGGTTGTAGATCTGCCAATGGTCTTTGGCCATGTAATAACGGCAGGCATACAGGGGCTTGTGATTGAGTACGCCAATGCGCCAGTCGAAATCCGTGTACAGAAACTCCTGGGCCAGAACCAATGCCGACTGGCGAAACAGTGCCGTGACCCGGGCCTCGAATTCTTCCGCGTGGTTCACCTTGAATACGCCGCGGGAAAACGCCCCGTCGGGAATCTTCAGCACAATGGGAAAGCCAATGTCCTCCATCGCCTGCTGCAGCGCCACTTTATCCTGCTTGCTGAGAATATAGGTCTTGGGGGCTGGCACCTTGTTGACGTTGAACAGGTCGGTGAGATAGACCTTATTGCAACAGCGCAGAATGGAGGTGGAGTCGTCGATCACCACCATGCCCTCGGCCTCGGCTTTCTTGGCAAAGCGAAACGTATGGTGATCGATGGCGGTGGTCTCGCGGATAAACAGGGCGTCGTATTCCGCCAGTCGTACGTAATCCTTGCGTTCAATCACATCCACATCGATTCCCAGTTTATTACCGGCTTTGATAAACCGTTTGATGGCCTTGGCGTCACTGGGGGGCAGTTTCTCTTCCGGATTGGTGAGTATGGCCAGGTCGTAACGGTATTGTTTGCGGGCCTTGGGAGAGCGCCAGATTTTGTGACTGAAACGATCCAGGGCCTCGGCAAATTCCGTTTGCTGGGCATCGGTTTTCAGATGATGGGGCGACAGGGATTGCAGCGCTGAAATCTGCCAGCGATCGGTGCAGCGCAGGCTGACCTTGAGAATCGGGCAGGGCAGTTTCTCGAACAGGTCCTTGGCCAGGGACTGCAGTTCCGGATGGCCGGTGGCGCCAAAATAAGTGATAAAGGTGAATTCTTTGTCACGCCCGTTGTCGGCAACAATGTCCGCGGGCAAGTCCTGTAATTCATCCAGATGCAGTGTATACAGGGATTTCTGGTTGAGGTCGTTGATCACCCGCAGCGAGGGGATCACATGGTGGTCCCGGGCCTCTCCCAGCAGGGAGCAGTAATAGCCTTTGGACAGGTACTTATAGCTGCGGCAGAGATTGATCACCCGGGTGCGGGTTTTGCGACTGCCATCCGGCCGGGCCAGGTAATCATCAAAGGTGATGACATCCTCGGCGGGAAAATACGGGGCCCAATCCTTGAGGGAATCGACCACCACAAGTAGTTGTGACATGGATGCCTTCTATGGCTGCTGATGGTTGAACATGGGGGGCGTTTCCGGGCGCCGTCTCCTGCCAAATATTGGATTTAAGCGGGGCCAAATACAAGTCTTCGGCGGGTTAAATTTGCAGCCCGTCGCTGGCAAAAAAACGGGGGCGGCGTTAGGCTTGAAGATCCGTGATCAGTCAGAGGTTCCTGTATGTTGTCACCGCTGTTTTCCCATCGGGAATTGTCGGTCTTTTCCGATACTTATCGGGACGCGGAGCAGGGTTTTCTGGGCGCTCTGGCGGCCTTGGGACACGCCTCCCGACTGCGTACCCTGCCCTACGAGGGCTTGGGCCCCGACGGAGAGCCCCTGGCCACCCAGCGGGTCTGGATCGGGGACGGCGATGCCGATCAGGTGTTGGTGTTGCTTTCCGCCGTCCACGGGGTGGAGGGCTTTTCCGGTTCTGCCATTCAGCAGGATCTGGTGCGGCGCCTGGCCAGTGGCCAGGTGATGTTGCCCCAGGGGCTGGCGGTGGTGCTGGTGCATGCGGTGAACCCCTGGGGTTTTGCCTGGTGTCGGCGGGTGGATGAGCAGGGTATTGATATCAACCGTAATTTTGTCGACTTTTCACAGCCGCCGCCGGACAACCCCGGCTATCGGCAACTGGCCCGTGCCCTGGTGCCCGAGCAGGGCATGCCCGACCCGGCGGATCCGCAGCTGGCGGCTTACCTGGCCGAGCATGGGCAGTATCAGTTTGAGCTGGCGGTCAGTGGCGGCCAGTATGAGTTTGCCGATGGCCTGTTCTATGGCGGGCTTGCGGAATGTCAGGCCCGGGCCAATATGGAAATCCTGCTGGCGGAGCTGGACTGCGGCAACCGGGCGTTGGCGGTGGTGGACCTGCATACCGGTCTGGGGCCTTACGGCCACGGCGAGATTATCTGTGATCACAGTCCGGATTCCCCAGGGATGGAGGCAGCCCGCCGCTGGTACGGCGACGCCGTGACCGTGCCTGAATCCGGCGCCTCCTGTTCGGTGCCGAAAACCGGGTTGCTGGATTTCGCCTTTCATCAGCGGATGGGGCCGCACAGCTGTTACGTGACGCTGGAGTTCGGCACTTACCCGATCAGCGAATTAATGCGCTGTTTGCGGGAGGATCACAGTGTCCGCCGTCCCGGTCAGGAGCCATTTACCGATCCCCGCGCAGAGCAGGTCCGGGAGCAACTGAAACAGATGTTCTACCCGGCCGAGCCTCAATGGCAAAGCCTGGTGCTGTTTCGGGGTCGCCAGGTGATTCAACTGGCGGTGCAGGGTTTGATGCATGGCTGAGCCGGCGCTGAGGTTTCGCTCTGCCGGACAGCATGATCTGAATGCCCTGGTCAACCTGGAGCAACGCTGTTTTGACGCTGACCGGCTCAGTAAGCGCAGCTTCCGCCACCAGTTGCAGCAGGACCATAATTTGTTTCTGGTGGCGGAACGTGACGCCGAGGTGGTGGGTTATGTACTGGTGTTTCTGCGCCGGGGCACCAGCCTGGCGCGACTGTATTCCATTGCGGTGGCACCGGAGGCCCATGGTCTGGGGCTGGGCCGTAAACTGTTGACCGAGGCCGAGCAAATCGCCGCTGAGCGCGGCCGGATGTTTATGCGGCTGGAGGTGCGTGGCGACAATCAAGCGGCCATCCGCCTGTATCAGACCATGGGATATCGACAATTCGGTCGCTACCCGGATTATTACGAGGATCACAGCGACGCCCTGCGGTTTCACAAACGGATTATCCCCCGGGAGCGGGTGGAGGAGCATCTTTCCGATCCGGAAGAGCGGGTGGACTACTATGCGCAGACCACGGAATTCACCTGTGGCGCGGCTTCCTTATTGATGGCGATGCACGATCTGCAGGAAGATGTGGTCTGCGATCAACGGGAGGAGCTGCAGATCTGGCGTGAGGCCACCACCATATTCATGACCTCGGGGCATGGTGGTTGTGGGCCCCACGGTCTGGCCTACGCCGCGCGCAAGCGGGGCTTCCAGGCGCGGGTATACGTCAATCAGCGGGGACCGCTGTTTATGGAGGGGGTGCGCAGCGAAAGTAAAAAGCAGATCCTGGAGCTGGTGCATCAGGATTTTCTCGACAAGTTGAAAGAACAGGGGGTACCCATCGAATATGGCAGTCTCTCGCTGGTGCGCATGCACAGTTTGCTGGAGGCCAATGCCCTGCTTTTGGTATTAATCAGCACCTATCGTTTCGATGGTCGCAAGGCCCCCCACTGGGTGCTGCTGGTGGATATGGACGCTGACTTTGTCTATATTAATGATCCGGATATAGATCAGGATGACGCGGGCTCCCAACTGGACAAGCACTATCTCCCAATCCCCCGGGCCAGCTTCGAAATGATGCTGCACTTCGGTCAGAACCGCTTGCGTTGCGCGGTGGTGGTGGAAGCCGGGAGCAAACCATAATAAGAGCAAAGGCTGGTCCCCGATGTTTCAGTTTCCAATTGTCGATCCTCACGTTCACCAGTGGGATGTGGCGCGAACGCCGCGAGTGCTCACCTGGCCCAAGCGCTTGCTGGGCTGGAACCCCCGTCTTTACGAAAGCCTTCTGAAGCTGGCCGCCAAAGAGGCCGACCGGCATTATGTGGGGCGGGTGGATTACGTGGCATACGATTATCTGCCCGTGCATTACAGCATGGACGCCGATCGTCTGCCCATTTCCCATGTGGTGCATGTGGAGGCACACTGGCAGGACAAATCAGCGCTGGGGCCGGTGGGGGAAACCCGCTGGCTGGAGGAGATTTTTCAGGATTCGCCGGTGGCGCTGGGGGCCATCGTGGGGCAGATTCCGCTGCAGCATCCCCGGGCGGAAGCCGTGCTCAAGGCGCATCTGCAGGCCAGTGCCCGGTTTCGGGGGGTGCGCCAGATGCTGGCTTTTGATAGCGATCCGGGAATCATGAATTTTTGTCCCCGCGCGGAGCTATCCCGGGATCCCCAATGGCGCTCGGGTCTGAGTCTGTTGGCACCGCATAATCTCAGCTTTGATGCCTGGATGTTCCACCACCAGTTACCGGAACTGCTGGAGCTGGCGCAGGCGTTTCCGCGACAGACCTTTGTGCTGAATCATCTGGGGACTCCCATCGGTATAGGCGGGCCCTTTGCCTCCTATGGCCGCACCGCGGAAGCCCGGCAGGTGACCCTGCGTACCTGGCAGATGCATCTGCAGGCACTGGCGGAGCAGCCCAATGTCATGGTCAAACTGTCGGGGTTGTTTATGCCGGTACTGGGCTGGGGGTTTGAACATCGTAGCCGGGCGCCGGGGCTGCAGGAGCTGCTGGACAAGGCCGGGCCGCTGATCGAGTTCGGCCTGCAGCAGTTCGGAGTGGAGCGTTGCCTGTTTGCCTCCAACTTCCCTATGGATAAGGTGTCGTTATCGTTGCCACAGCTTTATGAGTTTTACGCCGCCGTGGTGGCGGGCTATGCAGAAAGCGACCGGCGCAAACTGTTCTATGACAATGCTGCACGCCTCTATGGGATAGGGGGCACGCTATGAAAAGCCCAATGCGTGTAAAAAACGCCTGTGTGTTGCTGGTGGAGGATCATCGGGAGCTGGCGGCCACCACCCTCGACTTTCTGGAGGCAGAGGGGTTTGCCGCGGACTATGCCGGTGACGGTCTCAGTGCCCTGCAGCTGGCGGCGCAAAATTGCTACGATGCCATTATCCTAGACGTGATGCTCCCCGGTGTGGACGGCTTCGAAGTCTGCCAGCGCTTGCGACGCGAGGCCGGCCGGGATACCCCGGTTCTGATGCTCACGGCCCGGGATCAGTTGGAGGACAAGCTGCAGGGATTTCAGGTGGGGGCTGATGACTACCTGGTGAAACCGTTCGATCTGCCGGAACTGGTGGCGCGGCTGGTGGCCCTGATCCGGCGCCAGCGGGGAGACCTGGCGGCCAATCGGTTGCAGGTGGCGGATCTGGAACTGGATGCCGGCACCCTGGAAGTCTGTCGCGGGGGGCAGCCCATCCAGCTGTCCCCCACCGGTTTTCGCATTCTTAAAATTCTCATGCGCGAGTCACCACGGCTGGTGACCCGGGAAGCGCTGGAACAGGAACTGTGGGGTGACGCGCCCCCGGACAGCGATACCCTGCGCAGTCACCTGTACAAATTGCGTCAGGCCATCGACAAACCTTTCCGCCAGCCGTTGCTGCATACGGTGCCGCGACAGGGTTTCAGACTGGCGCCCTGACCTCCACCCGGAATCCGGTGCCACGGCCCGGTTCACTTTCCACTGTGATCCCCCAGCCCAGCCGGTTACAGATGCGCTGGACAATGGCCAGCCCCAGACCAAATCCCTGTTGACGCTGCTGATCCCCACGATAAAACGGCTCGAAAATGCGTTCCATCTGCTGCGCTGTGATGCCGATTCCGGTGTCCTCCACACTGAAGCCGTTAGCATCAATGGTCACCCTGACCTGACCCTGGTGGGTGTACGCGAGGGCGTTTTTCAGCAGGTTTTGCAACAGGATTTGCACCAGTTTGGGAGAACAGGCCACTGCCAGCAGCGCCTGATGCTCAACCGCCAGGGTCACCGCTTCCGGCGCTGTGGTCTCCTGGAATCGATCCACCAGCAATTGCGCCAGATCGTTAACCAACAACGGTTCCTGCAATTCGTCCGGGGAGATTTCCCGGGCCAGGGCCAGCAGCGCCTCCAGTAGCGCCTCGATATCCAGCACCGTACTCTGAATGCGCTGTAGCTGACGTTGCCCTCGCGGACTCAGAGGCTCCTGCGCCAGATTGGCGGCGGAGCCTTTGATGACACTGAGGGGGGTACGCAATTCGTGGCTGGCGTAGCGGGTGAAATCCCGCTCCCGGTTGACGAAGTCCTCGGACCGGCTCACGAACCGCTGCAGCGCATTGACCAGCACAAAGGTTTCCGCGTCCGCGTCCTGGTGCAGGTCCTCCAGCTCCAAGCCGGCACCGGGTTGCGGGTTGCGGTTGTGCTGTTCCACCCGGCGCGCCAGTTGAGTGATGGGGGACAGTGCCCGGCGGGCCTGCAGAAACGTGATGTAAGCCAGCCCGTAAAGTACCAGCAACACCAGCATCAGGGGCACAATCCCGAAAAAGAACGACAGCCGGCTCACCTGCTTTTCATCGAACACCAGGTAGAGGGTGTATTGCCCCTGGCGGGAAACGTACACGATAGGCTGTTCCGCCCCCAGTTGCACCCGGCGCATGCTGGGCTGGCCCCCGGTGGTTTCCAGATTCGCCAGCCAGGTGGGCAGATCGTCGCGCTCACCATTGTGGGTAAGATAGCCACGGAGGTTCAGGGTGTCCGGGAGTGTGCTGTCCGGATTACGGCGCCACCGCTCCCAGAAATAATCGGCCTCCCGTTGTAGGGCCTGTTTAATCAGAAACTCTTCGGTGATAAGGGCGGCCGCCAGCACCCCGAATATCGTCACCGCGCTGATCAAAAGAATCTGGACCAGAAAAATCTTCAGCAGTTTATTGCGAATGCCCGTGCGTTTCACTTCAGCTCCATCCTGCGGCGGCCCGTTACAATGGTGATACCCAATACTGGCAGATTAGAAGACTCTAGTATCGTTGTTGTGAACGGGGCGTGAAAGTGCGGGCCCGGTGCGGGGGCGAGGGGGTGAGGGCGCGAGGGCGCGAGGGCGCGCACCAAGTATCCCTGGTCCGCGCCCTCACCGCTTGAACAGCTCAGGCGGTTTTGAAATTGCGTACCGACTTGCGTAACTGCTGCGCAGCCTGGTTGAGTCCGCGACTGGTGACCAGGTTTTTTTCCGCCATTTCGCTGCTGGTGTCGGAATAGGTCTGAATCTGAGTGAGGTTGCGGTTGATGTCCTCGGTGACTTCACTTTGCTCTTCCGCGGCGGCGGCGATCTGAATGGTCATCTTGCTGATATTGGTGACCGCTTCCTTGATATCGTCCAGGGCCGCGCCGGCGCCCTCCGTGGTGGTCACGGTGGTGCGGGCGGATTCACGGCTGCTGTTCATGGCGGCCACCGCGTCCTTTACCCCCTGTTGCAGGTTTTGCAGCATGCGCTGGATGTCCTGAGTGGATTCCTGGGTGCGGCTGGCCAGGGTGCGTACCTCGTCCGCCACCACCGCGAAGCCACGCCCCTGTTCCCCGGCCCGGGCCGCTTCAATGGCGGCGTTCAGGGCCAGCAGGTTGGTTTGCTCGGCCACCCCGCCAATCACATCGATTACCGAGTTGACGTTATCCGCCTCTTGCTCCACATGGGCGATGAGTTCCGCCGCCGATTGCACTTGCTTGGACAGGGCCTGAATCTGACGGATGGTTTCATACACCACTTTCTGCCCCTGCTCGGACTGGCCGCTGGCGGACTTGGCTTCCTCTGCCACATCAGAGGTGTTGCGTGCTACTTCATGGATGGCGGAGGCCATTTCGTTCACCGCGGTGGCCACCAGAGTCAGTGCTTCGTGCTGATATTCATTGGCCTCCCGGTTGGCCTTGGCATCTTCCGCCGCCGCTTCGGTCTGGTCAGCCACGTCTTCGGCAATGGCTTTGGTCTGGGCCACCAGGGCCTGCATCTTGTCCATCAATTGATTGAAGGCCGTGACGATGACACCGATTTCATCCCGCTGCTGGATATCAAGCCGGGCAGTCAGATCCCCTTTGCCGGAAGCAATATCCCGCATGCGCTGACTTAGCAGGCGCAGGGGGTTCACCACCATGGGTGGGATCAGCAGGATGCAGGCGGCGGAAAAGATCAGGCCCACCCCCAGCATGGTTATGATGGTGGCGCGGGAGTCGCTGGCCTCTTGCTGAATGCTTGTGGTGATAACGTCACTTAGCGCCACGTGCTTTTCCTCCAGCTCATTGATAATGCCGCGCATGGTCTGGAACCGCTCCTCACTGGCAGCGATCTGTTCCCGGGCCTGAGGGCTGTCGTCACGGGCACTGCCGGGATTGTTCAGCGCCGGCCGGGTCAGCGCCACCCAACTTTCGTAGGCGCGGTTGAAACCCTCCCGGTAGGCTTGCAGTGCCGGCTCCGGCACGGTATTGAAAAAGCGGCCCATGCGTTCCCGGGCCTGGTCAATGTTTTCCCGATACTGCGCCTTGAGGGTGGCAATCTGTCCATTGTCCGGTGCCAGCAAGGCGATGCTGCGCTCCGCCACCTGGGCCTGATACAGGTCCCGGTCCGCCTGTAACAGATAGTTGATCTCCTGCAGGTGGCCCTGGCCCACCTGCACCGCCTTTTCCGCCAGTGACTGGTTGACCAGCAGCCCCACCACGCCTGTCGCGATAAACAGAAGCGCCAGCAAGGCGATGGGCATGACGAATTTCACTTTGAACGGCAGAGTTTTAAATGCGGACATGGCAGTGCTTTCCAGCTCTCATGGCAACAGGTTATCGGCCCTGACAGGGCAGCGTCTTATTACAAGTAATAGACCAAAAAAAGTGGTTTTGCTGCCCGCCACGAGATTTCAGGCGCGGCGGCTCCGGGGCCTTGGCGACAGGGGGCCACTGGATCCCCGGTTCCCGGCGGGGTAAAATGTTGATCACTAATCAATCAATTTAACCAGAACACATGATTTGTGAAGGAGCTTGTCTTGAACTCAAGGAAGTGGATCGGCGTTGGGGCGCTGATAGGGGGGCTGATAGGGGGCTCGGGGATCGCCAGTGCTGAAATGGGGCAGGTGCGGGTGGAAGGCCTGTTCAAAGGGGCGGCGGTACTCAATATCGACGGTCAGCAGGTGCTGTTAAAGCAGGGCCGGCGTCATCAGAACGTGGCGCTGATTGATGCCAACGCCCACCGTGCGGTGGTGGAAATCGATGGCCGGCGTCACGAACTGAAACTGCACAGCGCCATCGGTGGGCGCTACCAGCCGGCGGACCTGACCCAGGTGGTGATCCGTAAAAACGATCGCAATCAATATCAGGTCAACGGCAGCATCAATGGTCAGCCGGCCCGGTTCCTGGTGGATACCGGTGCCAACACCGTGGCCATGAACGAGATCCAGGCCCGCAGCCTGGGGCTGTTATATAAGATGGAAGGTCGGGAATCCCAGGTGGTCACCGCCAGCGGTGTTTCCCGCAGCTGGGTGGTTACCCTGGATGCCATCAAGGTGGGGGAGATCCAGGTGCCCAATGTGCAGGCGGTGGTGATTGCCGGAGAGTATCCCCAGCAAGTGCTGCTTGGAATGTCCTTTTTACAGTACGTAAAGATCCAGGAGCAGAACAGCGTTTTGATGTTGGAGAAGAAATTCTGATTAAATGGCGGCGGCGGCGGCCCGGGCCCAGGCCTGCGATGGCATCCATCCTGGCTATGGATTCCTCAGTGAAAACAGTGGCTTTGCTCAGGCGTGCCGGGACGCGGGGTTGGTATTCGTTGGCCCCACTGCGGACAATCTGCGCCAGTTTGGCGACAAAGCCCGGGCCCGGGCCCTGGCCCGGGAATGTCAGGTGCCGGTGCTGGAGGGGATGGATCACGGCGTGACCCAGGCCCAGGCGGAGGCATTTTTTGCCCGGCTGCCGGAGGGTAGCGCCATGGTGATCAAAGCTGTATCCGGTGGCGGTGGTCGGGGTTTGCGGGTAGTGCGTGCGGCCACCGAGATTGCGGAAGCCTTCGCCCGCTGCCAGTCGGAGGCCGCCTCCGCGTTCGGCGATAATCAGGTTTACGTGGAGCAGTGGCTGCCCCGGGCCCGCCATGTGGAAGTTCAG
This sequence comes from Pseudomonadales bacterium, assembly GCA_002701845.1. Lineage (GTDB taxonomy): Bacteria > Pseudomonadota > Gammaproteobacteria > Pseudomonadales > Ketobacteraceae > Ketobacter. Next base: position 56,850 of record NZXG01000053.1, read on the forward strand.
GTATTGGGGGATGGCCGGCAGGTGCGGCACCTGTGGGAGCGGGAGTGCAGCCTGCAGCGGCGCCAGCAAAAAATACTGGAGGTGGCTCCCGCCCCCGATCTGGATCCGGAACTGAGGCAGGCCCTGTTGCAGGCTGCTCTGACCCTGAGCCGCGGTTGTGGTTTTCTGGGGCTGGGTACCTTTGAGTTTCTGATATTTCCCGGGCCGGACCAGCCCCGGTTCGTGTTTATGGAGGCCAATCCCAGGATTCAGGTGGAACACACGGTCACCGAGGGATCCTGGGGCTGGATCTGGTGGCGTTGCAGCTGGCAGTGGCTTTCGGAGTGTTTCTGGACAGCCTGGAACTGGATCGCTGCCGGCCGCGGGGCTGGGCGCTGCAGGCGCGCATCAACCTGGAAACCGCCAGCGCTGAAGGCGTCATCAAACCGGCGGCCGGCACTATCCGTCACTGGGATCCCCCGGGGGGCTCCGGGGTACGGCTGGAAAGCTATGTCTACAGTGGCTATCACACCAGTCCCCGTTATGACTCCATGGTGGCGAAACTCATTGTGCATACCCCGCAGGACAGCTATCCGCTGGCCCTGCGCAAGCTCTACAACGCCCTGCAGGAATTCCGCATCGACGGAGTGGCCAGCAACCTGCCTTTGTTGCGCAATCTGGTGCGGCATCCGGAGGTACTGGCCCATCGCATCGATACCGGCTTTATCGACCGCCACCTGGCTGAGCTGGCGGCCAGCCATGCCCCGGCGTTGTTACCCCAGGTGCCGGCGGGCGACCCTGCTCCGGGCGACCCTGCTCCGGGCAGCCGCCACCGCTGGCAGGTGGAAGCGGATCATCTTACCGCGCCCATCCAGGGGGTGGTGGCGAGTGTGGTGGTGAGGGCCGGCGCTGAGGTTGCCAGTGGCGCCACCCTGCTGGTACTGGAGGCCATGAAAATGGAACATCCGATCCCAGCGCCGGGGGCAGGCCAGGTGGTGGAGCTGCTGGTAGCAGCCGGCGATACCGTGGCCGAGGGTCAGCCGCTGTTACGATGGCAGACCCACTCCGGAGACGACGCCGACACTGCCTCCGCTGAGTCCATCGATCCGGATCATATCCGCCCGGATCTGGCAGAGGCCATTGCCCGTCACGGCTATGGCCTGGACGCCAATCGCCCTGAAGCCGTGGCCAGACGCCATGCCAGCGGCCAGCGGACCGCCCGGGAGAATATTGCCGATTTGTGTGATGCCGACAGTTTTATGGAATACGGGCCATTGGTCATTGCCGCCCAGCGGCGGCGCCGACCGCTGCAGGAATTAATGGAGAAAACCCCGGCGGATGGTTTGGTGGCGGGTATCGGCTGCATCAACGGGGCGCAATTTGGCGCCCGGGCGGCCCGCTGTGTGGTGCTCAGTTACGATTACACGGTGCTGGCCGGCACCCAGGGCATTCAGAACCATCATAAAAAAGACCGCCTGTTTGAACTGGCCCGGCGTCAGCAGTTACCGGTGGTGCTGTACAGCGAAGGGGGTGGTGGCCGGCCCGGAGACACCGATGGCCTGGGCTCGTCAGCGGGTCTGGATTGTCTGGCATTTCTTTATTACGCCCGGTTGTCCGGCCTGGTACCCCTGGTGGGCATCGCCGCCGGACGCAATTTTGCGGGTAACGCCGCCCTGTTGGGTTGCTGTGACGTGGTGATTGCTACCCGCAATGCCAACATCGGCATGGGGGGACCGGCCATGATCGAAGGTGGCGGATTGGGTCGCTACCGGGCGGAACAGGTGGGCCCGGCCCAGGTCCAACACGCCAATGGGGTGATCGATATTCTGGTGGCGGACGAGGCTGAGGCCACCCGAACAGCGCAACAATACCTGAGCTATTTTCAGGGGCCACTGGACCAGTGGCAGGCACCGGATGCGCGCTTGCTGCGAACGCTGGTACCGGAGAACCGGCGGCTGGCCTATGATATGCGGGCGGTGCTGGAGGGGTTGTTTGACTGCGATTCCTTATTGGAACTGCGAACTGGCTTTGCCCCCGCCATGATTACCGCCCTGGCCCGCATTGAGGGGCAGCCGGTGGGGGTCATCGCCAACCAGCCCAAGCATCGGGCGGGGGCCCTGGACAGCGCAGCGGCGGATAAGGCCAGTCGCTTTATGCAGCTTTGCGATGCCTTTGATGTGCCCCTGGTGTTCCTTTGTGACACCCCCGGCATCATGGTGGGGCCGGAGGCGGAGGCCACCGCCCTGGTGCGGCACGCGGCGCGGATGTTTGTCACCGCCGCCAGCCTCAGCGTTCCGTTCTACACCATCGTGGTGCGTCGGGCCTACGGGCTGGGTGCCATGGCCATGGCCGGTGGTTCCCTCAAGGCGCCCCTGTTCACGGTGGCCTGGCCCACGGCGGAATTTGGCGCCATGGGGTTGGAGGGAGCGGTGCAACTGGGCTTTCGCAAGGAGCTGGAGGCGATTGCGGATCCGCAGCAGCGGCAGGCACAGTTCGACGCCATGGTGGCCAAGATGGTGGAGCGGGGTAAAGCGGTAAACACCGCCAGCTTTTTTGAATTCGATGATGTCATTGACCCGGCGGACAGCCGACGCTGGCTGGTGGCAGGGTTGCAGTCAGCGCCACCACCGCCTCCCCGCGCGGGGAAAAAACGCCCCTGCGTGGATACCTGGTGAGGCGCTATTCTCCGCCGGCCACCAGCGCTGCCCGCACTTCCCGCAACTGGCTTTGAATGCGCACGGTATTTTCCGGCCCCAGCCGCCACATCAGTTTTTCCAATTCACTGGCCCGTTCCAGTTCGGGATCGGCGTAGGTGTAATACACCGTAGGCCGCTTTAGCTCAATGTGTTGCCGTTGCAGAGGCTCCACTGCCAGTATCCGGTCGATGGCGGCCAGCAGCTGATCGTCGAAGCCGGTGGGTTGACCCAGTTCATTGTGGGCCTGTGACAGCAGCGGTTCCCAGGCTTCCAGATAGCGTGCCAGCAGTTTGGGGTCAAGGGAAACGAACAGATCCACCAGGGGGCGTGCCCGGCGGTAATTGGCGGCCGCCATTTCCCAGTTATCCTCCGTTCCTTCCACCTGGAACGGCGCCAGATCGAACTGGGCGGGGCGGTTTTTCACGGGTACCTTTCCGGCGGCCACATTATTCACCAGCAACACCCATTTACGCACCTGCTCTTCGGGTGTCAGCCATTGGGACAAATCCGCGGCCAGGTCGGTAGCCGCCGCGCGCACATCCATATCGCTGTCGGTCAGTTGTGGGGGTGGGCCAACGATGGGCTCCGGGGCCGGCGGCGGTTCCGGGGTGGGTACGGGTTCGGCCATTTGGGGTTGCGGTTGTTCTCGCTGGATCGGGCGGCTCTCTCCCACGGCGTTTTCGGGGGCCGGTTCCACAGCCGTGGGCCGCGGGCTGTGGGCAGCTTCATCGCTCAGCCACAGCCATGCCAGTCCCGCCGCTGCCAGCAGCAAAATGATGATGGCGGTAATGACTGCTTTCATGGTCAAAGCTCCCCGAGTTGGTATACTGTGCCGACCACTGCACCGGATCAGCTCAAGCATTGATCAGGATGCGATGGTCATATAGGCTTTCTATCAATCATATAGAAATAATCAACTTTCTATATGGTAAATCGGAACCTATCATAACACCATCACTAGACAACAGCACAGACCAGGAGGAAATATGTCGCTGATCAACACTGAAATTAAACCGTTCAAAACCACCGCTTTCAAAGATGGGGAATTTGTAGAGATCTCTGACGCGGACGTGAAAGGCAAGTGGGCTATTTTCTTCTTCTACCCCGCTGACTTTACTTTTGTCTGCCCCACCGAGCTGGGTGACCTGGCTGATCATTACGAAGAGCTGCAGAAGCTGGGTGTGGAAGTGTACTCCGTTTCCACTGACACCCACTTCGTGCACAAAGCCTGGCACGATGCCTCCGAAACCATTGGCAAAATCAATTATTACATGCTGGGTGACCAGAACGGCAGTATCACCAATAACTTTGGTGTGATGCGTGAAGGTCAGGGCCTGGCGGATCGAGCCACTTTCCTGGTGGACCCTGAAGGTATCATCCAGGTTATGGAAGTCACTGCGGAAGGCATCGGTCGTAACGCATCTGAACTGATGCGGAAAGTCAAGGCTGCTCAGTACGTGGCGGCCCATCCCGGTGAAGTCTGCCCTGCCAAGTGGGAAGAAGGTGAAAAAACACTGGCACCTTCCCTGGATCTGGTTGGCAAAATCTAAACCGGATTCGCAATGGGTGGGTGCCGGAGCCCGTGCCCGGCACCCACCAACAAAACTTGCTCGTTTACAACCCGTTCATTCATCGTAAGTACTCAGGTGTTAGTCATGTTAGATGCAAATCTGAAAGACCAGTTGAAGAATTATCTGACCAACGTCAGCAAAGACATCGAGTTGGTGGCGTCCCTGGATGACTCCCCCAAGTCGGAAGAGATGATGGGTCTGTTGAATGACGTGGCTGGCCTGAGCGACAAAATCAGCGTACGTGAGGCGAATGACGACGATCAGCGCAAGCCTTCGTTTCAGGTGACTCGTCCGGGTGAAGATATCGGCGTGCACTTCGCTGGTCTGCCCATGGGGCATGAGTTTACTTCGTTGGTGCTGGCGCTGTTGCACGTGGGCGGGCATCCGCCGAAAGAGAAGCCCGAGCTGTTAGAGCAGATTACCGCGATGGATGGGGAGTATGAGTTTGAAACTTACATATCCCTGTCCTGCCATAACTGTCCCGTGGTGGTGCAGGCCCTGAATTTGATGGCGGCCCTGAATCCGAACGTAAAACACACCATGATCGACGGTGGGGTGTTCAAGAAAGAAGTGGAAGACCGGCAGATCATGGCCGTGCCCACTGTGTTCCTGAATGGCAAGGAGTTTGGTGCCGGTCGCATGACGCTGGAGGAAATCCTGGGCAAAGCCGATGACAAGGCCAGTGAGCGGCAGGCGCAACAGTTAAACGACAAAGAGCCCTACGATTTGCTGGTGGTGGGCGGTGGCCCCGCCGGTGCGTCAGCGGCGATCTACGCCGCCCGTAAAGGTATCCGCACCGGCATTGTGGCTGAGCGCTTTGGCGGTCAGGTGATGGATACGCTGGCCATCGAGAACTTTATTTCGGTGCAGGAAACCCAGGGCCCGACGCTGGTGGCGCAATTGGAAGAGCATGTGCGTCAGTACGAGGTGGACATTATCACCAATCAGAAGGCAGTGGGCCTGGTAACCGGCGCTCACAAGGGTGTGGAGCTGGAAAGTGGCGCCACCCTGAAGTCCAAAGCCCTGATGATCGCCACCGGCGCCAGTTGGCGCGAAATGAATGTGCCCGGTGAAAAGGAATATCGTGGCCGCGGCGTGGCTTATTGCCCGCACTGTGATGGTCCGCTGTTTAAAGGCAAGAAAGTGGCGGTGATCGGCGGTGGTAACTCCGGTGTGGAAGCGGCGATTGACCTGGCGGGCGTGGTGGAACATGTCACGCTCATCGAATTCGATGACAAACTGCGGGCTGACGCCGTGTTGCAGAAAAAGTTGCACAGTCTGCCTAACGTAAAGGTGATCGTTTCCGCCCTGACCAAAGAAGTGCAGGGCGACGGTAAAAAAGTCACCGGGTTAACTTACGAGGATCGTACCACCGGTGAAATGCACGAGGTGGAGCTGGCGGGCGTGTTCGTGCAAATTGGACTGTTGCCCAACAGCGGCTGGTTGAAAGACGTGATCAAGCTGTCGCCGCGCGGTGAAATAGAAGTGGATGCCCAGGGCCAGACCTCGGTCCCCGGGGTGTTTGCCGCCGGTGACGTGACCACCATTCCTTACAAGCAGATTATTATTTCCATGGGCGAAGGTGCCAAGGCGGCACTGGGTGCGTTCGATTACCTGATCCGGTCTTCCGTGGAGGAGGACGATCAGAGCAGCGCCGCCTGATACCGGGTTGAATCCCCGGTGCGCGGGTCATTTTGAGCGGGGTGACCCGTGCACCGGTGCGATTCTTCTTGAACAAAACCTCCCTTCGTACCGCTTGCCTGCCGCTTGCCTCTCCAACCGCAGTACTGCCTTTTTTCTCAACTGGCTTTTGTTATAGTGGGCCAAGGGAAGGATATGAGAAATCCTGCAACTGGATGCCAATAAGGATACAAACCTATGCGGGCAGATTCACCCCAGGCCGAGCCTTTCATCACCTGGTCAGCAGCTGACACCCGAATTCTCATTATTGATGACGATGCCGGCAGCGTTAACAACATCAGTCAGGTTATTCGTGATTATGGCTCGGTGTATTTTGCCACCACCGGCCAGCGAGGACTGGAGCTGGCGGCCGAGCTGCGACCGGATTTGATTATGCTGGATGTGGAGATGCCCGGTATCGACGGCTACCACGTATGCCGCGAACTGAAAGCGGATGCCGCCACCCGGGGCAGTTCGATTATCATGGTAACCGGGCATTCCGCGGTGGCCAACGAGGTGGCGGCGCTGGAGGCGGGAGCGGCGGACTTTGTCACCAAGCCGCTGAATATTCCCCTGGTGCGGGCCCGGGTGAAAACCCAGTTGTTGGTAAAAAAGCAGGCCGATGAATTGCAGCGACTGGTGGCACAGGACAGCCTCACCGGCATCAGCAATCGCCGTGCTTTTGAGGAAAAGCTGGCCGCCGAGTGGAGCCGGCATCAGCGGCAGGGGGAGGCCCTGGCGCTGGCGTTGGTGGATGTGGATCACTTCAAGGCGTTTAACGACGGCTACGGTCATCAGCAGGGGGACCAATGTTTGCGCGCCGTGGCACAGACCCTGCAGCAGTCGCTGCGGCGACCCGGTGAGGTCGTTGCCCGTTACGGGGGGGAGGAGTTTGTGGTGGTGTTGCCCCATACCCAGGCCATCGATTGCCCCGGCGTCGGCGCCTGGTTGTGTGAGCAGGTGAGGGCGCTGGCGATTGCCCATGAGTTCTCCCCCACCGCCGCCATGGTGACCATTAGCGTGGGTGTGGCAAGCCGGGTCCCGGTGGTGGGGGTGGAGTACACCTATCTGTTACATCTGGCGGATCGCGCCCTCTATCAGGCCAAGGCCAGTGGCCGCAACCGGCCGGTGGTGGCGGTTTAGTTGGGGTGGCCACTACCGATGCAGCCCGGCGTATTTGATCCCACTCCTGTACTGAGGCTGGTGCGGGGCAACGCCAGTCGCGAGCAGGACGTGATCAATATGATAGAGCGACTGGTGCGGGACGCAGACACACCGGTACGCCGCGGGCGCAGGCTGCTGGCGGCGGGGGAATTGGAAGCCGCCCGCCGCCACTTCCACTCGCTAAAGGGTTCGCTGGGCAATTTCGGCGCCCAACGGTCAGTGTGGGCGGCGGAGGCACTGGAACAGGCACTGAGCCAGGATGAGTGCCAGTTCGAGGCTTTGCTGCAGGCATTCGCCGGGGAACTGGCGGCCACCGTGACGGCGGCAAAGGCGTGGCTGCAGAGCTACCATCTGGGGCGGTCCGGGGCGGCGCCGGTGTTACTGCCGGCGGCGGAGTTTGCCAAGCGGCGTCAGCTGCTGGACAGCCTGCTGGCGGGTTCGGAAATCGCGGCCCTGGACGTATTTAACGAGCTGGCGCCGCAGCTAGAGCAATGGCTGGCGCAGGAGCGCTATCAGGCGCTGCAGGGGGCCATGGAACAACTGGACTTTGCCCGGGCCCGGGTTTTATTGAGCGCTGATTAAACCGCGTCCTGCTTGGGCTTGTTGCGGGCCATCAGGGCCAGGCGGCCATTGATGGAGCGCTCGATACCCTCGGCGTCCAGACCACATTCGGTAATCATTTCCGCCGGTTTGCCCTGTTCCACGAAATAATCCGGCAGCCCCAGGTTCAGCACTGGCACCGCAACCCCATGCTGGGCCAACACCTCGTTCACCGCCGAGCCGGCACCGCCCATGACCGCGCTTTCCTCCACCGTAACCAGCAGCTCATGCTCTGCGGCCAGCTGCAGAATCAGCGCCTCATCGATGGGTTTCACAAAGCGCATATCCGCCACGCTGGCATTGAGCTTGTCCGCCACCTGCTGGCAGGCCGCCACCAGGGTACCGAAGCCCAGTATGGCCACCCCTTTGCCCTGGCGCACCAGCTTGCCCTTGCCCAGGGGCAGGGCACTCATGTTCTGCTCGATGAGGGCACCAGGGCCGGTGCCCCGGGGATAGCGCACCGCTGCCGGGCCGGGGTGTTGGAAACCGGTGTAAAGCATCTGCCGGCATTCGTTCTCATCGGAAGGCGCCATCACCACCATGTTGGGAATGCAGCGCAGGTAATTCAGATCATAGGCGCCGGCGTGGGTGGGGCCGTCTTCCCCCACCAGGCCGGCACGGTCAATGCCGAAGGTTACGTCCAGGTTTTGCAGGGCCACATCATGAATCAGCTGGTCGTAGGCCCGCTGCAGAAAGGTGGAATAGATGGCCACCACCGGTTTTTGCCCCTCACAGGCCAGGCCGGCTGCCAGGGTCACCGCATGCTGTTCGGCAATGGCCACGTCCAGATAACGGTCCGGAAACCGGCGCGAGAACTCCACCATACCCGAGCCCTCGCGCATGGCCGGGGTGATTCCCACCAGGCGCTTATCCTGCTCGGCCATGTCGCACAACCACTGACCAAAAACAGCGCTGAACTTGGGCGGCTTGGGCTTGTTGTCAGCGGTTTTCAGGGAGGCCTTGGGCTCAATTTTGGTGAGGGCGTGGTAGCCGATGGGATCGGCCTCCGCCGGTTGGAAGCCCCGCCCCTTGCGGGTGTACAGGTGCAGTAAATGGGGCCCCGGAATGTCCCGCAGCTTGCCCAGATAGGTCACCAGTTTTTCCAGGTTATGCCCGTCAATGGGCCCAATGTAGTTGAAGCCCAGCTCTTCGAACAGGGTGCCCGGCGACACCAGCCCTTTCATGTGCTCTTCGGTGCGGCGCACAAACTCCATGGCATTGGGCATATTCTCCAGCACCTTTTTGCCGCCTTCCCGCAGGGCGTTGTAGGTGCGGCTGGCCCACACCCGGGACAGGTAATTGGAGAGCCCGCCCACATTCTCGGAGATGGACATTTCGTTGTCATTGAGAATGACGATCATATTGGCTTTGGTGTGGCTGACGTGATTCAGGGCTTCGAAAGCCATGCCGGCGGTGAGGGCGCCGTCGCCGATAATGGCAATATTGCGGTTGTCCCGGCCCTGGGCCCGGCTGGCCAGGGCCATGCCCAACGCCGCACTGATGGAAGTGCTGGAGTGACCCACGCCAAAGGTGTCGTACTCGCTCTCCGCGCGTTTGGGAAAGCCGGACAGGCCGCCCCGCTGCCGCAGGCTGATCATGGCCTCCCTGCGGCCGGTAAGAATCTTGTGGGGATAGGTCTGGTGTCCCACGTCCCACACCAGCTTGTCTTCCGGGGTGTTGAACACATAGTGCAGGGCAATGGTCAGTTCCACCACCCCCAGGCCGGCACCAAAATGCCCCCCGGTTCTGCCCACGGTGTACATCAGGTAGTGGCGCAGTTCCCGGGCCAGTTGCGGCAGCAGTTCCTGATCCAGCGTGCGCAACTGGGCCGGAGTTTCGATTCGGTCCAGCAGTGGCGTGCCGGGCCGGGTAAGCGGAATCTCGGTAAACATCAGTGGAGTTGCCTGTTGCTGGTGCGATGGAACATGATGCAAACCGCCATTATACGAGTCTCACTGGCAAAACATAACGTCTGACCGGGAATTTGTTAATTTCGTCAGTGGGTTCGGACCACAATGTAGGTGGCCAGCGCCCGCAGAGGTTCGGCCTGCGCGCCGAAATCAGCCAGCGCCGCCACTGCCTGATTGCTCAGTTCCCGGGCAAAATCCCGGGCCTGATCCAGCCCCAGCAAATCGGGATAGGTGACTTTTTTCAGCGCCCGGTCCGCCCCCTGGTGTTTACCCAGTTGCGCCGTTTCCCCCACCACGTCCAGAATGTCATCCTGCACCTGAAAGGCCAGGCCGACGGCCTGGGCATAACGGTCCAGGGCTTCCAGTTGGCGGGCGCTGACCTGGGGATGGGTGAGCGCACCCATGGCCACGCTGGCGCGGATCAGGCAGCCGGTTTTATGCTGATGGATCAGCTCCAGCTGCTGCAGATTCAGCGCCGCCCCCTCTGCTTCCAGATCCAGGGCCTGACCCCCGGCCATGCCCCGGGTGCCGCTGTTGCCCGCCAGCAGCCGGATCAGCTGCAGGCGAGTGCCGTCGGCCATGCTCACCGGTGAGCGGGCGATTACCTCAAACGCCAGGCATTGCAGCGCGTCCCCCGCCAGAATGGCGGTGGCCTCGTCGAAGGCGATGTGGCAGGTGGGCTGGCCCCGGCGCAGGGCGTCGTTGTCCATGGCCGGCAGATCGTCATGCACCAGAGAATAGGAGTGCACCATTTCCAGGGCGGCGGCCACGTCATCCGCCCGCACCGGATCGCCCCCCACCGCCGCGGCGGCGGCATAGGCCAGCACCGGTCGCACCCGTTTGCCGCCATTGAGGGTGGCGTAGCGCATGGCCTCCGCCAGCCGGGGGGCAATGCCGTTCTGTTGTTGCAGCCAGTGCTCCAGGCACCGGTTCACCTGTTGCCGACAGCGCTCCAGATACTGGTCCAACTGGTTTGCGTCCATGGTTTACTCGGGGTCGGAGGGTTCCTGGAAAGGCGCCAGCTGTTCCTCGCCGTTCTGGTTCAACAGAATCGCCACTTTCTGCTCCGCTTCCTGCAACGCCTGCTGACATTCCTGGGTCAGCTTGATGCCGCGCTCAAAGGCCTGCAGGGACTTTTCCAGGGTCAGATCGCCACTTTCCATGGATTCCACCAGTTGCTCCAGGGTCTGCAGGGACTGTTCGAAATCAACCGCGGTTTTCTTCTTTGTCATGGGGTCTCCTGAGGTCGCGCCGGGAGGCTGTTTCATGAGGGCGCAAGTGTCTGTCATCGGGCTGGGGAGGTCAATGTGCTGCCTTAATAAATCACAAAGCGCCCGATTGCGGAATTTCCTCGATTCCTGTCTAGACTTACTGAAGTAGGCCGAATCGCTTGATTTTGTGCGTTTTTTAATCAGTTCGGAGTCGGGGTGTGGATTTAGCAACCCTCATTGGATTAATCGGGGCCCTGGTGATCGTGGTGATGGCCATGGTCACCGGTGGCGATGTGATGATCTTTGTCAACGTGCCCTCCATTTTGATCGTGGTGGGGGGCACTGTGTTTGCGGTCATGGCCAAATATTCCCTGGGCCAGTTTCTGGGGGCCATGAAAGTGATGGGTAAATCCTTCAAGTTCAAATTGTCCTCGCCGGAGGAAATCATCGTCGAGGTGGTGGAACTGGCGGACGTGGCGCGCAAGGGCGGGCTGCTGTCCCTGGAGGGCAAAGAGGTCTCCAACGAGTTTCTGGGCAAGGGCATTCAGCTGCTGGTGGATGGCCATGATCCGGAGGTGGTGAAGAGCATTCTCAGCAAGGATGTGCGGGAGGGCCAGGCCCGCCACTCCACCGGCAAGGCGATTTTCGTCAATATCGGTGATACCGCCCCCGCCATGGGCATGATCGGTACCCTCATCGGCCTGGTGCAGATGCTGTCGGCCATGGACGACCCCAAGGCCATCGGCCCCGCCATGGCGGTGGCCCTGCTCACCACCCTCTACGGCGCCATGATCGCCAATATGTTCGCCCTGCCGGTGGCGGACAAGGTGGGGATTCGCGCCGAGGAGGAGGCCCGCATTCAGTCCATGATCATCGATGCCCTGCTGGCCATTCAGGCAGGCCAGAATCCACGGGTGATCCAGGGTCTGCTGAAAACCTACCTGCCCGCCTCCAAACGCGCCAGTGAAGGCGAGGAGTAAGGGAGCGTCATGGCTGACGAAGAAGAATGCGACTGCCCTGAATGCCCCAAAGGGCTGCCCGCGTATCTCGCCACCTTTGCCGACCTGATGTCGCTGCTGATGTGCTTCTTTGTGCTGCTGCTGGCGTTTTCCGAAATGGATGTGCAGAAATACAAGCAGGTGGCGGGCTCCATGAAGGATGCCTTCGGGGTGCAGGACAAAATCAAAATGAAGGAGATGCCCAAGGGCACCTCCATAATCGCTCAGGAATTCTCCCCCGGGCGACCGGATCCCACGCCGCTGAACGAGGTGCGCCAGTCCACCACTGAAACCATGCAGAATACCCTGGACGTACTGTGCGCGCCGGGGCGCAGTGAACAGCGGGAGGATGCCAAGGATCAGTCCACCAGCAGCTCGGATCACTCCGCGGAAATTCTGGAACGGCTGGTATCCATGACCCAGGCCGACGCGGTGGAGGTGGCGGCCCGCCTGAAACAGGACATCCAGAGCGGTGCGGTGGAGGTGGAAACCCGCAACCGGCGGATCGTTATCCGGGTCAAGGAAAAAGGCTCGTTCCCCAGCGGCTCCGCCACCCTGCGGCCGGACTTCCTGCCGATTATGGAAAAAATCCGGGGTGCGATTAAGAATATTGAGGGCATCTATTCGGTGGAGGGTCACACCGACGATCTGCCCATCGCCACCACCCGTTTCCGTTCCAACTGGGAGCTGTCCTCCTCCCGCGCGGTGTCCGTGGCCCAGGAACTGATGAAGGATGGTGCTATGGACCCCGCCAAATTCACCGTCAAGGGTTATGCCGATACCCAGCCCATGGTGCCCAACGAAAATGAGGAAAACCGGGCCCGCAACCGGCGGGTGGAGATCGTTATCGAGCAGGGCACCGAGGATGAAAAATATCTGTCCGGTGAGGAGCCCCTGCCGGAGGATCCGGAATTTAACGCCGCCCTGCTGCGGGAGGCGGGCATCGAAAATCTGGAGGGCTTCGACCTGCTGCCCGCTGATACGCCGCAGGATGATGCCGAGCCCCAGGATGTAATCAGTGTGCTGGAACCTGCCACCGAAGCGGATCCCGAGGCCCCCGCTGAGTCCCCGGATGACGGTGCGCCGGCGGCCTCGCCGTTTGACCTCACCGTGGATCCCTTCGCCCCCCGGCCGGCACCGGACCAGGAAGATGAATTCTTCTGACTTGCCAGCCACCGCCGCCTCGGGGTATTGTCTGGTCATTTAGGGCCAAACCCAGGGAATTTCATGTCCAACATTAACCCGTCAGACTGCAATCCCGAGTTGGACCGCCTCAGCGCCAATGCCCTCTATGCGGCGCTGCTGGTGGAAATGCTGGTACAGCGCGGGGTGATTCTGGCGGAGTTGCTGGCGGGCACCGGGATCTCCCTGGAGGCGTTGAAATCCCTGGAGCAGCGGCTAAGCGCCCGGCAGTACCAGGCGCTGATCGAAAACGCCTTGCGCCTGGATCCGGACCCTGCCCTGGGATTTAAATTCGGCTTTCAACTCAAACTCTCCACCCATGGCTTTCTGGGATTTGCCGCCATGAGCGCCGCCACCCTGGGGGAGGCCCTGGAACTGGCGGTGAAATACTGCCGGACCCGCTTTGATTTTTTCAACCTGCATATCCTGGAGCAGCGGGGCAAGGTGATCCTGCAGGTGGACCCGCTGGTGGAGTTCGGACCGGCTTCGGCCTTTCTGCTGGAATCGGTGATGGCCAGTTTTGGCACCATGAGCATCAACCTGCTGGGGGAGATTCCCAAGGGGGTGCGAATCCGCCGCACCTGTGGCAAGCCGGCGTATTTCGAGGCCATGGAGGACTGGTTTCCGCAGCGGGCGCCGGTGGAGTTTGAGCAAAGCGCCAACCAGTTGATCTTTGAACAAAACCTGATGCGGCGCCCCCTGAACCTGTCCGACCCGCTGGCCCGGCAATTGGCCGAAGCGCAGTGCCAGAAAGAGTTACAGACCATTCAGGTGGAGGACGATCTGCTGTACCGTGTCCACAGGCTGTTAAAAGAGGCCGAGCCCGATTACCCCAAGCTGGATCAGGTGGCGGCACAGTTGCATCTGTCGTCCCGCACGCTGAAGCGCCGGCTGCAGGAGCAGGGCACCAGTTTTCAGGCCCTGTTGGACCGGGTGCGCATGCACCAGGCCCGCCAGTTGCTGAAGACCTCCCGCCAGTCGGTGGATGCCATCGCCTCGGCGCTGGGGTATAGCGATGCCTCCAACTTCAGCCGCGCCTTTCGGCGCTGCGAAGGGTTAACGCCTGCCCGCTACCGGCGCCAGCAACAGGCCAACGCACAGCCCGACAGCCATTAACAAAAACCATAGTCTTACCCCTTTGAGGCCCACTATGACTGAGCAAACCCAACTGGCTACCCAACTGCAGGAAGCCCATGTGCAATTCGTCCTGAACCGGCTGCGGGAGTCCGGCCTGGAGGCCACCATTGACCGTGAACTGACGGCCCTGTGGCAGTGGGGCGCCATTGTCAGTATGAATGATGTACTGGATCGTGAGCTGTTGATCACCAGCATTCTGCGGCTGGTGGAAACCGCGCCATTCAATCAGGAGCTGCGCAAAATCGTGGTGAAAAGCGTGATCACCGGTATTAAGGCGGAATTCAATGACGGCGCCACCATTCAAAGTCTGGTGCCCAAGGCCGAATACGACAAGGCCATCGTGCATTACGCCAAGTTTGAAAAAATCCGGGTGGATATGATCCGGATGATTTTGGAAAGCCCCATTTACAGCGAGTTGATTACCGATGTGCTGTACCAGGGCATCAAGGATTACATCACCACCGAAAACGTGGTGATGAAAAAAATGCCCGGGGTCTCCAAACTGATGAAAGCCGGCGCCGATCGCCTGAACAAAGCGGTGCCCTCCCTGGAGGCGGCGGCGGAAGGCACCATCAAGCGGTTCATTTCCGGCAATTTGCGCAGCTCCGTGGAGCTCAGTGAACGAATCCTCAACAATGCCCTGTCGGAAAACAATATCAAAACCATTGCCGATCACTTCTGGACCACCATCAGTGAAAAGGACTTTTCCAATTTCAAGGAATACGTCACCGACGCGGATATCGATGAAACCATCGCCATCGGTGACGATCTCTGGACCGAACTGCGTCAGGCCGAATACCTGCACAATATGATCCGGCGTATCGTCGAGCATATTCTGGATGAAAACGGCGATAAGCCCCTGGCCTCGCTGGCCGATGACATTGGCTATGACCAGGCCTATGTGGCCGCCGAATTGAAACAGATTCTGCCCGGTGCCCTGGCCCGGGAAGCCCTGTGGCAATTGGTGGAGGCCCGGGTCCGGGGCAACCTGGAGGACTTTTACCAGAGTCCGGAGTGCCAGCAGGCGCTGACGCCGTAGGGCCATTCCAGCCGCTACCGCTTCGGGGCCTGCCGCCGCCCCCGCCCAGGGGAGGGCGTATCTGTGGCAACACCGGTGGCAAAGTTCTGCCACCTGGTGACACCGGAACCCGTCAAACCAAAGCCCGGGTAGCGCCAATCCAGCGCCTCCGGGCTTTTTTGCACCTGGCAAAGGGTTTGCCTATTAACAATGGATAAGAGGGCCATGGCGATCCCGGCCCTGACATGGAGGGAGTGCACAAAATGCGGGGAGTTTCGACCACTGTGAAACGCTGGCTGCGGCGGCAGCCACCGGCTACGCCGCTGGCGTCGGCCCCGCCGGTGGTGAGCGAGGAAATAGGGGTACTAGGGATTTTCCATCCTAAAAAGACATAATCCTCTACAGTCCCCGTGGTTCCTGGCCTCCAGAGAGGCATCAACTTAGACATCTCCTCCATC
>NZXG01000054.1 GCA_002701845.1 Pseudomonadales bacterium
TGGTCCTGGTACTGGAATCCAAGGTCAAACATTCACCGGATGAAGACAAACATGAAACCTATGAAGGTGAAGAGCGTGCCACCTCACTGGAAAACTCCGTACGTCGCGCCACGACTGATACCACGGTCCATATCGGTGCCTTGCTTTCCATTATGGCGTTAAGCCTGACCGTAGGTGGTGTAATCGAAGATTCCGGTATTTTCGAGGAAGTCGCCGCACAGAGTGATTTCTTCGGCAATATCTGGACGGCCATGATTGCCTTGGTCATTGTCCTGGTCATCATCGGGATGATTATGGATCCCTTTGGCGCCATCGTACTGGTATCCGGCACTGTGGCTCAGGCGGCCTACAGCCAGGGTATCGATCCCCTGCATTTCTGGATGATCACCCTGGTGGCGTTTGAGCTGGGTTACCTCAGCCCGCCGGTGGCCGTGAACCACCTGTTGACACGACAAGTGGTGGGCGAAGAGGAAATAGAGAAAGCCAAAGAGGATACCCGCGGCATGAGTTTCTGGATTCGCCACGAACGCTATGTGCTGCCGCTAACCGTGATGGGTATTGCCCTGGTGCTGGTGGCATTCGGCCCCCTGGTGTACCAACAGTATTTCTGACACTGATATGGGGGCAACGCGAAACGCGTCCTGCCCTATACTGAGAAGGCGACCCCGGTCGCCTTCTTTTGTTTCGACTGTCCGCTTATTTTCAACCCCACTATCCGGAGCGAAGTAGATGACTAACCTGGTAGATGAATTGATCAACCTGTTGGACCTGGTGCATATTCCGGCCCAATTTGATCACCCATTCTGGTTTTACTTGATCACCCGTTCTGAACTTACTTGATCGGCCATTCTGGTTTTTTTTGATCACTTTTTCTGGATTTCCAGAATCGGTGATCAACTTCCAGAATGAGTGATCAAGCATTTCCAGAATCCTCTGTAATGCATTGATATCTATAACAATTCGGCTAGTCTTCCTGGCTTTTTGCCGGGAGCGACAAGGCCGATGAGATCCAAGAGGTTATCAATGCGTAAAATCAAAGACGTACTACGCCTGCATTACGAGTCCGGTCTGAGCCGCCGCGGTGTCGCTCAGGCCCTCAATATCAGCTACGGCAGTACCGTGAATTACCTGAACCGCGCCCAGCAGGCCGGGATTAGTTGGCCACTTCCTGATGATCTGGATGAACGGGCCCTGGGGCGGCTGCTGTTCCCCAGCCAGCCACTGACCGGGCAGCGCCGCTTTACCGAGCCAGACTATGGGGCGATTCATCAAGAACTGAAACGTAAAGGCATGACCAAGCAGCTGCTGTGGCAGGAATACCGGCAACAGCACCCGGACGATGGCTACAGCTATGCCCAGTTCTGCCACCGATATCAGGAATGGCTCGGCAAACAACAGCGCAGCATGCGCCAGCTGCATCGTGCCGCTGAAAAACTGTTTGTGGATTACTGTGGCCTTACCCTGCCGGTAGTGAATCCTGATACCGGTGAGGTGCGTCCTGCTCAGGTGTTTGTGGCCGTATTGGGGGCATCCAATTACACCTTTGCCTGTGCCCACTGGACCCAGAGCCAGGCCGACTGGCTCAATGCCCATGTGCAGGCCTTCGAGTTCTTCGGTGGCGTACCGGAGCTGGTGGTGCCGGACAACTTAAAAAGCGGCGTCAGCAAAGCCCATCGCTATGAGCCGGACATCAATCCCGCCTATCAGCAACTGGCGGCTCACTATGGTGTGGCGGTAGTACCGGCGCGGCCCTACAAACCCAAGGATAAAGCCAAAGCCGAAGTGGCCGTACAGATCGTCGAGCGCTGGATCATGGCACGGCTGCGCCATCAAACGTTCTTTACGCTGGCCAGTCTGAATCAGGCCATTCGCGTCCTGCTGGATGACCTGAACCAGCGCCCCTTCAAGCGGTTGCCGGGTACGCGTTGCAGTCAGTTCGAGCAGCTGGATCAGCCGGCCTTGCGACCCTTACCCGCTCATCCCTACCAGTACGCCGACATCAAACAGGCCCGCGTGCATATTGACTACCACATCGAATACGACAAGCACTACTACTCGGTGCCACACCACCTGGTAAAAGAGAAAGTGGAGGTGCAGGCCACCGCGACAACGGTGGCTATCTACCGCCATGGGCAACGGGTCGTCTGCCATCCGCGCAGTTATCGCCAGGGCGCCCACAGCACCTGTGCCGAACACATGCCCCATCACCACCGCGCCATGAGTGAGTGGACGCCTGAGCGCTTCCTTAACTGGGCAGGTGATATTGGCGAGGCCACCCGGGCCGTGGTCGATCAGATCCTTCAGGAGAAGTGCCACAAAGAGCAAAGCTACCGTCGTGTGCTGGCGCTGCTCAGTAACGCCAAAAAATACGGGCGGGAGCGACTGAACAACGCCTGCCGGAGAGCACTGATGATCAACTCACCCACTCGCAGTAGCGTGGAATCCATCCTCAAGCAAGGGCTGGATCAAGTGCCCCTGGAGCAGGGCCACACCGATGCTGTGCAAGAAGAGCAGTTAAGCCTGGATTACCACGAAAACCTGCGCGGCGAAACCTACTACCACTAACACCCACCCTAAGGAGCAATACCATGATGAACAACCAAACCCTGCAAGCACTGCGGACACTCAAGCTCACCGGCATGGCCGACGGCCTGGAGCAACAGCTATCGCAACCCGGCACCCACGAAGAGTTGGGGTTCGAGGAGCGCCTGGCCCTACTGGTCGACCGGGAAACCTGCCACCGGGACAACAACAAGATCAGCCGGCTACTCAAGGCGGCCAAGCTCAAGCTTCAGGCCTATCCGGAAGATATCGATTACCGTCACCCGCGTGGGCTGATCAAAGGCCAGTTCGCCGACCTGCTCAGTAGCCAATGGATACACCAGCATCATAACGTGCTGATCACAGGGCCCACCGGCTGCGGCAAGACCTATCTTGGCTGTGTGCTGGCCACGCAGGCGTGCCGCCATGGTTTATCGGTGCGTTACTTCCGCACCTCGCGCTTGCTGGAAAGCCTCAGTATCGCTCACGGCGATGGACGCTTCCCCAAGCTGATTCAGCAACTGGCAAAGACGGACCTGCTGGTGTTGGACGACTGGGGGCTGGAAAAAATGACACTCAGCCAGCGCAACGATCTGCTGGAGATCATGGAAGACCGCCATGGCCTGAAATCCACCCTAATCACCAGCCAGTTACCCATCACGCAATGGCACAAGGCCATCGGCGATGCCACGTTGGCTGACGCCATTCTGGACCGACTGCTGCATAACAGCCACAAGCTCAAACTGAAAGGAGAATCAATGAGAAAAACATTGAGTGAATCTGCTGCACTTGATCAGTAAGGTTGCTAATATCCGACCCAATGCATTACGTGGTTGAGGTGATCAAATACTTCCAGAATGACTGATCAAGTTCGCCGGAATATGCATGTGGAAAGTGTTCTATTGGAAGATAGAGCTTGTTTGCCAAAACTATGTCAACGACAGTTGGGCAACCGCCGATTTTATCGCGCTTAATAGGAAGCGATTTTTCCCATGGCTTTAAGTCCAATTCTGGTTTTTTGTTTTCCTCCAGTCGTTCCAGTATGGTGTGCAATTTCTTCAATTGCATTTTTTGTAGCGAAGCGAGGAATCGCCACTGATCTGGGTAAGGATTAAATTGCCCATCGATAAACACTGAATTGCCGTTTTGTCGTGGTAGATTCTGTAACGGCAGTGCAATCAGATTACCAAACCCACCTTCAGGCATTATGTCTTGGTTTGGAAACAACCGATCATAGGATTCAAAAGACAGCCCGGCATGCCTTTCCATAGCTTTATCCAACAGTGTAAAGCCTAACCTACGTGCATCTCTTGCCGGTACCATGTCAGAAAAGAATATCCAAATATGGGCGCCATTTCCGGATCGAGAGCGTTCAACCGCACAATCTATTCCGTAGAATTTGCAGGTATCATTGAAAGCAGTGGCAGCTTTTTGCCAATCGGTCTTATCGAAATCCACCGCTAGCAACCAGCATTCGTCCCCGTGCAGTAAAGGATAAAGACCAACAGTATGTTTGCCAGCAAGGTGATCGTAGATAACGGTATTATCAATTGATCGTAGCACCCGATGGGAGCAATCACTGCATTTAATTCGTGGTTTATGGCAGATTCCCTGGCGCCATTCATTCATACAGGCAACTGAATAGCCGCTGCGCCCCTGTTTGTTTTCCCACCTCAAAGAAAAAACATCGGTCCTGCCTTTGAACAAGCTGCAAAACAACGATACTTTTTCGTCGAGGCTGAACTGGGATTCTTTAGGTTTTTTGGAATTGAGCTGGTTCTGTATCGCCTGTTTACGAGCCAAGAGAACCGTTCTTTCTTCCTCCAGAACAAGTAACCGCTCCTCTATTTGTGCCAGCTCTTGTTCTAAATTTTTCATTGGGACTACTCGTTAGCCAATGCGACTAAGTTATCCCCAACGCCACGATACGCATTCTTGATCAATTTCGACCGATCAGTATCTAAATTGGCATGAGATACCTCGAAAGGAAACCACAACGCAGTTTTATCCTTCGGGAAAAATTCTGTTCTATCCTTCAGCAAGTTCATTAGCAATCATCTCTGCCTGCTTTAACACAGTCTCTGTCGCCAACAGCTGTAAATCGGGCGGATAGCCATACTGGCGGAGCAGGCGCTTCACAATGACCTTCAATTTTGCACGAACATTTTCTTTGATAGTCCAATCAATGGAAGCATTTGCACGAATTTTCTGGGTTAACACCACCGCGAGTTTTCGTAAGGTTTCTTGCCCCATCAGTTCGCGGGCGCTCTGATTATCAGCAACCGCGGTGTAGAACGCATATTCGTAGTCAGTTAACCCCATGCTAGCTGCTTCGGAATCCGACATGACAATCTCTTTGCTTATCTTTATAAGCTCTTCCATTACCTCGGCAGCTGTTATGATTTTGTTGTGATAGCGCTTGATAGAACTTTCTAGCATTTCCCTCAAAGTTTTGCATTTTACGAGGTTTGTCCTCGAACGAACCTTGAGTTCATCATTGAGTAGCTTCTTCATTAGCTCTAGAGCAATATTCTTATGCTGATAGCCTTTGAGTTCCTCAAGAAACTCATCGGACAAAATTGAAATATCAGGTTTCTTAATACCTGCCGCATCAAATACATCAATGACCTGGTCGGATACTAAAGCCTTATCAATAACCTGTTTGATCGTGGTTTCAATTTCTTCATCGCTACGACCATCACCCGAGCTATCAAATTTAGCCAGCCGTGCTTTTACCGCTTGGAAAAACGCTACCTCATCTTTTACGTCAAGTGCCTGTTCATGAGGAACGGCGATTGCGAATGCCTGAGACAAAGCCGTTACTTCGTGGATATAGCGTTTTTTTCCGTCCTCTAAACCAAGTATGTGTTCCTCTGCCGCCAGTATCATCGAAAGCTTTTCACCAGTATCCGCAGCAAAATAATCTTCATAGGGAAAGCCGTGAAACAGATCTGATACCACTTCCAGCTTTTCCAGCATCAGCGTTACTGCCTGCTGCTGTGCCAAAGTTGGATCGCCTTTACCACCCGCATCGGAATAAAATGACAATGCCTCTTTCAGGTCTGCCGCAATCCCCAGATAGTCAACCACCAAACCGCCGGGCTTATCTTTGTAAACCCGATTCACCCTGGCGATGGCCTGCATGAGATTGTGCCCTTTCATCGGCTTATCAATATAAAGCGTATGCATGCTCGGTGCGTCAAATCCCGTTAGCCACATATCGCGCACGATGACCAACTGGAGTGGGTCGGCATCGTCTTTCATGCGTTCTGCCAATGCACGCCGCTGCTTCTTGGTGGTATGGTGTTTTGCTAGTGCTGGGCCATCGCTGGAACTGGCGGTCATCACAATTTTAATTACACCTTTGTCCAGATCGTCGGAATGCCATTCAGGTCGAAGCTTGATGATTTGGTCATACAGATCCACCGCTATACGGCGCGACATGCTGACAATCATGCCTTTACCTTCAAATACCTGCTGGCGAGCATCGAAGTGAGCCACAATGTCTTTCGCGACATTTTTAATCCGACGCTCACTGCCAATAAGCGCCTCCATTTTTGTCCATTTAGCTTTGGCTTTTTGGGTTCCCGATAACTCGTCTTCAGGGATTTCTTCGTCCAATTCTGCGATCAGCTGTTTGCCTTCTTCGCTCAACTCCACCTTGGCCAATCGACTTTCATAATAAATACGAACCGTGGCGCCATCTTCAACGGCTTGGGCAATATCATAGATGTCGACATAATTGCCAAACACCGCTGGGGTATTCGCATCGGTTTTTTCAATGGGTGTACCAGTAAAGCCTAAGTAGGTAGCGTTTGGTAAAGCATCGCGAAGATATTTCGCAAACCCATAAACCACCTTTTTACCGATCACCAAACCGTTCTCATCTTTTTCATCAATGGTTTTGGCTTGAAATCCGTATTGTGTGCGGTGCGCTTCATCAGCAATCACCACGATATTGCGGCGGTTTGACAGCTCTTCATAGACATTGCCATTATCAGGCTGAAACTTTTGAATCGTGGAAAAAACAACACCACCCGATCCCACTCGCAGCAAGGATTTCAACTCCTCACAAGAATCAGCCTGCACGGGTTCCTGCCGCAACAGTTGTTTGGATGCCGCGAAGGTATCAAATAGCTGATCATCCAAATCGTTGCGATCAGTTATCACCAGAATGGTGGGGTTATTCATCGCCAGCACAATTTTTCCGGTATAGAACACCATGGATAATGATTTACCGGAACCTTGGGTATGCCACACCACACCAGCCTTTTTATCGCCTCGTGGTTGTTGTTCTGTACTAGGCACTCCATAGTTAGCAGGCTTTTCTGAAACCTTGTGCGCTGCACTAAAATCTGCAGCCCTTAATGTCGATGCAACTGCCGCATTCACAGCATAATACTGATGGTAAGCGGCAACTTTTTTTACGGTGCTGATACTGATCTGGCCCGTTTTTGGATCTTCCTTTTTGCTTTTTTCAAACACAATAAAATGACGGATTAAATCCAGCAGCGTGTTCTTGTTTAACATTCCCATAATCAGCGTTTCGAGCTGACTCACTAAATGGGAGGCCTCGGCTTTTCCATCAGCACTCTTCCACGTCATATAGCGACTCAAACAGGCAGACAAAGAACCCGCTTTCGCTTCCAATCCATCCGAAATTACCAGCAATGCGTTGGGCGTAAACAAATTGGGAATAGCTTGCTTATAAGTTTCCAATTGCTTAAAGGCCGATGTGATAGTGGTATTCTCATTCACCGCATTTTTCAGCTCGATCACCACCAGAGGAATACCATTCACAAACAACACCAAATCAGGGCGTTTGTTCTGGTGGTTCTCGATCACCGTAAACTGGCTGATGATCAGAAATTCATTATTTTCCGCATTGTTAAAATCGATCAGCCAGGCCAGATCGCCACGATCATCGCCATCCTGTTGATAGTTGACGTTAACCCCTTCCGTGAGTAAGCGGTGAAAGGTTTCATTATTGGCAAGCAGATCTGGGGATTGGATTTGTTGAACTGCCTTCAGAGCATCTTGTTTAGCCACTGCTGGCAGCAAGGGATTGATTCGTTGAATGGCACTCTGAACCCGGCTCAGCAGCAGAACTTCTTCATAGCGGGTCCGCTCAGCATTGGACTCACTATCAGGGGCAATGTCCGGGCCATGGATATATTCATACCCCAGCCGCTGAAACAGCTTGATGGCGAAGGTTTCGATAGCCGATTCGTTGATTTGGCCCATGGGCTCCCCACTATTCAATGGTGCAATTTGCGTTTCTTCACTTTAATCCAGCACTGTTCTAAGAGCACAAAGAGAACAACAAGCCTTAAATATCAATAACATAGAACTTCCAGCTCAGAAATATTCTCTTAGAACAAAGCATCAAACCGGTTTTAAGAGAACCCATTTCGGTTCTTTAAAGGTTCCCTGATTGGATATTGTTCCGGCTTTTCGTAATTCACTGATCAAGTTTCCGACCTTGGATTTTTTCTGTTTGAGATCCATCCAGTCCGGCAGCTTGTTCCACAGCAACTCATCAATATCCTTGCGACTGAGCGAACCATGCTCTTTAATCGCCTTGCAGATCAGATCCAGATAATACTGATTGTCGAAGGCCTTATTCTTACTATAGGACGCTTTTTGGTCCGTCTGCTGTGCCACCGACTTCGCAATGTAGAAGTTTGGCTTACGCCCCTCGATCAAACCCCGGGCTTTAAGCCGCCGCTCATCATCATCGGTCAGGGGATGGCGCTTCTGTACCTTATCCAAAGCGACAACCTCGCTCAGGGTCAGATCCTGAGTGCGAGCCAGCAAGCGGGCGTAGTCCATATCCAATATTTCCAGTTTTAAACTATCCAGATCCTTGCGAGCAGGACGGAACTGGGAACCCACCACCTGGCGGTTGTCCTTGACGCCAAATACCAGCCAAGCTGAACGTTGTCGTTTGAGATTGGCTTCGTTGCTGAGGGCCGAGAAATATTTACCTAGCTTAGTAAAGTCATACCCATTTTTAGCTTCTTTGAACTCCACCACTTCGTTTTCAGCAGTCAGGTTGAGCAAAGCATTTAAGATGGCCGTTGCATCGCTGTTCATTCTTCTTCCTCGGTATCGAGTTCCGGTTCGGTTTCCTGGAAGATCCGATATTCGTTTTCGTAAGCCTGATAATCCACGCGGAAAAGTATTTCGCTGGCAGTATACGAATACTCTCCCATTTCGAATTCACCGTATAAATCATCCCACTGAGTATTAAACGGTTCGAGCTCAAGGTAGTTCAATTCTTCAGGAAGTTCGGAATCGTCATCGGAAATAGCAGTGGCATCTTTGCGTTCCTCAAAGGCTCGAATCAAAAACACCGCCACTACCAAGGTGCTATCGATTAGGAATTCACGAGTTAATAGATCCACTTTGCCATTTCGGGCTTTGAGTTCGTCCAAGGATTTGCCGTGAGAAGTAGGGCTGATGTCGTTACGCAGATTTCCCAGCTCTTGACCTATGCTGGCAAGGGAACCGGAAATTCGATTGACTAGGGCTTCGCTGTTATAACCCAGAGCATTGAAGGCTTTTTTCAATACTGCGTTGATGCTGGGTGCCGTATTCAACTCCACGTCTTTGGCACTACAGATTTCCTTGCCGATGCTTTCCAGTAGAGCTTTTGCGTTTTCCACCGCCAAACTGAAATCCGATTCCAGATGACCCTCCATACGATCGATATAAAGGGTTAACGCTTCCCAGCGTTTGTATTGGGTAATGGTCGCACGTAATTTTTCCACTAGAGTGCCACCCGGACTTCACCGCTCATCAGTTTGGGGAGGAGGGTGTCACGGAGTTTTTCCAACGTTCGAATCTGGTTATGGTTAGTAAAAATTTTGTTCCATGCCGATTGAGAGATATCCGCAAATTCTTCCAATTTGTTGAGTGGAGGCTTCTTAAATGTAAGTGAGCCAATATCAGACGGCTTCAACGACGGATATGTAGAGGTTGAACCCTCAGCTACCGAGTGCAGATATTCAGTCATTTCATTACTGGTCAATAGCAGGTATATAAAATGGGGGTCAATATCAACACAACTTAGAACGCAAAATCCTGTTGAAACAACCAGATTCTCTTGAGGCTCCTTAATGATTCCATAGTGTTTTTGATTGGGTCTTACAGTTGAAATTAATACATCGTTATGTTTGACAAGTCTTTTAGCCCGACTGGGAGATTCTGAAATCGCGAATTCCTGCAATTCAGAGACAATCCCTTGATTCAATGATCCAGTGTCTAAATATAAAATATCTGAATGCTGATAAGATCTGTCTATACTGCGGGCATTGAGCTCAACGAGCTGATCAATTCTCACGTCTTCCCAATCATCTTGCGCTTCTTCCACAAACCATTGTCGAAACAGGGTTTCGGCCATGGCTTCAAGGGTTTTGTTTTGGCGATGCAACAAGTCTATTTTCTTGCTCAGTGAAACGTAGTAAAGCCCAATGGGTTTTTGTTCAGGAAGGTCAGGATAAGGAATCAATAATTTATCAAAATCAGATTTCTTGAGATGTGGAATCACTCCACTAACATCGAGATTTTTAATTTGAGCTTGAACATCGGGGGAGCGCAACGCTGCAAGCAGGAAAGATGGGTCAATAATTACTTCATTTGCCCTCAATGCAACCATATCTTGGGCGATAGCGAAATTAACAGGATCTGGGACGAGGCATGCTGCACCATTCTGACTGCCTTTTAAAGTTAGCAGAATATCACCAGGTTCCGGGTGCGAACGAAACCATGTGTCATAGGTTTCTTGGGATACATAACGGACGTTAATGTGCTCTGGATATAAGCTCTGATTATTAACGCAGTTAGTTGCAATCAAAGGAATTCCTTCGGCAGATGTTGGCGCAGTTTTCCCTCGATTGTCCACGATAAATTTAGTGGTTTCTGATAACGGAATTTCTCGCCTGCTTTCCTTAGTTTCCAACGTCAACTCTCCCTATCGTTTCCAATATAATGGAATTGAGCTTTTCTTCTTCCTTCAACTGCGCCTCAAACTCCGCCTTCAACGAAGCAAACCGCTCCGCAAAATTGAAGTCATCTTCTTCATCCGGTAGTCCCACGTAGCGCCCTGGTGTCAATACATAATCCAGCTCCGCCACCCTCGCCAGCGATACTGAAGCACAAAAACCCTTTACATCCTCATAATCCCCCTCACCTGTCCTCCAGGCGTGGTAGGTATCTGCAATCATCTGCACGTCGTCATGGGAAAGCTCCCGTGTGCGGCGATTGATCAAATGCCCCAGATTTCTTGCGTCGATAAACAGAATCTCACCCTTACGTGGGTGACCGTTGCTGCGGGCACGGTTCATAAACCACAGCGCGGCCGGAATCTGGGTATTTAAAAATAATTTCGCAGGCAGATTGACAATACAATCAATCAGGTTGCCTTCATCGATCATGTTTTTGCGGATCTCGCCTTCGCCACTGGATTTACTGGTGAGAGCACCTTTTGCCAACACCACGCCAGCGCGGCCGTTGGGGTTCAGGTGAAAGATAAAATGCTGCAGCCAGGCAAAGTTGGCATTGCCGGAAGGTGGAGTACCAAATTGCCAGCGGGCATCACCCCGCAGTTGATCGCCGCTCCAGTCACTATCGTTGAAGGGTGGGTTGGCGATGATAAAGTCCGCTTTCAGGTCTTTGTGGGCATCGTTGAGAAATGAGCCTTCGTTGTTCCATTTCACCTGGTCAGCACCAATGCCGCGAATGGCCAGGTTCATTTTCGCCAGACGCCAAGTGGTCTGATTACTTTCCTGTCCATAGATAGAGATATCGTCGATGCGACCCTGATGTTCTTGCACGAATTTTTCCGATTGCACGAACATGCCGCCGGAGCCGCAGCAGGGGTCGAACACGCGGCCTTTGTATGGTTCGAGCATGGCTACCAGCAACTCCACGATGCTGCGGGGGGTATAGAACTGGCCGCCCTGTTTGCCTTCTGCCAGGGCGAATTCCCCCAGAAAGTATTCGAACACATGGCCCAGCACATCGGCGCTGCGGGCCTTGGCGTCCCCCAGAGCAATATCACCCACCAGGTCAATCAGGCCACCAAGGCTGGCCGGGTCCAGATTCTGGCGGGCGTAGACCTTAGGCAACACACCTTTGAGAATGGGGTTTTCTTTTTCCAGCGCATCCATGGCGGCGTCGGCCACGGTACCGATTTCGGGCAACTTGGCATTCGCTACCAAGTGGGACCAGCGGGCTTCGGCGGGCACAAAGAAGACGTTTTCAGCTTTGTATTCGTCTTTGTCTTCCGGATCGGCACCGGCGTAGTCGCCCTCACCAGCGGCGAGTTGGTTGTAGAGGGCTTCGAAGGAATCGGAGATGTATTTCAGAAAGATCAGGCCCAGTACCACATGTTTGTACTCAGCAGCATCGATGTTCTTGCGTAGTTTGTCGGCGGCTTTCCAGAGTTGCTTTTCCAGAGGTTCTTGTTTTTCGGCTTTGGTGGCTTTCTTGGCGCGGGCCATGGGCATCCTTAAAATGGGCAAAATAGATAAAAATAGTAACAAGCTTGGCTTGTGAAGCCAAAAAGGATTGGCAAGTTAAGGGCTGTTTTCTATCGAATTTATATCAAAAAAATATGCCAAGCATACTTCTTCATCCATAAGACAAATACACACTTCATGTTTAGAAATCAAAAATCAGGTAATCCCTTCGCCCTCGGTTTCTAGGCAGCAAAGTACCCAGTACGGCTTCTATGCTGACCAGCGGTCATCATAATTTAACCTTACCTGACAGCATTAAACCACAAAATATATACAGAATAATGTATCTTCAATTCATATAAACTACTTTTATTGCCAAAATAAAGCATTTAATATACAGATTACCTCTATTTATCTGATGAAAAGTGTGCCAGAACTAAGAGATGCGCTTAAATCTATCCAGCTGAGACTGTCAGTGCAGGCGGGCAGGGAACTCAGACATTCAGACTTAGCGGAACTGGCTTGTGTCAGTCCCCGCTCTATTGGTGAATGGATGAGAGGAACTAGCTCTCCTGGCGGCATGATAGCTATCCTCCGCCTCTTGGCTATGCTTCCTCCGGATCAGGTATCAGTAATATTGGATGAGTGGAAGCAGAATGAATCTATTGTTAACCGTTAAACGTAGGGCAATTGAATATGAGTGATAAAGAATCATTAGGGAACGAGATTCGCTTCTATCGAGCGAGTGAAAAGCCGTACGGCGCATTCAGCAATCTTTATAAGAGAGAAGTTGAATTTGAAGGAGAGGTGTTTCCTACATCGGAACACGCATATCAAGCGGGAAAACCTAGAAAGGAAGCTGTGCGCAACTGGGTGTTAAGTGCACCTTCCCCTTCACTAGTCGCCATGGCTGCTCATGGGTTGTATTGGTGGGACATCCGACCTGGTTGGTCTAAAACAAAGTTCGATAGGATGAAACAAGTTTTGACGGCCAAGTTTACTCAACATGAAGACCTGTTAGAGTTATTGTTGTCAACGGGAAACGCCAGGTTGGTTGAGTCAGCAACTGTCGACAACGATGTAAACAGAACTTGGGGTGAAGTTAAAGGAAAAGGAAAGAATATGTTAGGTGTGCTCCTGATGGAAGTTAGGGAGGATCTACGGGACAAGCAGGCGAAGCAATCGGGTAAGAGAGCCAGAAAAAAAAGAGCAGGCATCTGAAGCCAGCTTATTGCTCTACGTGCGAGCTACTCTTTAGCTACAGCAGGCCAGAGTATCTAGAGATTGTGTATTGATAGCTCGATGGTGGTGCTTTGGGGATTCATTGAAGAAGTACTCATAGATTCCGCCTAGAGCTTTGTTCGAATTAGAAAGCGTGGGTGTTATCTCGTTGACAAAACGCTTACGGGAAAAGCTAGCCGCTGCGTTCGTGCATTTAGTAGCAGACAATTTTGAAGAGAGACCTCTTGCTCCCACTGTTAAACAGTTAAGCGTGGAAAGCACTTGCCCAAAAGCAAGCGCGTAAGCGACTTTATTATAAGATCGCAGCGTGTCCTTGAAGTTATCTCTCCGGGAGTAGATCGAATAGATTAATCCAGCAGTACACCAATCGCCAGCCCCAGACGTGTCCGCAATCTTGGGCAAGTCATACGCTCCTAGGTTAAACCAATCCTGAGTCAATGAAGCACCTCTAAACTTTAGACCTTTTTCTCCCATTGTTTGAATTTCGACATTGACACTTGATAAGTCAAATTCTCTAAGGTCCGATAAACGATCATCTGAGTACTTGAGAACGTGACAATTATTCAGAATATGCTGAAACAGTTGATAATCGTCTCCAATTGAGGACGGCTCAAACACAACTAATGATCCTTTCGCAAAATAA
The DNA here is from genome assembly GCA_002701845.1 of Pseudomonadales bacterium. Classification (GTDB taxonomy): domain Bacteria; phylum Pseudomonadota; class Gammaproteobacteria; order Pseudomonadales; family Ketobacteraceae; genus Ketobacter. Next base: position 13,891 of record NZXG01000054.1, read on the forward strand.
TGCTCAGCGAGTGTGGCTGCGAGTGAGGTTGACCTATCCAAGAACAGTACGTCAGACGTAGGTAGCCCAGGGATGAAGTTCAACAATTCAATATCGTCAGAAAAGTTAGGCTTGTGTTTTGTTCCACAGATCGGGCACGAAAAGCTAAACCTATGCGTAGGTCCATGAAGTGCACCTAGCTGGTGTTGATAGATTACAGGAGTGTGATGGTTGACTGATTGAACCAAATACTGAATGTCGCAATTCAATGCTTTGAATTCGTCGATTAAAGAGTCTCCAACGCAGTCTCTTCCTAAATAAGAGATGGGAAAAGCCCCCCAACCAAGAGAAGCAAGAATGGTTAAGACATTGCCTGCAGAGCCGCCCAGCGATGAAGACAACACTTCACCTTTCTGACTGATGATGACATCTAAGCCAATTAGCCCAGTACCAACTATTTGTCGTCTAGTATTCATAATGTCATTATCTTTAATTAGATTTTCCAGCCTTCAGTAGCCAATTATGCCACATATTCTGGGGCAGCCTATTTGATATATTTGGGATGGAACTCGCATCACAACGATAACCCATGGTTTCTGTATAGATCACGGGTAGATCTAGGTCAATTGCGGCAAATAGCATGCCAATACTACCTGTTTTTCTTCCCGTTGGTGACAATATGATTTGGTGTGTATACCCTGATAGGGCTTCTTTTCTACCTTGTTCTATGCGCTTGATTGTTGCAAAAACATCAGTTGGGTCTGATTCGTGTGCATAAATAATGTCTAATAGGTTTGTTTCCCATTCATTTATCAAGGGATCATGAAATCGACGTAAAAGATTGTCACCTCTGCGAGGGTTTGTTGAAGGGAACGGGAGTATTGGAGCAACCTCTTCTGCAAGAAGCTTGTCGTAAATAACTTTCAAAGAAGTAAAATTACTTTCTGATAATTGCGGAAGCCAGAGATTGATGGAACCATCAACTTCGTCAGTCTCCATCTTGCCCTGAAAACCGTGCATGTACTCTGCAGAATCTTTTGACATAGATGTAACCTCCAGAATTGACTCTTCCTCCTCGGATACAACTACGTGGACTTCAAAGCCCATAGATTTAGACTGTTCATAGGCAAACCGAACAACTGGGAAGCAAACACCTCTAGACATAGTTGTTGCATCGACAATGATGTCTGTATAAGCATTTTTTATTGCATAATTAATTAAAGCAGCTGCATTTCTTCCAGCCACATTAGCTGTGTCTTCTGCAATAATAATTAACTTCTCGAAATTAATCTGTTGTCCTAAGTAGGACTGAAGTGCTGCTCGGTTTTTCTGTGCCGATGTCTCGAGTATTGGTGATACATCCGGTCTCCACTCATCCAGAAATAGAAACTCAATAGCTGAGTTGACATTGATGGATGAAATTAACCTAGGGAAATTGAGGCAGGCCTGATTAAAACCCAATGTACCAACGAATAAAATAGATCGGTCTTTTTGTGCAAGGTAACTACTAAAAAATTCTTCGCACTCGTTTCTATTCTGATGGCTAATGATGTCAAGCATAGGCGTGTTCATTCCTTAACCGCGGCTTGCAGTCCAGAGAGCGTGTCTTCTATAAACCCACCGCGGCCAAGTGTCAATCCATTTGCCAAGCAAGGAACTCCCCCAAGTTCCAATAGGCACCATTCTCTATTTTTGCACTTATAGTGTGGGACAAATATTATGGCTTTATAGGCAAATGCATAATGTAGAATTCGGGTTAAGCGTTCTGATCGCTCTAGAACAGCATTAAATTCCTCTTGGGGTATTCCAATTGCATTCGCTCCATCATCAAGCGGGGCGTTTGGTTCCATTGTTTTCGATATGCAACGAGACGCGATAAAGTTAACCAGATCTTTAACTGATGAATGGTATGGAAAATCCCATTCATCGATCATTTGCTTTGCTTGTTTCACCAAAGCATCATTCTGAGTCTTTGCGTCAAGCTCTGGTTTTTTTCCTCGTACCAATTTGGCGAGCATCTCGTCTATGAGAACACCAGATAAGTTAATGAACTGTTCAATATTCGCATTACTCGCGTCTGCAAGTTTGTCTAACCCAAAGTAATAAGGGCGATTGAATTCGTGCAGTAGTTGAATTCTAGCGCCCTCAATAAGAGAGGTGCGCGCTGATTTATGCTCGGTGACAGGGGCATCAAGCTCCTCAGGCTCGTCTATCAATGAGAGTTGAGGCGTTCGGTTTAACTCGCGTGTCAGCAAAATTCTTAATGCCGCTAGAGTTTCGTCTTCCGGTAACTCAACTGGGAGGCGTGTTCGCAACTCTTCTACAAATCGTTCAGACACATGTCCGTTATTTGCCATAGACTGAATTGCGTTCTTTAACCGGGTGACGTCTCTTTTGGGTAGTAGGTGCGATTTGGTCTCCAGTAATTGTCGCAGGTTGCTTGATGAACGTCTGGAAAAGTCAGGTATACGCGGCAGGTAACGTTGGCTTATATCCGCAGCTATCTTTCGAAATTCGTTCTTTCGTGACGTTGATAGCTGAACTAGTTTGATAAAGTAGTCTCGACCAGAACTGGTTCCGAACTTCACATCGTTTGCAGAAATATCTGTTGTCAGGACGTTGCGGTAATCTTCGGGAGACACTATATCAGGTCTACACATCATCCATCTTGATACACGGATGTTACGATTCTTTAACCATTCTCTCAAGAGGATGTATTGCGTGGGGTGCAGTTCATGGGCATCATCGATAACCACCATGGGTTTTAGCATAGCGCCATTGATGCCATAACGATTATTATCGCCAGAAATTCTAAAACCAATTATATCTTCAAAAGCATCAAATTTCTGATTAATAAAATCAGTGGCAAGCTCATTCTCGTTCGGTGCAATAAGTGATGTTGCGGCGCGAAAAATGGCTGATTCTATGTATCTAGCATAAGTTCGAAATTCCTTTGCGCTATATCCTGACATATGAGATTTTGCAGCGTCCGACTCGTCGCTAAAAACCACATCAACTTCATTTTCGCTTATTTCCGCTTTTTCGAGCTGTCGAAACCAACCCAGTACCGCTTTGGCTTGTACAAAGCTCCTGAGTAAAGTCGCACGTAAATCCTCACTGTATGGTAGTTCCCAAATAGCTCTGAAGTTAGTGCTCATTGGCAAGCGATAAGCGAGAATGGTAGGTACAAGATCGGAGAGTAGGCCTATTTTGGCTAGCGCAATAACCAATTCTTTATTGGTATCTTTGGGGTTTCTGGCCAAAGCATCCAATGTGTCGAATTCAAGAATTCTTGCAATTGTTGTTTTTCCGCAACCTGGTGTACCAACAACAATTGTTAGTTTTTCTAGTAGAGCGGAACCGTCTACTCGAAAAAACTCTGCTAGTGGAGCAGGGCTAAGCAGCGGCAGTAAAGTGCTAGCTTCAGATAGATATTCCGTAGCTCGCTTTTTGAATGGATTATCCATCACTTGAATGTCGTTTCCTTCTGGCAAATAAGGGCTTCATGGTGTGATTAACCCCAACATTATCTCCGGATTGTGCCCATAGAAGAGCAACTGAATTGTTCGGTGTGTTGTGATCCAGCACCAAAGGAAGACCACAGCCTTTATATCCAAAGCAAACGCTATCTTCTACATGTTCATCTTCTATTTTGGCATCATAGTGGTCAATCAGTAATTGGCATAGGTCAGACGCAGTATCATCACTATCGATCACTATATTTCCCGGAAGAACGTGAGAATATGTCACATCGAAACCAAATTTATCGTGCGTAATCGCAAAGCTTTTAATACGCTCAGAGATTTCATTTTTTGCAAAATCAGATGCAAGATGATGATGTACGTGAATTCTGCACGTGCTGCTCAGTTCACTACCAATTCTATGGTGGTTTGCCTCAAAGAATTTCTTTATCTTCCCTTTCCACTCTCCATTTTTATAGCGTATTAGCGAAGATCCCGATCCTGTAAAGTCGTCAACTAAACAAACTGTATCGAATTTCTCTGGCTCGTTATGGAATCCTTTTTTGTCCAGAGACTTTCTAAGTTCCTTAACTAGGTCCTCCCATTTTTCCCCGGAAATTTCGCTGTAGGGAACCACCTGCTCATTTGATACAGATCCTTCGTTGAACCGTCTGAACACGTCGATTCTTGCTCCATCGCTCAAGCCAACAAAAAGTGTTTTTCTCAGAAGTATTTTCAGCTTCTTTTCTGCTTCGTGGTTTAGCCATGTCTGATAAAATTGTATACCTAGTTCATCAGAAATTCGGCGTCTCATGGATCTTTCAACTGCTGGCATCATCAAACTGACTAAATGATACATTTCTTTTTGACTTATAAATATCAGACGTTCCTTTAGGAAGTCGTATGCCGTTCGCCTTTGTTCAACAAGTGAGAACTGCTTTAACCAGTTAATGAGTGCAATATGAAACTTAGCAGCTGGTTGAAAGCCCTGATAGCGATCGTATTTGAGATCTGCAAGTAGTTGCATAGCAGACATTTCGGAGCTAAGTTCGGCTTCATCCCAATCTAATAAGTCTGAAATAAGTTTCCAAGCAGTCTGCTTTTTCATATGTGCTATTTATTCGCTCAAGGGGCTGTTTGTAAAATCGATGAATCTATGGCCTTCCGGCCCTGGTACTAGCCGCTTTAGATAGTATAATGTTGCGTTAGCTTGGCGATTGCCTTTTGGGGCAAAGTTCCAGCAGGTAGCCAATGACGAAGATATTCTATCTGAACTTAATGATAGTCCATTGGATAACAATTCATAGTCATTCCCATCCTCGTGACCACTATCCCCGAGCCTAAGGATTTCTGACGTTAGATCTAGATTATATAGGTCATGTATATGCCTCAACACATTCCGCTTGGATGTGTCATTATCTAGAACATCAAGCGAATGACCCGAGCTAAATACACGCCATCCAACTTTTTTGTTTTCAACAACCCAGGCTCTAAGCGCAGAAGCTAGATGGGTGGACACCCTGGAGCTGTTTGTTCTGATTGTGAATTGCCCGCCTTTTGCATACTTCACCAGTGGATCTGTAAAATCAGTGTATGTTTCTCCAAGCCAATTTAGAAGCTCGTGAAATTCTGGATTGGGTGAAGGTGTTGCTGGGTCAATACTAAGAGGCAATATAACTGATCCACCGTAGTATCCTACGAGAACTTTTTCATGGAACGACTTGTCAATTGCATCTAGAAGACACTTACGTAAAGAATCTCCTCTTCCTGAAGCGATTATCAGTCTTATTCCTTCGTTAAGTAATCTGGATAGCTCTTCACCTACCCTTGGACACATGCCTATGTAGCGAGATTCGGTGTTACATAAGGTCCCATCAAAATCTGACACTATTGCTTTTATAGTAGCCTTGCTTAATTCTTTACAGAAGTCATTAGCACTCTCAACAAAAACTGCAGGTGGCTGGTCGGTCAATACACTAAGATCTGACTTTCGCTTGGCTGCTACATCGACTACGTTGCTGTGACTCTGTGGCAGGATACTCTTTAGATAACTCAATTTGTGCAATCGTCTGCCAAACTCTGGCACCTCAGGTTGTCCTGGATCCACATTCATAGAAAGCGCAAGTGCTTCGATAGCATATGAAGCCATCAGCAAGCTATTAAAGATTACATGCTGAGGCTTAACACCGGACACCTTAAAAGAGAATTTTTGAATATTCTCTGGTATGAGCTTTGTGGTGGCTTCGTACAATGAAGTTGAAGATTCAGAGTAAATGGAAACTATGACCGGGGCATTAGCAAGCGATGCCAGCTGTAAGTGTCGACCATGAGCAAATTGCCTATAATCACAAATCTGCACACTTGCCAAGGCTGCTTCAGATGCCTTTGACTCGAAGTCAATAGCAAAAGATTTAGTCAGGGCGTCATGCAATACTAAGATGGGTTGTTGACGTAAAAGTCGTGTGAAAATACCAGAGTTTAGCCAAGTATATCGATAGTTATTAAGCTGAGTTTCCGAGAGAAAATCCCGAAGAAGGGTTTCTGCCTCTTTGCTGTCAAAGAGGGCCTTGTAGAATAGAAAAGATGTTGCAACTTGGGTGTTTGTGGCAAGGTATCCATCTTTACCCCAATCCATTTGAAATGGTATGAGTTTTACCGATCCTTCTGTAGAGCCCAACACAGCCAGAGGGTTGTCCGTGGTTAAGGTTATCGCTACGCATTCGGCATCATATTCCTGTGCAGTCTTTGCTGCTGCGATGATATCAGCGTTCTTTCCCTCGGCAGATAATAAAATCGATCTTGTCAAACTTGTATATTTTGCATGCGAAATATATTCCAGAGGAGTTTCGTAGCTTGTTGGTGTTTGGTGAGCGAGCTTCCTTAATTCTGACATTAGGTAAGCAACAGAATGGGACCCACCTGAACCAACAATTGAAACTGATTTCGCTGCCCAAGATAACAAAAGCTGTTGAAGAACTGATATGTCCTGTTTAAAGGCCCAATTTAAAGAATGCTGAAACTGGTCTAATTCAATTGAATACGGTTTTCCCACCACGAATACCTCTCTGAGTTTCCTTCATGATTCTTCAAGACTCATTTTTAATCACCAGTTGCTTTATCAGGACGTAGTTATTTAAACCCGAACTAAACACACCACAATTAGCTTATTTCTTGTGCAAACCAGATACTTGTTTGGGCTTTTATTGAGCAGCTTTTAACAGATAATACCTATTATGGTTTAAAACTGCGTTTTTTTCTGAAATTTTGTTTAAATTTCAAGATGTTGTTTGCTTTCTGCTAGAGATGACTTGCCGGTGGTTGTTATTTCTATAGTTTTTGTATCTTAAGTACTGCTCTTGCCACCCAGGCTTCCAAGGCTTCTGTTTCATCTTTAATTGCTTTGTCTGGATGGTCCAAATAATAACGGGCAATAGTCAGCTCCGTATTCTTTTTGCGTTTCCATTGCATAGCTCTGTAATTAAGGGAAGTGTCCGATGTCATTAAAGCATCCAGAATGCTGGTCAAAGTTTTCTCAGAGGAGTCCGTTACGTATATCAATGTAGAAAGAGCCTCCTTTTTCTTCAATTCTATTTCCAGCATATGAATTTTAGAATCGGCATCCCGCTCCACTATAGCGTGGCAATACATTCTTCGACGGTCATCCACTAAATGCGCTGAACGGCATTGTTTTTCTGGCACTTCTCCATAACGAGTGGAAATTTGCCAACTGAATTTACTTTTTAGTTGTTCCAACAAGGCTGCGAAGAACGCAAATTTTTCCGGCGCCTCAATCAGATTCGGTTTTTCAAGATGGTTAAAATCTCCTCTGGGCTTCTTTCCATGATTACTACCTTCTGCTATTCCTAAAGTGCCTTCCTCAGTTTCTTCATCTTGATGTTCATCCAGCTTATCTTTCTCGCCCTTGGGTAACGCTTTTACCTGACGGGGGCTTCGCCTGAGATCCAGTTCCGTATCAAAATGAAACCCTGCTGAACTGATCCTAATCAAATGTCTTTTTTTCCCGCCTTTTGGTGGATTATGAAGGTCAATTTCCTTTGGATTAACAGCGGGTGGCTTTTTCCTTTCTTTACCTTTACTCGGTTCTTCTTGATCAGACTCACTTTCTATATAGAAGCAATCGTCAGGATGTGAAAATGTGATAATTTCCAGTTGAGGCGCTCGCACGCCTGCCACGGACAGGATTTGTCTGATGTAGCAATGATGCGCTTCGCCCAATTTTTCCTGTCCTGTAAATCCACTCCAGGATATTTCACAAGAACTTAAGTCTGGCGGATCAAAGTCGAACGTCCAACGTTCATGGTCGCCCTGTACAGATGCTTGTTGATTGAGACAATTAAAGATTGAGCAAAAGCTTTCTTCAGCTTCTTTGTCGAATAAAAGCCAAGCAAAGAACTTTCTGTACTCCAGGCTATTTAGATAATTCACAGGAACATTTGACGTAAAGGTAACTTCACCTATCCATTCCACGTGATGAGATTTTGCTAATTGCCAGGTATTACCTTGATACACCGCAGCCCTAGCTACTTCTGATGAATGAAGAAAGAGCATACGCGCCAACTCTGCTGCCGGTAACCAAATAACTCTGTTATCTATTGGTATTCGATAGATCACTTGGCTAGCAATCTGATCGTGAAATTCATCTAGTCGCAAGAGTGACTTAGGAAGGTCTGCGTACGTCATTTTTACCCACCCATTTACTGATGGTACGTTGAACCTACCCGTATAACCTCGCGTGACATACTCAGCCGATAGCCTCGGGTACTCTGTTCCGGGTATGAGGGCAGGTAACAAATCGATTGGCATTTTTTTCCGAAACGGCTCTTTATTTTTATTCAGAAAATAACAAACGACTTGCCAGCCTTGCCCTGGGTTTCTAAACCAGTCTCCTATTAGGATGAGCTTGGATCCAGAGGGTAAACTTCTCAAGCTATACTCAGTCAACTAACAACTCCCTTTTTCCTCCAGTTCCTCTATTTGCTTTTTTATTCTAATGGTAATAGCCGTTGACCTAATTCCGGCAATTCTTAATAAACGCCATTCTTTAATTGGCAGGTGCTGATCTAACAAGCTTCTTGCTGCCTTCTTAATTCGGTAAATTTGATAATCTTCCAAGCTTTCGGCGTTGCTTTCTAACCACTTATTTGTTTCTGGTAATTCTTGTAGGTGCTTTTCTACAGAGTTTGATCTAGGCAATTGCTTGATCAGCAATGTGCGAGTAAATCTAGGTCTTGGATCTATGTTTCGTAATTTGCGAATTTCATTCTTTAGAATTTTTACATTGGTTTTATCCCAGGATGCGTAGTCTGCTTTATGATGATTTACTGTCTTTCTATGCCGAGGAGGCCGATTCGCCATTAACCAATTACGGTCATGCCGATATAGCCATGTGTAAATAGCATTACCATTACCCGCGGTTCTTATTGCTTTGATTCCACCACTGTTTTTCTTTGTTAGTTTTATCCAATCTTTTCTTTTTGAACGAATCTCTGAAATATTGTCCTGTTCAATATGTGCTATTTCTGCGGCCTGCTCTTTAGGCTTATCTTTTGGAAGTTTTTGAACTGATTTAAATACTTCTTTTACAGTGGACTGTGGCAATAAAGAACATTGAACCATTAGATGCCGCAAAAACGAAAAAGACTTTCTGTGTTTTCGAAATATATTGATCAACCAGTCATTTTCAGTATTCTTTGGTAAATAGGATTTATAAATAGATTTTGACCAATCCTTAAATAGTATTTCTCTAATACTTGCGTGGTCGACTCGACTACCCTGTCTGAGACCAATGTTATCCGCTAAGTTTTGGTAAAAAAGCGTCCATTGATTAAAACTATGACCATGTAAACTATTTAAAGTAAGTAAATCATGAAAACGTGTTAATAGTCGGGTTTCTATTGGCAGCAATTCGACTAACTCAGTTTTATCGCTGATACATGTTTTCGACGCTGGTTGATATAGATGTTTCTGCTTTGGGTGAAATGGTAGTTCAGATGAAATTAATCGGCATCGATGGTCGAGACAAATATCTACACCACCTACCTGATGCTTCCTTTGCCAATACATTTCTCCTAATGTTTTCGACTGTTCTTCACAACAATGCGGACAGTACCTGAAGTATTGAACCTGCGATACTGACGAAGCAGAGATTCCACACCGTGTATGTATATTTCCTCCTCGTGACGAGCGCATTGAGCTAAGAATGCTTGCTGCTTGATTGATGTCTAAAAATGGAAAATATAATGGTGCCAAAGAATGATTCTTGATGAGCTGATTGGCAGTTACTTTCCATACGGGACTAATATTTTTAACTAATATATTTAAATGACTGGGCAAATCTGGAATTGCTACAGCTGAGTTTTTCCCAAACAGGTCTCTTATTACGGCTTTTTGATTATCGGTCTGGCCTGTATGAATTGCATATCTAGCGATGACGCTGTACAAAAGCTCATCTTGGTAGGGCTCTGGAAAGTAACCCAGCATTTCAACTAGCCAACAATTTTTCCACTGGATAAATGACGTTGCCTTCACAAAGCGCTTCGTACATTGTCCCAGTCTTATCCGAAAACATTTTTCGTAAATCCTGACTTGGCAATTGTCCCCAGGTATCGCGTTTAACGTAAACCGGTTTTGATGTTTCCGTAGTTTTTTCTGGTGGGCTTGATGTTGCAGAAAGCGATGTAGTCGCTGAGTTGATGATTTGAATTAAGGTAATTTCTGGATTAGCGTTAATTAGATCAACAACCAAGGGTTGTGCTATATCCGGTGACGCTCCCATTTTTACCAACATATCAATGGCTGAATTAACAAGATCATTTTCTTGGACATCACCCGTTTCAACAGATTTTTGGCGGTTCAGTGTTTGTGCTTTTAAATGATCAAAAGTATTAAGTAAAGCCCCGTCGATTTCTGGAATGATCAAGTCATCGCAATTCTCCAATAACTTTCTATTTCCATTTCCGCGAAGTGCATCCAGCATTGGTTTTACAACTGCAAACTCTTCTTCAAAAACATCTACCAATAAATCAACAGATAAACATTCTTCCGATGGACTGCCAGCTAAGAGTATTGATCTGGCCTGCGCTAAACAAAATAACTTCACCACAATATCAGGAATTCCCTGTGTAAGTTCATAAAGCTTATTAGTGATTGCTTCATCTATAGGTTTTGGTGAACGCAACCATTGATAACTCCATAATTCGTTTAAGAATTCGTCCCAGCTCTCGTCACACGCCATTCTATCCCATACTATGCTTCCTTCTCCTGAAGCTCGCCTAGCTTGTCGAAATTCACGGGAAAAGAGTCGTAAGGCTTTTGGTGTACCAATTAAAATTACTGATACTTCCACCACATTAACAAGCGTAACGAGAAAATTAATCATTTTCTTCTCACCACCGCTTTTTGCCAGATTCATGTGTTGAAATTCATCAACTACAATTAATCCAATGGCGTGGATTAAGCATAGATCCGCAACATCGGCGATCATTTTTCCTATGCTGGGTCTTCCAGATGTGTATTTTTGTCGGTAATTGGTATTAAGACGTTTATCGAGCGCAATAAAAAAGTTTTCACAAAATTCAGAAAGAGAACCATCATAGGGGCAGTCTATTTTTATCCAGGGTACCTGAAGAAGATGATAATCTGGATGAAAAATCACACGATCGTAGGAATTCAAAATAATATTAGTAGTGGTAGATTTACCAGCTCCAGAAATTCCGGAAATCGCCATTGAAGAAGCAGGCGAATTTACAACATCATGCGAATATGAAGTTAAATCCAACTGGGATAAGGTGTCACGAGTATTGTTTAACTTACGTTTAAAATCTGCTTTTTCAGGATTTCTCCCCAAATAACTTTTTCTAATTAATTGGGATATTTTTTGTTCAAGAATCAAGTGTATGGTTTGCGGAACAAAAAAATTACGAGTTAGTCGAGCAATGGCGTGTACTCGGATATGACCTTCAAGCCCTTTTTCTTCTTCACTGATTAATGGCCGTTGCGTTAAGCGTTCCACCACCTCTATCGGGCTTAGTATTTTAGGTAATGCTGAGATTAGGGGGTTTTCTGTATATTCTGGCAGTCCCTGGTTCTGATAAACTGCTGTTTTAAATCTAGGTTGATCATCAGAATTATTCATCCTTGCGATCCTCTTTCAACAAATCCTTAAGGCTTGTTGGCAGTTTGAAGGTTTTTCTCGGTTGTTGCTTTCCATCCAGTGTAGTTACATTACTGGGTGTATCAGCATCTGGTGCTTTTGGATTCTTCGATTTTTTATTTCGTTCATACTGACGTTCAGCTCTTTTGTTATCGTTAATCCCTTTAACTTTTTCAGCTTTTGTCATGGTAGGAGTAGTTGGTTGCTCCGACTTAGACCGCTTGGCAATTTCGTCTAAATCATTTGTCAGGTTAACCGCGCCCGCTCTATCCTTAATTTTGGATGTTGCTGCAGTTGAAGCTTTGATATCATTTCGCTCCCATACTTCCCATATAGTTAAATTCCTGTACTCTCTACTTCTCTCGGTAAGATCGGCTTCTAAATAATCCAAATAAGAATCAGAAGTTCGGATATAGATTGTATTAGATGAATAAAGGTCATAAGCGACAGTGATCTTTTTTGGTCCTTTATAGTTGCCTTCAAACCATCCCCATTCAATAGCTTCCCTGCAGGTATAAAAGCATTTAAATAACTTCAACCCATGCTCTGTAATTGTCGCTTCAGTATGCGGAAAAAGATTTATTTTTACTAAATCAGCAGGTGGTCTACGCAATCTACCTGTACGGTATTCGATACCCCAATTCCAGAGTATTAGAGGATTGTGAGGTAGTGATGGTGGTATTTCATTATCAGCATCGTAAGTTGTCATCCTATGGTCATTGTTGTAATAAAGCACAATCTTTATCATCATCTGAGTGAATTCGTGTAACGTCATAGTAGCGTCAAGTCGATAATCAGGTCCGTGCCGCTTCTTACCAATCGTTTTCCCAGTCACATACCCTTCAACGAAGGGTTTCATCTTAACTTGAACTGTTCTAAAGTAGCGTTCTACGACTCCTTTCCAGTCCGCCCTGTGGGAAGGTGTGTTTTCGATATCGACACTGAATGCTTTACTCAACACTTCAACATGTCTACTAATAATTTCACCTTTGTCACCAATCAATGACTCCGGTAAACCTATTGTTGGCCACTTATCTTCAGTAATAGAGATACCGAAGTTAGCGCAGTACTCAACTTTATCTAGAACCGAATTAGCTAATGCTTCCATTGCACTAACCCATGAAGCATTTTCCAAACCAATATACATTCCCACTATCGCGCGACTGAACACATCAACAACGAGATAAAAAGTGGGTCTACCAATAATTTTTTCTCGATCCTGTTCTGACACCAGATAGACATCGGCAATAGTTGCATCGATTTGGTAACGGCTTCCAGGCCCTTCTACTTCAGACGTTGAAGTTCCTAGCACTGGTCTGTAATCTTTCAGATAATCTACAAGCCCTTTACGTTTTTGAGTAATCTCAATGGGCGAGTATTCTTTCTCATAAAAATACTTAAACTGGCGCTCTGAAGGTACAGCCATAAGATCTTCGGCCTTACACGGGATGGGCACACCAAAGGCTATAAGAACTTGGTTATATGCGTAGTCAAATTCATACTCTCCCTCATTCAATATGCATTTTTCTATCGCTACTCTGAATATTGATTTTATGGAGTCATCTACATTTATTCCTGTTCCCGGGCTTCGCGTTCTCGGTGCTCCCAGTTTTTTATCTCCGGCTTTTCTAGACTTTCCTTTGCCACCACATAAATCGTACCGACCACTCAATGAATTTTTACATTTCCCGAATTGCCAATAACGCCGAAACCACCGGTAAACTGTTTGCTTTGTCGATCCCGTGTTTTCAATAACGGCTACGATAAACTGGCCTCTGGGATTTCTTTGGTATATCTCCGGTTCTTTAACAACAATGTCTTTTATTGCATCCCAGGCTCGATTCTGTATTTCCTCAGCTCGCGAACCTTCCTTTGGAAAGGTCAATGCGATTGAAATATACGGATCAGTTATTGATACCAAGTCACCTTTCGCCATGAGGTGCTCGAATTCCTCTCTGGGTGATATTATTGGCAACGCATTTTCGTCATCGATATCAATCCACACGATAACTTTATGACTAGACCAAAGTATTCGTATTCTTTGCGACGACTGTAAGTAAACGTCATTTGGCATGAACATATTCAAATTCCTCGTTCAGCCAAAAACTCGACGGTGTTAAGTTATTCGTTTTAAGTGAACGGTGATTAATATTGATCATGTCCCAAGAGAAAGCACCTTGAGCCAATAGGTGACGCATGTATGCCAAATGAGTGCCAGGCTTTTCCGCATGCTTTTCGTCCAGTGTCTTCATCACAATAGCGATTTTATCTTGTGGGAATGTTTCGACAGCTTTTAGCACACGCTCAAAAACCATCATTTGAGATGATTTATCCAGGTCAAAACTTAACATATGAGGGATCAACCATTTTATATTCTTGATTAGCGTCACTGGTACTTCATTCTCAGTAAACAGGAACGAATCGATTTGCTCTCCCTCCCAAAAACGCCTTGCTAGCTCCTCTTTTTCAATGACTCGCTCATCTTCTAGCTCATCTCGATATTTTATCGATATAGCCTGGTGTACAACGGCTCCATTTAGATTGATGTCTATCAATAGATCAGTTGACATCACTTGAGTGACACCCTTAGCAGCTGGATGTTTAATTCCTAGTCTATTTGCGATAGTTAAAGTTTTTTCAGGATCGAGTGGAAATTGCTCTCGAATATCAATTACGGATGGATTCCAATCAAATAACAAAAATACTACAAGCTCTAGATCGGACAATAAATGAACAATTCGGCCATGAGTAATAGAGGGGCGACGATGAACCCGACCTCTACTCGGCACATCTCGCACAGTAAGAAATGGCTTATAGTGTTTCCCATAGCCTTGTCCACGCTTCTCTTTAACAAGGCGTTTTACAATTGATGACTCTAATAGATCAACAACGTTTTTCGGGATCGGTTTGAGGAAGTCTTTCATTGTCGTGTTCTGAGCTGGAGCGGCGGCGGTAGAAGCAGGTTAGCCCAGAACACGAAAGTATGATAGTTTTTTGTTTAGTATGATACTTTATTGTTAGTATGATACTTTATTGTTGATTTACAAGCGCAATAGTGCAATGGCGCACTCTCACTCCACCGTGACACTCTTGGCCAGATTACGGGGCTGATCCACATCCGTGCCCTTGATAATGGCCACATGGTAACTCAACAGTTGCAACGGGATGGTGTAGACGATGGGTGCCAGTTCCGCCGTCACCTGCGGTACATCCAGCACGTGGACGTCATCCTGTCGCTCCAGTTTGGCTTCGGCATCCTGAAACACAAACAGCTCACCGCCCCGGGCCCGCACTTCCTGCAGATTGGATTTCAGTTTTTCCAGCAGCGTGTCAGAGGGGGCCACGGTCACCACCGGCATATCGGCATCCACCAGGGCCAGGGGGCCGTGCTTGAGTTCACCGGCGGGATAGGCCTCGGCGTGAATATAGGAAATCTCCTTAAGCTTGAGCGCCCCTTCCAGGGCGATGGGATACTGAATACCCCGACCCAGAAATAATGCGTGATGCTTTTCCGCAAACTGCTCCGCCATTTCTTCAATGGGGTCGTTCAGGCGCAACGCTGACTGCACCAGATCCGGTAACTGTTTCAGACTGCTCAGCAGCGCTTTCGATTGTTCCGGTTTCAATTTATGGTATTGACCCAGGGCCAGGGTCAGCAGATACAAAGCCACCAACTGCGTGGTAAACGCCTTGGTGGACGCCACACCGATCTCCGGGCCCGCCTTGGTGAGAAAACACATGGCGGATTCCCGTACCAGGGAACTGGTGGCCACGTTACAGATGGCCAGGCTGGACAGGTAGCCCTCGGCGTTGCGTAATGCCGCCAGGGTATCGGCGGTTTCCCCGGATTGGGAGATGGTGACGAACAGCGTGTTGGGCCGAACCACAGTGGGGCGGTAGCGGAACTCGCTGGCCACTTCCACATTACACTGCACGCCCGCCAGGCCCTCCAGCCAATACTTGGCCACCAGCCCGGCGTGGTAGGAGGTGCCGCAGGCAATAATCTGTACCGTCTCCACCTGGGGGAAAATCTCCGCGGCGTCGGTACCGAACAGTTCGGGATTGACCCCATCCGGGTTCAAACGACCATCCAGGGTGGCGCGGATGGCGGTGGGTTGCTCGAAGATCTCCTTGAGCATGTAGTGGCGATATTCACCTTTCTCGGCAGTGCTGTCGCCACCGGTGAACGACTTGATGGCCCGCTCCACCCGCTCCCCGGCCTGATTTTCAATGCGAATGTCTTCCCGGGTGACGTCCGCAATATCCCCTTCTTCCAGGAAGATAAAGCGGGTGGTCACCGGTAATAACGCCAGCTGGTCAGAAGCGATAAAGTTCTCCCCCAGGCCGACGCCGATGACCAATGGGCTGCCCTCCCGGGCCGCCACCAGATGCTCCGGCTGATCCCGACAGATCACCCCCAGGGCATAGGCGCCCCTTAAGCGCTGAGTGGCCTGTTTCACGGCGTCAAGCAGATCTCCGCTCACTTGCAGCTGTTGATGAACCAAATGCGCCACCACCTCGGTATCGGTTTCCGAGGTGAACTCGTAACCGTCCTTGATCAGGGAGAGACGCAGTTCTTCATGATTTTCAATAATGCCGTTATGTACCACGGCAATGTTGTGGGACGACATGTGGGGGTGGGCGTTGAGTTCCGTGGGGGAGCCATGAGTGGCCCAGCGGGTGTGGGCGATACCGATACAGCCACCACCACCGACTGCCTTGGCCGCCAGCTCCAGCTCCCGCACCTTGCCCACCTTGCGAATGCGCTCGATGTCCGACCCGGGATTAAAGCGGGCAATGCCGGCGGAATCGTAACCCCGGTATTCCAGACGCTTGAGGCCCTCCAACAGAATGGGCGTCACGTCGCGGGTTGAGATGACGCCGACTATTCCACACATGATGCAATCCTCACTGCTTGTTGTTGTCCAGTTTCTTCGGCCGCTGCCAGCCTTCGATGGTGACCTGTTTGGCCCGGGTCAGGGTCAGGGCATTATCCGCGGCCGGTTTGGTGATGGTGGAGCCCGCGCCAATGGTGGCTCCTGCGCCGATGGTGACCGGCGCCACCAGGGAACTGTTGGAACCGATAAACGCGCCGTCACCGATGATGGTTTTGTGTTTGTTGGCGCCGTCGTAATTACAGGTAATGGTGCCCGCGCCGATATTCACCTTCTCCCCGGTTTGGGTATCACCCAGGTAGGTCAGGTGATTGGCCTTGGAGCCTTTACCCAGGAAAATATTCTTGGTTTCCACAAAGTTGCCCACTTTGGCCCGCTGCGCCAGTTCGGTGCCCGGACGCATGCGGGCATAGGGCCCCACCTCGCAGTCGGTACCGATCACCGCATTCTCCAACACACAGTTGGCTTTGATAATGGTATTGGCCCCAATGCGGCAGTTTTCAATCACACAGTTTGGCCCAATCTGCACGTTGTCGCCCAGGACATTGTGCCCCTCAAAAACCGCATTAATATCAATATAGCAGTCCTGACCCACCTGCACCTGACCGCGGATATCGATGCGCTGGGGATCGGCGAGGATCGCTCCCTGCACCAATAGCCGCTGGGCCAGGGCGGTCTGCAACCGGCGCTCCAAGCGAGCCAGTTGGGCCTTGTCGTTGACACCTTCCACTTCGATGGGGTCTTTGACCCGGCAGCCGATTACCGGAACCTCGTGCTGATTGGCTATCCGCACCAGGTCCGTTAGGTAGTACTCCCCCTGGGCATTGCGGTTGTCGATGGTGGGCAACCATTGTTGCAGATCAATGGAATCCGCTAGCATGATACCGGTGTTGATTTCCTCGATCTTGCGGATCTCCTTGCCGGCATCTTTCTCTTCCACGATCTCCCGCACCACGCCGGCATGATCCCGCACCACCCGGCCGTAGCCGGTGGGGTCCTCTCGTTTCACCGTGATAATGCCGCACTCACCCGGTTGCACTTCATTCAAAAACCGGCTCAGGGTGGCCTCGGATATCAGCGGTACATCCCCATAGAGCACCAGGGTGCGGGTATTGGTCTCCAGCTGATCCATGGCCTGCCGCACGGCATGACCCGTACCCAGCTGCTGCGGCTGCTCCACCCAATGAATGTTGCGATCCGGAAACCGGGCCGTGATTTCCCCCCGCACCCGTTCCCCGCCATGGCCATACACCACAATGATCTTATGGGCGGCCAACTCAAAACAGGTTTCCAGCACATGGGCCAGCATGGGCTTTTTCGCCAGGGGCTGCAGGACCTTGGGCAGGGATGACTTCATGCGTGTGCCCTTGCCGGCGGCAAGGATAACAACATTGAGATCCATAGAAGCGCTTCCAATTTGCTGTTCTAAACGAAAAAAAGGGCAGCCAAGGCCACCCTTTTTATCATTCTTTTACGTGTCTTTCACGACAACCGGTGATTACTTGCCCATTTTCTTCTTCAGGGCCTGAATGGTGCGTAGCTGGGCCGCGGCTTCCGCCAGCATGGCCGCCGCCGCCGAGTAGTTGATCTCGGAGGACTGATTGGACAGGGCGCGACGGGCTTCTTCCACCGCTTCCTGGGCCGCCGCCTCGTCAACATCGTCAGCGCGCTGCGCCGTATCCGCCAGGATGGTCACCACCCGGGGCTGCACTTCCAGCATACCGCCGGATACGTAATACACCTCTTCTTCACCGTTCTGCTTGATGACACGCACTGGACCCGGGTTCAGTTGTGTCAGCAGGGGAGCGTGACCCGGGGCAATACCCAGATCACCCAATATGCCGTGAGCGACAACCATTTCCACCAAACCCGAGAAGATGGATTTCTCGGCGGAAACGATATCACAGTGTACGGTTATCGCCATGGTACTTACTCCCAAGCGTGATTAAGACTTCTGGCCTTTTTCAATGGCTTCCTCGATGGAGCCCACCATGTAAAAGGCCTGCTCCGGCAGATCGTCCAGTTCGCCATCCAGGATCATCTTGAAGCCGCGGATGGTATCTTTCAGGGACACGTATTTACCGGGGGCACCGGTGAACACCTCCGCCACGTGGAACGGCTGGGACAGGAAACGCTCGATCTTCCGGGCCCGGGACACCACCAACTTGTCTTCTTCCGACAGTTCGTCCATACCCAGGATGGCGATGATGTCCTTCAGTTCCTTGTAACGTTGCAGATTGGTCTGCACGCCACGGGCCACTTCATAATGTTCGTAACCGATCACCAGGGGATCCAACTGACGGGAGGTGGAGTCCAGCGGGTCCACCGCGGGGTAGATACCCTTGGCGGCGATATCCCGGCTCAGTACCACGGTAGAATCCAGGTGGGAGAAGGTGGTGGCCGGCGAGGGATCGGTCAAGTCATCCGCTGGTACGTAGACCGCCTGGATGGAGGTGATGGACCCGGTCTTGGTGGAGGTGATCCGCTCCTGCAGTACACCCATTTCCTCCGCCAGAGTGGGCTGATAACCCACCGCCGACGGCATCCGGCCCAGCAGTGCCGATACCTCGGTACCCGCCAGGGTGTAACGATAAATGTTATCCACGAACAGCAGTACGTCACGGCCTTCGTCACGGAATTTTTCCGCCATGGTCAGACCGGTCAGGGCCACCCGGAGACGGTTGCCCGGAGGCTCGTTCATCTGGCCGTAGACCATGGCCACCTTGGATTCATCGAACTTCTCCACGTTCACCACGTTGGCTTCCTGCATCTCGAAGTAGAAGTCGTTACCCTCACGGGTCCGTTCCCCCACCCCGGCGAACACGGAAAGACCGGAATGCTCGGTGGCGATGTTGTTGATCAGTTCCATCATGTTCACCGTCTTGCCCACACCGGCGCCGCCGAACAGGCCCACTTTACCACCCTTGGCAAACGGACAGATCAGGTCGATCACCTTGATCCCGGTTTCCAGCAGGTCGGTGGAAGAGGATTGCTCCGCGTAGGTGGGGGGCTTGCGGTGAATGGAGGCCCGCTCGGTTTCGTTGATGGGGCCGCATTCGTCGATGGGATTGCCCAGCACGTCCATAATCCGGCCCAGGGTCTCTTTACCCACGGGCACACTGATGGGAGCGCCGGTATTGGCGACGTTCAGGCCCCGCTTCAGGCCCTCCACAGAGCCCATGGCAATGGTACGCACCACGCCGTCACCCAATTGCTGCTGAACCTCCAGAACCGTGGGGGCGTTCTCGACATTCAGAGCGTCGTACACGTTCGGTACAGAATCGCGCGGAAACTCCACATCGATAACCGCGCCGATGATTTGTACGATACGTCCGCTACTCATGTTGGTATCCTCTTAACTCGTAACTAATAGAAACCTGAATACTGTCACTGGCCCGCCGGCATTACACAGCAGCGGCACCACCCACGATCTCGGAGATCTCCTGGGTAATGGCGGCCTGGCGCGCCTTGTTGTAAACCAGTTGCAAATCGTTGATCAGGTTGCCGGCATTGTCGGTGGCGGACTTCATGGCAACCATACGCGCGGCCTGCTCACAGGCATTGTTCTCGACCACACCCTGATACACCTGGGACTCCACGAAACGCACCAGCAGATAATCCAGAATCGCCTTGGCTTCCGGCTCGTAAATATAATCCCAATGGTGCTGGTATTCTTCTTCCTCGGACGCCTCCAGTGGCAACAGCTGAATGGTCTTCGGGGTCTGGGTCATGGTGTTGATGAATTCGTTGTACATCAGGTACAGCCGATCAATCCTGCCCTCTTCAAAGGCATTCAACATGACTTTCACCGAACCAATCAGATCCTCCACCGCCGGCTGGTCGCCCAGACCGGTACGGGTGGCGGCCACGTTACCGCCCACGGACCGGAAGAAGCTCACGGCCTTGCTGCCGATCAGGCCCAGGTCCACTTCACAGCCTTTGCCCTGCCACTCCTTGGTGAGTTGCAGCGTGCGCTTAAACAGGTTGATGTTCAGACCGCCACACAAGCCCCGGTCCGAGGACACCACAATCACGCCCACCCGCTTCACCTCGCGCTCAGACATGTAGATGTGCTGGTATTCCGGATTGGAGTTGGCCAGGTGGCGCACAACCTGACGGATTTTCTCCGCGTAGGGTTTGGAAGCCGCCATGCGCTCCTGCGCTTTACGCATCTTACTGGCCGCGACGAGTTCCATCGCGGAGGTGATCTTCTGCGTGTTTTTAACGCTGGCAATTTTGCCGCGTATCTCTTTTGCGCCTGACATAGGGTTACCGTATTCAGGTTACGGGGCGGCAGTGCCGCCCCGGTGAATGTTTACCAAGTCTGGGTGGACTTGAACTTCTCAACGAGGGCTTTGAATTCGCTCTCGATGTCACCGTTCCAGTCGCCTTTCTGGTTGACCTTCGCCATCAGCTCCGCGTATTCGGAATTGGCGTAGGACAGCAGCGCCGCCTCGAAGTCCAGAATCTTGGGCACCTCGATGTCTTCCAGATAACCTTCGTTGGCCACGTACAGCACCAGACCCATTTCCGCCACGGACAGCGGTGAGTACTGCTTCTGCTTCATCAACTCAGTCACTCGCGTGCCGTGCTCCAGCTGCTTGCGGGTGGCTTCGTCCAGATCCGATGCAAACTGGGCGAAGGCCGCCAGTTCACGGTACTGGGCCAGGGCCAGACGAATACCGCCGCCAAGCTTTTTGATGATCTTGGTCTGGGCCGCGCCGCCCACCCGCGATACCGAAATACCGGCGTTCATGGCCGGTCGGATACCGGAGTTGAACAGGTCGGTCTCCACGAAGATCTGACCGTCGGTGATGGAGATCACGTTGGTGGGTACGAAGGCGGATACGTCACCGGCCTGGGTCTCGATAATGGGCAGTGCGGTCAGTGAACCCGTTTGGCCTTTGACGTCACCGTTGGTGAATTTTTCCACGTAATCGGCGTTAACCCGGGCCGCACGCTCCAGCAGACGGGAGTGCAGATAGAACACGTCACCGGGGTAAGCTTCCCGACCCGGCGGACGTCGCAGCAATAGGGAGATCTGACGATAAGCCCAGGCCTGCTTGGTGAGGTCATCGTACACGATCAGGGCGTCTTCGCCACGGTCACGGAAATATTCACCCATGGTACAACCGGTGAAAGCCGCCAGATACAACATCGCCGCCGGATCCGCCGCTGCCGCCGCCACCACGATGGTGTTCTCCATGGCGCCGTGCTCTTCCAGCTTGCGCACCACGTTGGCAATGGAGGATTGCTTCTGGCCAATGGCCACGTAGATACACTTAATGCCGGAATCCTTCTGGTTGATGATGGTATCGATGGCAATGGCGGATTTACCGATCTGACGGTCACCGATGATCAATTCCCGCTGGCCACGACCAATGGGGGTCATGGCGTCAATGGACTTGAGACCGGTCTGCACCGGCTGGTCCACGGACTGACGGGCAATAACGCCTGGTGCCACTTTTTCCACCACGTCGGTTTCCGTGGTTTTCAGTGGGCCTTTACCGTCGATGGGATTACCCAGGCCATCCACCACCCGGCCCAGCAGTTCGCGGCCCACCGGCACTTCCAGCACCTTACCGGTACAGCGGACTTTCTGACCTTCGGCCAGCGCCAGGTAATCGCCCAGCACCACCGCACCCACGGAGTCCTGCTCCAGGTTCAGGGCCATGCCGAAGCTGCCGTTTTCGAATTCCACCATCTCGCCGTACATGACATCGGCCAGCCCGTGGATACGCACAATACCGTCGGATACGCTGACAATAGTACCTTCGGTGCGCGCTTCGGAAGTTGTATCCAGATTCGCGATGCGCTGTTTGATCAGCTCGCTTATCTCTGAGGGATTGAGTTGCTGCATGCTGTTGTCCTCAAACTCAAGTATTCAATTTGTCGGCCAGTTTAGCGAGCTTGCCGCGGACAGAACCGTCGATCACCAGATCGCCGGCTCTGATAATGACCCCACCCAGCAGAGATTGATCCTCAGCGGTGGAGACATTAACGTCACGGCCCAGTTTCTGCTTCAGGGCAGAGGCCAGCTTGTTTGCCTGCTCATCGGTCAGGGTGAAGGCAGAGGTAATCTCCACGTCCACACTCTGTTCCTTTTGCGACTTCAGCTCCTCGTACAGCGCCGCGATTTCCGGCAACGCTTCCAGACGCTTGTTTTGCGCCAGCAAGGCCACGAAGTTTTTGCCCGCATCATTCAGCTTGTCCTGACAGAGTTCCGCGAACCCTTTGGCTTTTTCCGCTGAGGTGATTTTGGGGTTTTGCAGGTAAGCCGCCACCGTAGGCTCCGCCGCCACCGCTGCGGTGAAGGCGAGCATATCGGACCATTCAGACAGAGCGCCGTGCTCATCGGCGTACTGGAAAGCCGCTTTCGCGTATGGCCGGGCAACTGTGAGTAGATCTGCCATAGTCGGTTTCCGTTACAGTTCCGATGCAAGTTGCTCAAGCATTTCGTTATGAGCACTCTGGTCGACTGATTTGCCAAGAATTTTTTCCGCGCCAGCGACAGAAAGCGTGGCCACCTGCGCGCGCAGATTTTCTTTTGCGCGGTTCAGTTCCTGCTCCACTTCCGCCTGCGCAGCCTCTTTGAGTCGCTCACCCTCGGCCCGGGCCTGATCTTTTGCCTCTTCCACCATCTGATTGGCACGCTTGTTGGCCTGCTCAACCAGGGCGGCCGCCTGCTGCTTGGCTTCCCGCAGCGTTTCCGCGGCTTTTTCCTTGGCGAGTTCCAGATCTTTTTCGGCCTGGTCGGCCGATTGCAGCCCCTGCGCGATTTTTTCGGTACGCTCGCGCATAGCCGTGGTCAGCGGTGGCCAGACAAACTTCATGCAAAACGCCACGAAGATGGCAAAGGCGACCGCTTGTCCCAGGATGGTCATGTTAATATCCATACCAAATCCTCTCGCTCGTTAAAGTATGTTTCTAAGTTACTTCTGCCGAGCGACGACTTAAGCCAGAACGAAGATCAGGTACATGCCGATACCAACGCCGATCATGGGTACCGCGTCAAGCAGACCGGCCACGATAAACATCTTGGTTTGCAGCATGGGGGCCATTTCCGGCTGCCGTGCGGCGCCTTCCAAAAACTTGCCGCCCAGCAGGGCGAAGCCGATGGCAGTACCCAAAGCACCGAGGCCGATCAGGATAGCAGCAGCGATGAGAATGATTGCAGATTCCATGTTATCTCCTGGATTGTTGATTTGTAGGTTGAGGTTGAAAACCGGTTGTCATTAATGGTCCACGTCGTGATCTTCGTAAGCGGCACTAAGGTACACGATGGTAAGCACCATGAACACAAACGCCTGCAGCGTAATGACGAGGATATGGAAAATGGCCCAGGGCACGGACAAAGTCCACTGGATAAACCAGGGCAGCAGGGCAATAAGGATAAAGATCATTTCACCGGCATACATGTTGCCGAACAGTCGCAGGCCCAGGGAGATGGGCTTGGCGATGAGGTTGATGGTCTCCAGGATCAGGTTCACCGGAATCAGCAGCATCTTGACGAAGATGTTGGGATGATTGAAGGGATGCAGCGCCAGATCGCCGATGACGAAACCGCCCAGCCCTTTCACTTTGATGCTGCAGATAATGATCAGGGCAAAAACGCTGAGGGACATACCCAGGGTAATGTTGGGATCGGTGGTGGGTACAATTTTCATATACTCCACACCAGAGAGGTAAAACAGATGGGGAATCCAGTCCACCGGAATCAAGTCCATCAGATTCATCAGAAAAATCCAGCAAAATACCGTCAGGGACAGGGGAGCAATCATTTTGCTGCGGCCGTGGAAGCCGTCTCGCACCTGGGAGTCCACAAACTCCACCACCACTTCCACGAAATTCTGCAGCCCGCCAGGCACGCCGGAGGTGGCCCGCTTGGCCGCCATGCGGAACAATAACAGGAACAGAATACCCAGCCCGATGGACCAGGCCAGAGAGTCCACGTGGATCTTCATGAACCCCATGGCGGCCGCTTCCGACGCGCTATGGGCGAATCCCCAGCTACCATCGGGATGCTGACCAAAGGCAAGATTGGTCAAGTGGTGCTTGATGTACTCTGAAGAACTTCCGGCTGCCATAGTCTGCCACTACCCTATTTTTGAAGTCGGAATTTGGCTTCTCTGCGAGCACAGGACCTTCGGCGGCGGCTCAAACCCTGCGAAAAACAGCGGGAACCACCCAGGCCACCCCGTACACTACGAAGAAGGCTGTAAAAATTATCGCCGCGTTTTCACGGGCACCTGGGAGCAGCTTGAATGTTGCCAACAGCAACAAGATGACGATGACAAACTTGCCGGCTTCACCCCGGTAGAACGCCCGCACTATGTCTCGGGACGCTTGCGCCCCGGAATGACGAAATGCTTGTAGAGCAAAGTAAAGATTGGCCAGGACCGCAGTCCAACCCCCGGATAGTGCCGCCAGTGCGGCTTCTTTACCTGCTGTCAACAACAAGAGCGCAGCAATCACAGTCGAGACGAAAACCTGCGACCCCACCACGTAAACGCCCAGCATCCCTTTGTTTAACGTGCCAGTTTTTGTCACAGTCTTTTCCGTTTGCCCTCAATCAGCGGATGACTCTTTAATACCTACCGGACCTTGTGGGCCAGCTCTGGCGCTGATTGAACGTAGGTGCCTGTGTAAAGGCGGTGCCGATTATAGAGACTTTCCCCACCCCAGGCAACAAAGCCCGAAAGCCGTGAGTAAACTTTTTGTAGGCCTTTTGTGCAGATTATTTTATGTGCGCCAGAATGCCATCCAGCTCATCCAGGCTGCTATAGCGAATGACCAGCTTGCCCTTGCCCCTGGCGCTGTGTTGAATCATCACCGGTGCTCCCAGCCGGTCCGCAAGATCGTCCTGTAACAATTTGATATCCGGGTCGATTTTGGTTTCCTGGTCAGCACTCTGTTGTTGCTGCAGACGCCGCACCAGGGCCTCGGTCTGGCGCACCGACAGGCCCTTGGCCACCACGGTGCGGGCGGCCTCGTTCTGGCGATCGCCGGCCAGGGCCAGCAGGGCCCGGGCGTGCCCCATCTCCAGATCGCCATGTTCCACCAGCTTGCGGGCGTCCGGCGCCAGGCTCATCAGGCGCAACAGGTTGGTCACGGTGGTGCGGGATTTACCCACTGCGTCCGCCACCTGCTGGTGGGTGAGCTGAAACTCATCCTGAAACCGCTGCAGGGCGGAGGCCTCTTCAATGGGATTGAGATCCTCCCGCTGAATATTTTCAATCAGCGCCATGGCGATGGCGGCTTCGTCGGACACCGAGCGCACCACACAGGGTACTTCCGCCAGACCCGCCAGCTGACTGGCCCGCCAGCGGCGCTCCCCGGCGATGATCTCGTACTGGTTGGCGCCCTCCAGAGGTCGCACCACGATAGGCTGCATCACCCCCTGGGCTTTGATGGAGCTGGCCAGATCCTCCAGCGCCTGGGGATCCATATCCCGCCGCGGCTGGTAGCGGCCCCGTTGCAGGAATTCGATGGGCAGGTGTTTGAGCTCCCCGTCCACGTCTTCCCGGCTCACCGTCACCGGCTGACTGGCGTCGGTGGGCACTTCACTCTGGGGGATGCTGGTATTGCTGCCCAGCAGCGCGTCCAGGCCGCGGCCCAGGCCTTTTTTTCTGGCTGCCATGAATTGCCTTTATCGTTATCGCTGAAGTTAGGAAGCCCCACATTATAAGGGGCGCGCCCGGGGACGCAACGCGAAGTGGGGTACCGCTTGCCGCGGATACGGCCTCAGGCAGTGGCGGTCTCCGTGCCGGGCTTGTTCAGTTTTTGCTCGGCACGACGGATCAGTTCCCCGGCCAGGGCCAGGTAGGACACCGCCCCCCGGGACCGGCGGTCGTATTCCAGCACCGGCAGGCCGTGGCTGGGGGCTTCCGCCAGCCGCACGTTGCGGGGGATAATCGTGCGATACACCTTGTCACCAAAGTGATCCGTGAGCTGGCTGGACACCTGATTGGCCAGGGCGATGCGGGGATCGTACATGGTCCGCAACAGGCCGTCGATCTCCAGCTTGGGATTGAGCTGGGTCTGGATCCGTTCAATGGTGTTAAGCAGGGCGGAAAGCCCTTCCAGCGCATAATATTCACACTGCATGGGAATGATCACGGAATCGGAGGCCACCAGGGCATTCACAGTCAGCATATTGAGCGACGGCGGACAGTCGATCAGCACATAATCGTACTGCGCCCGCACCCCCTGCAGGGCCTGGTTAAGCCGCTGCTCCTTATTTTCCTCATCCAGCAGCTGCACTTCAGCGGCGGTCAGGTCCGCATTGGACCCCACCAGGTCGTAGCCGGGCTCCGTGGCCAGTGCCGCTTCGGTGACGGGCATCTGATCCACCAGCACATCGTAGATGGAGTTTTCCAGTTCGTGCTTGTTGACGCCACTGCCCATGGTGGCATTGCCCTGGGGATCCAGATCGATCAGCAGCACCTTGCGCTTGGTGGCCACCAGTGACGCCGCCAGATTCACCGAGGTGGTGGTCTTGCCCACACCGCCCTTCTGATTGGTCACTGAGATCACTTTGCCCACGCCGGCTCCCCCGTTGATTTACCCGTTAGTCCGTCTTTGTACCACAATCAGGTGCCGCTCTTCATGCAAATAGGGCACATCCAAAGCCTGCACCCGCACCGCCAGGCCCTGGTCCCGCAATTCCGCCACCTCTGTTTCCGGTACCTGGCCTTTCATGGCCAGCAGCGATCCCGACCCGGACAACAGGGGTAAGCACACACTGACAAAATCCCTGAGGGTGCTGAAGGCGCGGCTGGTGATGGCTTCAAAGGGCTGCCGGGGAGACAGGGACTCCACCCGGCCTTTCAGTACTTCCAGGTTAGTAAGCGCCAGCTCCGATTTCATCTGCAGCAGGAAGCGGGTTTTCTTGCCGTTACTGTCGATCAGGGTCCAATGCCGCCGGGGGTCACAGATGGCCGCCGGTATCCCCGGCAGGCCGGCGCCGGTGCCCACGTCCAGCAGCCGCTCGCCGGTGAGTAACGGCACGATGGCGAGACTGTCCAGCAGGTGTTTCACTACCATCTCACCGGGATCCCGGATGGCGGTAAGGTTGTAGGCCCGGTTCCATTTCATCAGGCCTTCCAGGTACTGCGTCAGAGTGGCCAACTGGCTGGCGCCGAGCCGCAGGCCCAGTTGTTCGGCGCCCCGACCCAGGCGCTCAACCCAGGTGTCAGCCACTGCCAAGCTCATCGCTCCTTTTATTGGCGTTCCCTGTTTTGACGTTACCCTCAGGCACTTTTCTTGCTCTGGCCGCTGCGCTTCTTCAAATGGATCAGCAGCAGGGAGATGGCCGCCGGGGTCACCCCGGGGATGCGGCTGGCCTGACCCAGGGTCTGGGGCCGGGCCTCCCCCAGCTTGGCCTTGATCTCGTTGGACAGGCCGGAAATGGACTGGTAATCGAAATCCGCCGGCAACCGGGTGTCCTCACTGCGCCGCAGTCGTTCGATCTCATCCTGCTGGCGGGCGATATAGCCTTCGTACTTGGCCATGATCTCAATCTGCTCCGCCACCGCATCGGCCACCTCCAGTTCCGGCGTCAGGGCGGCGATATCCCGGTAGTTCAGCTCCGGACGCCGCAGCAGATCCTTGAGATTGAATTCCCGGCCTATGGGCTTGTCCAGTTTCGGTTCCAACTGGCGGGCCAGGGCGCTGCCGGGCTGTACCCAGGTGCCGCGCAGGCGCTGTTCTTCCCGTTCGATGGCTTCCTTCTTCTCACAGAAATGACGCCACCGCTCGTCGCTCACCAACCCCAGTTCCCGGCCTTTTTCCGTCAGCCGCAGATCCGCGTTGTCCTCCCGCAGCAACAGACGGTGCTCCGCCCGGCTGGTGAACATGCGGTAGGGTTCCAGGGTGCCCATGGTGATCAGGTCATCAATCAGCACCCCGATATAGGCTTCATCCCGGCGCGGGTGCCAGGGATCTTTTTCCTGGGCCCGGCGGCCGGCATTGAGCCCCGCCAGCAGACCCTGGGCCCCGGCCTCTTCATAGCCGGTGGTACCGTTGATCTGGCCGGCAAAGAACAAACCCTGGATGAACTTGGTTTCCAGGGAATACTGCAGATCCCGGGGATCGAAGAAATCGTACTCGATGGCATAACCCGGGCGCAGAATATGGGCATGCTCCATGCCGGCAATGGAATGCACCAGGTCCAGCTGCACATCAAACGGCAGGCTGGTGGAAATGCCGTTGGGGTACAGCTCGTGCGTGGTAAGGCCCTCCGGCTCGATAAAAATCTGGTGCGAGGATTTGTCCGCGAAACGGTGAATCTTGTCCTCGATGGACGGGCAATAGCGGGGGCCGATGCCCTCGATTACCCCGGTGTACATGGGGGAACGGTCCAGGCCACCCCGAATAATCTCGTGGGTGCGCTCATTGGTGTGGGTGATCCAACAACTGATCTGGCGCGGATGCTCGGCCACATCCCCCAGGTAGGACATCACCGGCAACGGCGTATCCCCGGGCTGTTCGGTCATCACCGAGAAATCCACGGATTTGGCATCGATACGGGGCGGGGTACCGGTTTTCAGACGGTCCACCCGCAGCGGCAACTCCCGCAAACGGTTGGCCAGAGCGATGGACGGAGGGTCCCCGGCGCGGCCGCCGGCATGGTTGTCCAGGCCGATATGAATCTTGCCCCCCAGGAAGGTGCCGGCGGTCAGCACCACCGAACAGGCAAAGAAGCGCACTCCCATATTGGTGACCACGCCCTTCACGGTTTCGCCTTCGATAATCAGGTCATCGGCCCCCTGCTGGAAGATCTCCAGATGGGGCTGGTTCTCCAGAATTTCGCGCACCGCCGCCTTATAAAGTACCCGGTCCGCCTGGGCCCGGGTGGCCCGCACCGCCGGCCCCTTGCGGGAGTTCAGGGTGCGAAACTGGATGCCGCCACGGTCCGTGGCCCGGGCCATGGCGCCGTCCAGGGCGTCGATCTCTTTTACCAGGTGGCTCTTGCCGATGCCACCGATGGCGGGGTTGCAGGACATCTGCCCCAGGGTCTCGATGTTGTGGGTGAGGAGCAGGGTGGACACGCCCATGCGGGCGCTGGCCAGAGCCGCCTCGGTACCGGCATGCCCGCCACCAATTACGATAACGCCATAATGCTTTGGATAATCCACAAAAGTACCCTCTCAAGCCCGAAACATTGGGGTCCCCGCGCCGGCTGACCGCCAGCGAAAAGGGCGCACATTATACGGCAGACGGGAATAAAAGAAAAAAGCTTTACGGTTTGGCGATTATTTGCAAAAAGCGCTTGACTTAGGGCAGCCTGGGACCCATCATCCAAACCAGCTTGAAAGTAAGTCTCTAGTTTATATTCTCCATTACGCAGCACCTGAGCAGTTCTCCGTCCTGAAGTCTCTAAATTCCAGTCTGATTTCCCGCTATTGATGCCTCTCGGGGCGCACTACAATTTTTGTTATCAGGATTAAATTATGTCTAATACAGTTACCGGCACCGTTAAATGGTTCAATGAATCCAAAGGCTTTGGTTTTATCGAGCAGCAATCCGGTCCGGACGTTTTCGCTCACTTCAGTGCTATTGTCGGCTCGGGTTTCAAAACCCTGGCGGAAGGCCAGCAGGTTGAGTTTACTGTGACTCAGGGCCAGAAAGGTCCCCAGGCTGAGAACATCGTCGCTCTGTAAGCAACGGGTTCCGCCAGACCATTGCAAGACCCAAAAAGGCAGGCCATGGGGCCTGCCTTTTTCGTTGTGATTCGTTTGTTGTGATTCGTGCCGCGCGGGCGCGGCGATCCTCCCCCTACACTGACCATTCCTTCAACCAGGCTTGCGTAGGTTCGCGGCCAAAGGTCGCGCGAACGCCATTTCTACTGACTCATTACACCCATTTTTTGGCGGGTTCCACCATCGGTTTGACAATTGGGTCATGCCATACTCCGTGTATACCGTGGTAGCACTCCGGCCACTTCCCGGCGGGGGCACAGATAACAATAATCAGAATTGCCAGGGGAACAGACCATGGATAATCCAATTCGGCACCGGCCCGCCTGCGGCTGGGATAATTTACTCTGGCTTCCTTTACTGTTGGGGGCGCTGACGTTGGCGGCCTGCAGGAGGCATGGGCGGAGACCGCTGACAATGTTCGCAACCAGGAGACCGGCCTGTACCAGCGCCCGCTGGACTATCCCCGGGTGCACACTAGCCGGCTTATTTATATTGAAAGCCGCAGCGGCCACAAGATCGGCCTGCGGGTGTCACTGCCGGCCCATGCCGATGGCACCCCGGCGACGGGACCGTTCCCGGTGATTCTGGTACAAACCGCTTACAACATTAACACTGTATCATTGATCAGCTATCCCGGGGCGGTATTACTGGGCGCACCGGATCCTTTTATGGTGCGCCGCGGCTACGCCCAGGTGGGGGTGGACGTGATCGGTTCCGGGGTGTCTGAAGGTGGCTGGGAACTGCTGGGGGAAACCGAGCAATCCGGCTATGGCGATGTGGTGGACTGGATCCAGCAGCAACCCTGGTCCAATGGCGACATCGGCCTGGCCGGCGCTTCCTATATGGCGATTACCGCTCTGTTCACCGCCCAACAACGGCCGGACGACATCAAAGCCATTTTCGCCGCGGTACCCATGGGCGATCCCATGCGCGGTACGGTCAACACGGGGGCATGTTTAACGCATTGTTCATGAGCCTCTGGTTCCGCTTGACCCACGCCTCCTCCACCCAAAACATCACCACGGTCCTGCAATACCCGGAACACGCGCAGCAGATCGCCAAATCCACTGCGGATCATATCGCCCAGATTGACAATTACTATCTGCCCCTGGTGGAAAAGGTGCTCGACGGTGACCCGGAAATTACCTACGACAGCCCCTTCTGGCGGGTGCGCGCACCTTTGCAGAATATTGACCGGATCCAGGCGCCCACCCTTGTCACCGGCGCTCTCAACGACATTTTTCAGCGGGACGCGCCACTGATTTACGAAGCGCTGAAGGACCGGGTGGACAGCCGGCTGATGGTATTCAATGGGGATCATTTCGGCAGCTTTCTGCAGGCCATACCCGGTACCGAAAAAACCGATCCTTTGCTGCACCTGGTGTTGCAGTGGTTTGACCACTATCTGAAGGGAATGGATACGGATCTGGAATCCATTCCGCCGGTGACCCAATACGTGAAGCACTATAAATGGGGCACCTGGCAGGGGTTCGATGTGAGCACCGACTGGCCCCACCCAGCGGCCATGCCGGAGCGCTGGTATCTGCACGGTGACATGAGCCTGACCCGGCAAATGCCGGAACAGGAAACGCCGGGACACAGCATGGACACTCCTCTCTTTCTGGAATACCTCTATGGCAAAAACGACCTGGGGGGTCTCCTGCGGCTGAAGGTGACACTGCAGGATGGCACCCAGTGCTCCCCCAGTTATGTGCAGTGGACTCTGGGCACCGCTGGCTGGTTCCTGCCCCTGCCCTGTTTCTGGAACAATGCCCGCCTGGAGCGGGACGCTCTTAACTACGAAACGTCACCCATGACCGAGGATTACTACATCAACGGCTCGCTGCAGGCGGATCTGTGGATCACCAGTACGGTGACCGAGGCGGCGTTGTCCGTGCGCATCGACGAAGTCAGCCCCGGGGGTCAGGTAAACCCCATTACCAACGGTCTGCAACTGGCATCCATGCGCCGGGTGGATCCGACCCGGTCCCGCTATTTACAGGGGGAAATGATTCAGCCTTTCCATCCCTTCACTCAGGAGGTGGAGGAGTTTTTGCAACCCGGCGTTCCCACCCTGGTGCAGGTGGAAATTTTCCCCACCGCCGCCTTGATTCGCCAGGGTCATAAACTGCGGGTATCCATCAGCCCCAGCAACCAGGCTCAGGGTGGCGTCAACCTGCCCCGCCGGGAACGGGCCCGTGGCGGAGTGACCACCATTCTCAACAGTCCACAGTATCCCTCCAGTGTGATCCTGCCCGTGGTTCCCGTCGCGGAGTTGGATTAGCCCTGCTGACCAATCCGTGCGGCCCCTCCGTGCGGCCCCTCCGTGCGGCCCCTCCGTGCGGCCCCGTTCCCCGGGGTCGCCGGTTGTGCTTTGCACTATTTTCAACGGCTTCGCACCAGCTTTGTACAAATGACATCTCGCTGCTTTTTTATACCGATACCCCGGGTTTCAATGGCTGGGGGAGGCACTCCCTCTCTCAGCAAAAATTGTTACTGTTTTATTCAACCGGCCTGCTTTATGGATCAAGCCGGTAGCTGACGCTGTCTGCCAATCTAAGTGATTATTTTTGTTCAATTATTATCGCGATAAAAAGCGGTGGTGCCGGCTTGGGGTTTACACTGTACGCGGAAATTTTCAGCGCAATGCGACCTGGACCACGGCTTGCCTCCAGGCTTTCTCATATTGTCACTTCTCCACAATAACATTGACGTGGCTCAATAATTGCTGATCACCCAGACCAGATTACAGCCTATTTAGACCAACGGGGAGGCAACAGCGAGGTACTGCAAAAGTGCTTTGGCACGGCAGCCTGAACGTTTAAATACCGGTATTCGAATCATCAGATGGAGCAGAGAGCCAGCCCCGCAGGGGTGGCAATCCAAGGGTAGTAGTATCCAGCCAAACAGGGGTAATGGGCATGGCGCAAGGATTTATTCGGAACAACGTCAATCAGTTTGCATTTATGTACCGGCTGGTGGACATCGCACTGATCCATCTTGCCTGGTATGCGGTCATCCGCGGACTGGATATCGAGTACACCTTCGAGCACTTTCTGTTGGCATTGATTGCCAACGTGGCGTATTCATTCGTCGCGGAAATGTTCTGGCTGTATCGCTCCTGGCGCGCCGGCGGCCTGTCGGAAATGCTGTTTTACACAGCGCTCAGCTGGGGCATTGCCTTGTTTCCCCTGCTGAGCTTTGTATTTTTTGCCAAGGTTTCCGACCACTACTCCCGACTGGCCCTGGGCGCCTGGGTGTGTTCAGTGCTGTTTCTGCTCTGCAGCTGGCGGGTAGTGCTGCGGTACACCCTGTTCGGATTGCGCCGCAATGGCCGCAACACCCGTTCCGTCGGCATTATCGGCTGTTCCGAACTGGGCAGTATGCTGGCCCACGAAATTCTGGAACACCCGGAAACCGGTTACCAGCTGAAAGGCATCTACGACGACCGGGAATCCGATCGGCTGCCCCAGGACTATCGCAGTCTGCGGCGGGGTAATGTGGAGGAAGCGATGCGCCAGGCGGCGGAAGGTGGATTGGAGGTTCTGTTCGTCGGCTTGCCTTTCTCCGCCAAGGGCCGTATCGAAAAAATCATGCGAAGGCTGGGGGACACCACGGTGGATGTACACCTGATCCCGGACTTCTTTATCTTTAACCTGCTGCATGCCCGTATCGGCCAGGTGGGGGATATCCAGACGGTGAGCGTCTATGACACGCCCATGCGTGGGGGCTGGTCGTTTCTGAAACGGCTGGAGGATCTGCTGTTGAGCTTTATGGCCCTGGCGGTAGCCGGGATACCCATGCTGCTGATCGCCATCGGCGTCAAACTGTCTTCTCCAGGCCCGGTATTGTTTCGCCAGGACCGCTACGGTCTGGACGGCCGCCGCATCAGCGTATTGAAGTTCCGCACCATGACTGTCACCGAAAACGACGCCAACCTGAAGCAGGCCACCCGCAATGATGCCCGTATCACCCGCTTCGGAGCCTTTCTCCGGCGTACTTCGCTGGATGAACTGCCGCAGTTTTTCAACGTGATTCAGGGCACCATGTCGGTGGTGGGCCCCAGGCCCCATGCGGTGGCCCATAATGAGGCCTTCCGCAAGCAGGTGGCGTTTTATATGTTGCGTCACAAGATGAAGCCCGGCATCACCGGTTGGGCCCAGGTTCATGGCTGGCGCGGCGAAACCGATACCCTGGACAAGATCCAGAAGCGCATCGAGTTCGACCTTGATTACATCCATAACTGGTCACTGTGGATGGACTTTAAAATTTTGCTGGCCACCGTCAGAAAGGGATTTGTCAACGACAACGCCTATTAACCGGCGTTGTCTCAGATTCCCTTTAAGTAGTAGTTACACAGGGGCACCACCATGACAGCCAATGCAGTATTGCTTTATTCCCTCAATTACCGGCCGGAACTCACGGGTATCGGCAAGTACAACACCGAATTTCTGGAAAGCCTGGCCAGTCAGGGCGAGGACGTGGAAGTGGTCTGTGGTACCCCTTACTACCCGGAGTGGCAGGTTCACCCCGGTTACTCCAATAAGACCTATAGCACCCGGATTGAAAACGGGGTGCGGGTCAATCGCTGTCCCCTCTATGTTCCCCGCAATCCCACCACCCTCCGACGCATTCTGCATCTCATCACTTTTGCCCTCACTTCCGCGTTGCCGTTGTTGAGTAGCTGTCTGCGACGACGCCCCAAGGTGCTGATGGTGGTGCAACCCACTTTGTTTTGCACTCCCATGGCGCTGCTGGTGAGCAAGTTGCTGGGCATTAAATCGGTTCTCCACGTGCAGGATTTCGAGCTGGATGCCATGTTCGGCCTCAGTATGGGCGCCGGCAAACAAGGCTGGTTGGCAAAACTGGCTTATCGGGTGGAGCGCCGGTTGCTGCGGGCATTCGATGCGGTATCCACCATCTCCCACAGTATGCTGGCACGAGCCGAGGAAAAGGGCGTGGATCCCGCCAGGTTGCTGTTCTTCCCCAACTGGTCCGACACCGATTTCGTGCGCCCCGGTACTGACAACAGTGAGCTGCGGCAACGCTGGGGGCTGAACCCGGGTCAGAAAGTGGTGCTCTACGCCGGCAATATCGGCGCCAAACAGGGTCTGGAACTGGTGCTGGACAGTGCCGAGCACTTTCTGTCGCGGGATGATGTCAGATTCCTGGTGGTGGGTTCCGGTGCGCACCGGGAATCCCTGGAACGCGAGGCCCGCCGGCGCGGTTTAAACAACGTGGAATTCAAGTCTCTGCTCCCCTGGTCAGAGGTGCCGGCCATGCTGACCCTGGCGGACGTGCATCTGGTGGTGCAGAAGCGTGGCGTGGCGGACGCGGTATTGCCCTCCAAACTGACCAATATTCTCTCCGCCGGCGGCCATGCGGTGGTCACCGCCGAACCCGATACGGAACTGGGGCGGCTGGCACAGCAACATCCGGGCATTTACAGCTGCGTGGAACCGGAGCAGCGGGACAGTTTTATCGCCGCCCTGGAAACGGAGCTTAACCGCGCCGACGAGGCCGGTTACAATGAAGTTGCCCGACGCTATGCGGAATTGAATTTAAACCAGCAAGCTGTGTTGCGGCGCTTCGAGGCCGATCTTGACCTGTTGATCGGTGGCAGTATCAGAACCACATCAGAGAACGGCTAAGGTGTCAAAATGGTAAAGAAAAAACGCGCGCTCATCACCGGCATCACCGGACAGGACGGCTCTTATCTGGCAGAGTTTCTATTGCAAAAGGGCTATCAGGTGTACGGTATCAAACGCCGTTCCTCATTGTTCAATACCCAACGGGTGGATCACATCTATCAGGACCGTCATGAACAGGAAGTGGATTTCCTGATGCACTACGGTGATCTTACGGACACCTCCAACCTCACCCGCATCATTCAGGAAGTGCAACCGGACGAGGTTTACAATCTGGGGGCTCAGTCCCATGTGGCGGTGTCGTTCGAAGCGCCGGAATACACCGCCGATGTGGACGCCCTGGGCACCCTGCGACTGCTGGAAGCCATCCGTTTTTTGAACCTGGGCAACAAAACCCGCTTCTATCAGGCCTCCACTTCGGAGTTATACGGGCTGGTGCAGGAGACGCCTCAACGGGAGACCACCCCGTTTCACCCGCGATCCCCTTATGCGGTCGCCAAAATGTACGCCTACTGGATTACGGTGAACTACCGGGAAGCCTACGGCATGTACGCCTGCAACGGCATTCTGTTTAATCACGAATCCCCGCGCCGGGGGGAAACCTTCGTCACCCGCAAGATCACCCGCGGTCTTTGCAATATTGCCCAGGGCCTGGAAGCTTGCCTGTACATGGGCAACATGGATTCCCTGCGGGATTGGGGCCACGCCAAGGACTATGTGCGCATGCAGTGGATGATGCTGCAACAGGAAACTCCGGAAGACTTTGTGATTGCCACCGGCAAACAGATCTCGGTGCGGGAATTTATTGCCCTGGCCGCGGAACAGCTGGGCATGGTGTTGCGATTTGAAGGCAAGGGTGTGGATGAAGTGGCTTACGTGGAGCGCATCTTCGGCGACAAATCACCCGGGGTCAAAGAGGGCGATATCATTGTTCGGGTCGATCCCAATTACTTCCGCCCGGCAGAGGTGGAAACCCTGCTGGGGGATGCCACCAAAGCCAAGGAGAAGCTGGGTTGGGAACCGGAAATCACCGTGGAGGCCATGTGCGCCGAGATGGTGGAGGCCGACCTGCAGCAGGCCCGGCAACTGTCGCTGTTGAAAGACAATGGCTTTGATATCAACGTGGCGTTAGAGGGCTGACATGAGCAGGGTTTTTGTCGCCGGACACAAAGGCATGGTGGGATCGGCCATCGTGCGCCAGTTGCAGGCCCAGTCCGGGGTGGACATTGTGGTGTGTGACCGCAGTGAACTGGACTTGCTGGATACCCGTCAGGTGGCGGATTTTTTTCAGAACGAGCAGATCGATACCGTTTATCTGGCAGCGGCCAAGGTGGGGGGTATTGCCGCCAATAACGACTATCCAGCGGACTTCATTTATCAGAATCTGATGATTGAATGCAATGTCATCAATGGGGCCCATCAGGCGGACATCAATCATCTGTTGTTCCTGGGCTCCTCTTGTATTTATCCCAAATTTGCCGAGCAACCCATCCGGGAGAACAGCCTGCTTACCGGTATCCTGGAAGCCACCAATGAACCCTATGCGGTGGCTAAAATTGCGGGTATCAAACTCTGTGAATCCTACAATCGTCAATTCGGAAGGAACTATCGCAGTGTCATGCCCACCAACCTGTATGGAGAGAATGACAATTTTCATCCCCACAATTCCCATGTGATTCCGGCACTGATGCGGCGCTTTCACGAAGCGAAGCAGGCCGGCGCCGAAGCGGTCACCGTGTGGGGTTCCGGTAAGCCGAAACGGGAGTTTCTGCACGTGGATGATATGGCGGCCGCCAGTGTCTATGTGATGAATCTGCCGGACCCGGTATTCCAGCAACAGACCGAACCCATGTTGTCGCACCTCAATGTGGGTACCGGGGAAGATTGCTCCATCGCCGAACTGGCCCGGACCATGGCCGCCGTGGTGGGATTTACCGGCGAGGTCCGTTTTGACACCAGCAAGCCAGACGGAACGCCCCGCAAGCTGCTGGATGTGAGCAAACTGCATCAGCTGGGATGGCATCACCGCATTCCGCTGGAGCCCGGTTTGCGCCGAACCTATGACTGGTTCCTGGCCAATCAAGCCACTTATCGGGCCTGACACCAGTACCACACAATCAGGTGCAACATTGAGCGGCAACGACCTGACTCTCACCGGAGCGGCGCTGCCTCCAGGAGTTTGCATACGCGGGAGGACACCATGAATACCACTTCATCGACACCCTGTACCACTCAGGGCTTCGCTTTTGTGGAGTTCGTGAGCTCGGAACCGGAGCAAATGGATGTGTTGTTCCGCCAATTGGGCTTCCAGCTGCGGGGGCACACCGCCACTGGTGACAAGCGGCTCTACAGCCAGGGCGCAATTTATTTTATCGTCAACCGGGATTCCGATGGCAGTGCCGGGCGCTTTGCCCGGCAACACCGGCAGGGTGTCAGCGGCGTGGGTTTTCTGATTCAGGATCCCCGACAAGCCTGGCAAATCTGCCGCGATCAAGGCACACCCGCCGCTGATCCCCCGGACTATCCGTTTCCCGCGTTGCAATGCATTGGTGGCTGTACTCTGTATCTGCTGGATCAGTCCATGCTGCAACAATGGATGAACACAGAACTGATTCCCGCCATCAGCCCCCCGGACCACGGCAATCAGGGATTAACCACAGTGGATCACCTCACCCATAATGTGCGGCGGGGCCAGCTGCCTCGCTGGGAAGCCTACTATCAGGATCAGTTCGGCTTCCAGCCCATCCGCCGGTTCGATATCAAAGGCAGTAAAACCGGTTTGCGCAGCGTGGCCCTGGTGAGCCCCTGTGGCAATATCCGCATTCCCATTAATGAATCCTCTGATGCCCAATCCCAAATTGAGGAGTTTATCCAGCGCCATCAGGGCGAGGGCGTTCAGCATATTGCACTCAGCACCGACGACATCTATGCCACGGTGCGGGGTCTGCGGCGGGCCGGGGTAAGTTTTCAGTCCACGCCGGATACATACTATCAGGCCCTTGACCAGCGGTTGCCGGATCACGGTGAAGATACCGTGGCATTGCAAGAGCTGGGTATTCTGCTGGATGCTGATCGCAATCAATCCCGTCCGGGTAAACTACTGCAGATATTTACCAAGGAAACGATGGGCCCGCTGTTTTTTGAAGTTATCCAGCGCAAGGGTAATCAGGGCTTTGGTGAAGGCAATTTTCAGGCATTGTTCGAGTCTATCGAACTGGATCAAATGCAACGGGGCGTCATCTAAGGGGAATCGGTGGCGGTAACAGCGCCGCCCCGGATTCCTATTGGGGGTTAAAGTCAGTGTTGCAGGCTCAGATCGAAGCCACTGCCCGGCGCTTTCCACAACGAACGGCACTGGTTTCCAGCGAACTCACTTTAACTTACCGCCAGTTGAATCAGGCCGCCAATGGCCTGGCGCGCCAGCTGACAGAGCAGGGCGTGGTGAGCGGCGACCGGGTGGCGGTATTGTTGGCACCCTGCCCCCAGACGGTGATCAGTCTGCTGGCCCTGCTTAAGCTGGGTGCGGTATATGCCCCCCTGGATGTGGAACATCCTGCATCGCGGCTCCAGCTGCTGCTGGACGATCTCGAACCCAACCTGGTACTCACCGATGCGCAGCATCAGTCATTATTGCCCAGCGCCATTCCCCGCCTGCTCTTACATCAGCCGGGAACGGGGGAACCCGTTACCGAAGTGGTCGCCGATCCCCGGCTGAATCTGGACCCGGCGGCACCGGCGTATTTGTTTTTTACCTCCGGCACCACCGGTCGCCCCAAAGCCGTGTTGGCAACCCGCGCCAATCTGATTCATTACACCCGGTCCGCCATCCGTCAGTTTGGCATGGATTCAGACACCGTGATGCCCACTGTCGCCAGAGTCAGTTTCAGTATCAGCCTGTTTGAATTGCTGTGTCCACTATTGGCCGGCGGTTGCGTGCGCATACTCAGCCGCAATGCCCTGCTGGATATTCCCCGCCTGGTGAATTTGATGCAAACCTTCACTATGTTGCACATGGGTCCCAGTCTGCTTAACGTGGTGCTGCGATACCTGGAGGACAATCAGCTTGCAGCGCAACAGTTTGCCCATTTACGCCATGTCTCCTCCGGTGGCGACCTGGTCAAACCTGAATTGCTACAGCGTCTGTTGTATTGGTTTCCCCAGGCCGAGATCTATGTGATCTATGGGTGTACTGAGCTCGCCTGCATGGTGACCTATCAGCGCATCACGGCAACCTCTCTGCCGCAACGCCCCAGTATCGGTCAGCCATTTCCCGGCGTGAAACTGGATTTCCGCGACGCCGAAGGCCAACCGGTAACGTATCCGGAGTGGGGGGAGATCTATGTAGCCGGGGACGGGGTCAGCGCCGGTTACCTGAACCGGCCTGAGCTCACGGAGCAACGCTATCTGTACCAGGCAGGGCGACGCTACTACCGAACCGGTGACCTGGCCCGTTATTCCCCCCAGGGATATATTGAGTTCCTGGGGCGCAAGGACCATCAGGTGCAGATGCATGGCATCCGCATTGAACTGGGTGAGATCGAATCTCACCTCACCGCCATAACCGGAGTCAAAGAGGCCATCGCTGCCGGGGTACCCGATGAGAATGAAGAGTTGGCGCTGGTGGCTTACCTGGTGCTGGACGCCACCTGCCCGCCCAGTTACCAGACCATCCGGCAAACGCTGGAGCATCGGCTACCGAAATATCTGATTCCCAAACACTACGTCCGTCTGGAAAAGCTGCCACTGAATCACAATCTGAAGGTGGACCGCCTGGCGCTGCCCCCACCCCAGCAAAGCCATTTATTAAATCAAACCACCGGCGTGGTGGAGCCTGGTAACGAGGTGGAGCAGGAACTATTGACCCTCTGGCGACTGTTGTTTCAACGCCAGGATATTGGCATCAATCACAATTTCTTTGATCTGGGTGGAGATTCGCTGAAAGCCATTGATTTGATTATTGCCATCGAGCAGCGACTGGGGGAACGGGTGCCGATCTCCGAATTATTGCATCACCCCACCATTAGCGAACTGGCCCGTCATATCAATCGGCCACGGCACGCCAACCCCGAGGATGACCTGTTCGTGCTGCAACAGGGAGAACCGGGGCCGGCGGTGTTTCTGATTCACGGCGCCCTGATTTATAAAGACGTGTGCGATTACCTGCCACCACAACTGACGGTTTGTGTGCTGTATCAAAACAACGAGGCTCAAAGTCTGGGGCAGGACGACATACCGGGATTGATGGCATCCTATTCCAGCATCCGCGATATTGCCCGGCGTTATCTGGCGGCCATCAAATCCTATCAGCCGGAGGGCCCTTATTATCTGGTGGGGTTTTCCATCGGTGGCCTGATTGCCATGGAGATCTCCCAGGCCCTGATTGCCGGTGGCGACGAAGTGGGCGACATGATATTGATCGACAGCCACATCCCGGCCTTTGCACAACAGGCCCGGTGGCGCAAAGTGTGGTACCACGCGCAACAGATTTTCAGCCGCGGCCTGCCTCATGTCCGCTATTTGTTGTGGAAGGTGTGGATGCAGCTGCGGCCCCAGCAGGCTTCCGCCCACAGCACCGATCCTCAAGACCATGCCCATAAAGAGGAATTGCGTCGCCAGGCCCGCAACCACGCAGCGGCCGGTTATCAGCCCCGCCTTTACCATCAGAAAGCGGTATTGTTCAAAGCCAGCGAACGCCCCCAATACGAAGTGGAGGATCCTTACCTGGGCTGGGGCCAATTCGTCAACAATATGGAAGTGCACGATTTGCCCGGCGATCACAATCAGCTGCTGCGGGCGGAAAATGCTTTTCGCATTGCCCGGGCCATCATTCAGCATTGCATTAAGCGACAGCCATCGGCACCTTAATGTCCCCCCTGGACAAGAGGTTAAATCGTTTAGAAATCCATCGAATAGGCGGCATCTGGCGATAAATTGACGTCATTCACTGTTTTTTTACGACAAGCTTTGCAAATTTTACAATTACTGCGACCCGCCGCACACACAGTTTCTGCTCAGCATATAGACTTAGCCCGGAATGAAAATTCCAACGATAAATAATTCATTGAAGTTGAAGTCTCTATATGAAGCAGAAGCAGTTGATTCTTGCGGCCGTGGTGATGGCCGGTTGTCTCTACGGTTGCGGGGCATCTGAAGCCACCAGTGATGAACCATCCGGCGATGCCTTCGCGGTAACCACCAGCGGGGCTGGCAGCATTTCTCAAACCGATACCGACACTGCCCCGGGTGATGACTATCTGCCACCGGCCACGGATACTGCGGCGGATGACTTCAGTCTTCCGACTCAGGAAAATGAGACCACCAGCGGTGGTGGAAATATCAATGGCGCTTTCGTGCAGGAGCCCGAGCTGTATCCGTTCGACCGGGCTCCCCGTAACCGGCTTACCGCCAGCAACAGGAAAGTGTTTGCCCATTACTTCACACCCTATCCCGTCTCCATCAACAACAAGGTGCCCGAAGCCGGTTACTACCGGACCAACTACCTGAACCCCTACGGTGAAAACGGCAAGTTTCTGAGCAAAGGCGGTCTGTTGCGTCAGAAGCCCCTGGATCGGGCCCCGGTACCGGAATACGAACCCTTTAACATCACCGATATGCGTCACGAAGTGCGCATGGCCGCCGCCATGGGTCTGGATGGCTTCGCGGTGGATATCCTGGATTACAACGGCACCCACTGGCGCCGAACCCTGAACATGATTGATATTGCCGCCCAGGAGTTCGACGATTTTTATGTGCTGGTGATGCCGGATATGAACTCCCTGTCCGATCCCGGTGATTTTGTCAAAATTGTCCGTGCGCTCAACAACAAGCCCGCCGCTTACCGGCTGGCGGATGGAACCCTGGTGGTAGCGCCTTATCTGGCCGAAAACTACAGCCCCACCTGGTGGGTCCAGCAGGTGGATAAACTGCGGGCAGAAGGGATCAAGCTGATGCTGTGGCCGGTCTACCAGGGCTGGGGCGAGGATCTGGAGGATTTCATCAGCGCCTACCCCAGTCGCTACCGGGATTATCTGTACGGGGTATCCGACTGGGGTCCGCGCACCCCCACCGCTGGCGGCCGGCTGGGCGCTGCGGTGGCCAGTGCCCATGCCCAGGGCGTGAAATGGATGTCGCCCGTTGCCCCTCAGGATATGCGGCCGAAATCCATGATCTTCACCGAAGCCGGCAACAGCGAGGCACTGCGCAATCTGTGGATGAGCGCCATCAACGGCGGTGCGGACTGGGTGCAACTGATCAGCTGGAACGATTATTCCGAAGCCACTGAGATTGCGCCATCCACAGGCACCGGCTTTGGCTTTTACGATTTGTCCACCTACTATGTGCAGTGGTTCAAACTGGGACGACCTGCCATCAAGCGCGATGCAGTGTACGCCTTCTATCGGCCTCACCACAGCGATGCTCCGCTTGCCCCCAGTTCACCCCAGTCATTGGTGATGCAGGCCATGAACGGGGAAGCGCCGCGAGACCAGATCGAAATGGTCGCCTTTCTTAAAGCGCCGGCCAAACTGCAGATAGAGATTAACGGCTATGTCTATGAAAAGCAGGCCGCGGCTGGCATGGCGGTGTTCAGAATTCCACTGACCGAGGGCACTCCCATTTTCAATGTTGTGCGTAATGGTAAAGTG
The DNA here is from genome assembly GCA_002701845.1 of Pseudomonadales bacterium. GTDB lineage: Bacteria > Pseudomonadota > Gammaproteobacteria > Pseudomonadales > Ketobacteraceae > Ketobacter. The sequence goes on from NZXG01000054.1 coordinate 57,393, forward strand.
GTGGAGTCCATGCGCGGTGCCGTGGATATCACCGGCAATGTTGAAATACAAAACCTGTTGTACCACGGCATGAGCAGTCGCCGTCAGGGTTTCACCGACACTGAGGTCGCCCTGAGCTGGCCCTGGCGTTACGGCAGTTTCACCGGCAGCCAGCAGTTCGGGCGCGCCACCGAGGCCTCACCCTTTACCCGTCGCGCTCATTTCGGACCTCACCAGTACAAGGACGTGGCGGCGGACAAATTTCAGGGCTTCGGCTACAGCTTTTTGCCCGCCGACAGTACCCGCACCACCAGTATCAGCTTTGATTTTAAAATCAAAAGCATCAGTGGCGGTCCCTTCACCTACCGCGTGCATCTGGCCGGTTCCGATCAGGATTTCGGTGCCAGGCTGTCCATCGCTGGCGAGGGGATGGAATTCTCCATCGGCAATCGGATGACCGGCTATTCTGACTACGTGAATAATGAACCCCTGACCGTAGACCAGTGGTATCGGGTGGATCTCAGTGTGAATCGACTGGATGGCGATGAAGATACCTACAGACTGCGTTTGACCGACACCACCGGTAAGGTTATTCAGTCGAGCGCACTACCATTTGAGCGGGATCTGGATGAGCTGGCCACACTGCTATTTGTTTGCGACCGCAATATCAACGCCAGCACCCGGATTCTGGTGGACAACGTTAGGGTATCAACCGGCAGCCAGTGACAGGCTGCCCTGAGCCAATTGAAAAAACTGATTGGATTCAAACAAGGCCCGGGGTCTGGTGTAAACCAGCTGCCGGGCTTTTTGTTCCCCCACCAGCGCCTTGGCCCGATGATACCCGGCAGACAGATTGGGAGGACGGTTGCGGGTGTTATGAGCATCGCTGGCAAGCACAGTGATCAGGTCCCGTTCCAGCATCTGGCGCGCAACCTGTTCCGCCCGCTCCCCGAACTGGCCTACCAGAGCACCGGCGGTAACCTGGAATAAGCATCCTTCGTCCACCAGGGACTGTAACCGGGAAGGTTGTTTGAGAATGGCGCGATTTCGTTCCGGATGAGCGATCATTGGTAACACGCCGCGTTGCTTCAACCAGCGCAGCATCTTTTCCGTACCCGGAAGAATACGCCCGTGGGGCATCTCCAGTAGCAGTACGTCATAACCATCCATGCGTCCCAGAAATGGTACCCGCCGGGCCGCCACCAGCGGCAGCATTTCCGCGTCCAGCCTCACCTCCGCCGCTATGGTAATACGCTGCAACATCTTTTGGCGGGGTAAATGCCTGGCCAACCGCTGAAACGCTTTGCCAATACTGGCAATGTCATTCTCCCAGCGTCCCAGGTGAATGTGGGGCGTCACAATAATATGGGTGATGCCATCCAGCATGGCTGCCCGCAACAGTGCCAATGACTGTTCCGGTGTCTCCGGGCCATCGTCCAGACCCGGTAACAGATGGCAATGCACATCAAACATAATCCCTTTCCATCACGCCGTTCAGGCTTTCGCCGAACCCATTGCCGGCCGCCCATAACCGTAATCGCGGAAGTAGTGCTCTGAATCCGGACTATAACTGGCGGCCTTTTTTACGTTGACCTGATTCAATACCACACCACTGATGTGAGCGCCCACCGCCCGTAGGTTCTTGAGCCCCTTGGACGCCAGCGGCGCCGAGGTATCATCGGATTTCACCACGTACACCACGGTGTCGGAGTAGGTGGCCAGAACTAGCGGATCACTCACCGCATGCACCGGTGGAGAATCGATAATAATCCGGTCATAGTGCTGCCCCAGTTGTTTGATCAGCGCGGCGATCCGCTTGGAGGACACCACCTCCAACGGGTTGATTCCTTTCAGATTGCCCGTCGGCATAATACTGATGGGCGAGTGCTGGGGCTTGTAAACACATTCCTTCAATGAACATTTACCGTGGATCAGATCCGCCATGCCCGGGGTGTGGGGATCCATTCCCATCACCTGGGCCAGGGAGGGACGCCGCATATCCGAATCGATCAACAACACCTTTTCCATGCCACTGAGGGCTTCCGCCAGATTCATGGCCACGGTGGATTTTCCCTCATCCGGTATGGAAGAAGTGACCAGCACCACTTTGCTGTGCTCCTCCATACCGGACAATACGAATGCCGTCCGGATGGTACGCATGGATTCGGCAAAATGACTGCTGGTATCTTCTGAGAAGCCTCGGTAGGTCGCTTTGCTTTTGCCCTGTTTTACCAGTGGCAAGAAGCCCAGTAAGGTAGCCCCCAGTTTTTCCTCCACGTCCTCCCCGGTGCGCACCGTATTGCGCAGGGACTCCAGCAGGAAAGCCACGCCCACCGCAATCAGGGTGCTGAATATAAAGGCCACCAGCACCGACAGGGTCTTCTTCGGCCGCACCGGTGTCAGAGGCGCCACCGCCGGGTCCACAATCCGGGCATGGGCCGATTGCAGGCCACGGGACTCCTCTGTTTCCTTGGCCCGGGTCAGGAACATGTTGAACAGGTTGCGGTTGGTTTCCACCTCCCGTTGCAACTCTCGCAGTTTGATTTCCTTGCGGTTGATGTCCTGCAGCGTGCCCTTGGCTTCCGCCAGTTGTTGTTGCAATGCCCGCTCGGTTTCCCGGGCCGCCTCGTAGTTGGACTTGACACCGTCCGCCACGCTGCGGATCTGCTGGTACAGTTGCTGGTCCGCGGTGCGGGCCTCGGTACGCGCCGCCATCATCCGCGGATGCTTGGGCCCATAGCGCTGGCTTAATTCCTCCACCCGGGCGTCAGCCTGAGCCTTGGCCTGCTTGAAATTCCGCACCAGTTCGTGGCCCAGGATGCTGGGGATGCTCATTAATTGCGAGGGGGAGGCATTGGGGCCCAACGCCTGAATCTGCTGATAGACCGTTTCGATCTGGGAGCGCTGCTCTTTGGCTTCCACATAACGCTGGGTGATTTCAGCGATCTCATCGGCGTCCAGGGTCTGCACCCCGCGCACATCCACCAGTTCCGCCTCCTCACGATACTCCTGCAGGCGTTGCTCGGATTCCTGCAGGGTCTGCCGCAAATCCTCCAGTCGCTCACTGAGCCAGTCGGTGGCACGCACGGTGGCGCCCTGACGCTCTTCCATATGGTGCTGGATATACTGCGCGGCGACGGTATCGGTGATGGTGGCCGCCAGCTCCGGATCCGGTGATTCATAACTGATCTTCACCAACTGTGTGTTGCGCACCGGCGTCACGGAAAGCCCGTTCATAAACCGATCCACCACCAGTTCGAATTTTTGCTGGTCGGTAAGATTCCCGGGCTTTTCCAGGGCAAACAGCGGATGCTGCTCCAGCTCCAGGTGGCGCACCACCCGTTCCGCCAGATCCCGCGACTTCAGAATTTCAAACTGGGTCAGATAATATTCCTGGTCTTTGGTGTTGAGGCCATAAACCTCCTCAATGGACAGTACCCGGTTCTCCTGGTTTTCTATCAGCACGGTGGTGTTGGCCCGATAAATGGGCGTCAATTGCGACACATAGGCGGCGGTGGCCAGGGTGACGGCGGCGATAAACCCCAGAATCAACCACTTGTGCAGTTTCAATACCCGCCAGTAGCGCTGGATTTCAGTTTCATCGTCCTGTCGGTAGCTCTGGGCAAACAGGGTAATGTCTTTTTGCATGGTCATGGTCGTGATGCCCCACCTGTGCTAATGAGTAAATTCCTGTAACCACCATCGGGCAAGTCCATCAGAAGAAGCTCTGCTCAATGGTGATGATGTCTCCGGGCTTGACCAACGCATTCAGGTTGACCTTCCGTGGTCTGGCATTGGCATCCGTCTCCGGCACCACATAGATTTCGTTGCGGGAGGCGCGCTCGGTAAAACCACCGGCCAGGGAAATCGCCTTGCGCACGGTGAGACCGGGCTGGAAGGGAAAGCCACCGGGCCGCGCCACTTCGCCATTAACGTAAAAGTTACGATAACTGAGGATGGAAACCGTCACCTTGGGATCCACCAGATAATCTCCGGATAAGCCGTTGGTGATATAGCGCTCCAGCTGACCCACGGTCATACCCCGCAACCGGATTTCGCCGAGAAAGGGATAGGACAACAGGCCGGTGTCACTGACCTGGGTTTCGATACTCAGGTCCGGCTCGCCATAGACCTGAACCCGAATGGTGTCACCGGGCCCCAGCACATAGGCCGACATGTCTTTGCCGGTGGCACCGATCGCCGACGTGCTCAGGCCCAGCGCCAGCAAGGTCACCGCAAGCAGGGAACGAACCCAAAGTGGCTGATACATTTCCAATCTCCTGAAACTCCTCAATCGGCGGCAATGTCCACGTAGACCAGTGCCAGCTTTCGTTTGTAATCAAAATTGTCCACATCGGAATCGTTGTCCTGATGCAGCAGGCGTAAACCCAGCCGCAGCCAGTAGCGCATGTTATATTCCAGCTCAAAGCTGGTGGTCACATTGGTATCGGTGCGACCGGACTGGCTGCCCTGGTAATCGTTCACACTGCGGGCCAGCGCCAGTTCCGACCCGAAGCGGGAAGACCATTCCGTTTCCCACCCCAGGTTGTAACGCCGGGTGTCGATAAAACTGCCTTCACCATTGGTCTCCCGATCCTCTCTGGAGGTGGCGAGAGTAAACGCCATATAAGTCCGTGGCGCCCAGCGGGCATCCACCTGCCAGCTGGGACCGGAGAAATCCTCCCGGTCCGGATCCACGAAGTCCTTCTCCCGGTAACCCACCAGAATACTGGCGTTACTCTTGCCAGTTGCGTTCCAATCCACTCCCAGCAGCCACTCATTGGTGTCGCTGTCCAGGGTATCCGGGGCACCGGCCACCGCCTCGGGATTGTTATCGTACTCCACCTCACCGACAATCCAGGCCACCTGGGCCCGGGTCCGGCCCGCCACCTGATAGCTGAAATCCGCCTCGGCCTGAGTAAGCAGATAGTCCCGGCGGCTGGTCAGACTTGTAAAATTTTCATACTGCTTGTCGTTCTGACTCAAAGCCAGAGTCAAGCGGCCGATGGAATTACGGGACCCAAGTTGGTAACGCCCCTCATAATAGGTTTCGCTGTACTCAATGGGCTCATCCACCAGATCCGGATTGTCTTCGGTAAGCCCCGTGCCCCGAGCCTCATGACGCAGATCGTAACGGCTGATGAAGGCAAGTTCATTGCGATGGTCCAACTCCCAACGCACATTCAATGCGGTGCCATAGTCGTCATAATCGTTGACCGATTCCTCGGCGTAACGACCGGCGGTATAGCCCAGATCAACTATACCCCGGAAGCTGCCTCGCCCCATCCCCAGTTTCAGCTGCGGTGATAAGGTAGTAATCCAATCATTCTCGATCAGATCGTCGCTGGACTCCCGGTAAATGTTGTCATCGTAGGCCTGGGTAATTACCAGACTGGGCTCCACCAGGTACTCGAACTCTGAGAAAAATCCACGGTCCTGGGTCTCGGCACTGACCGGCTCGGGACTCAGAACTGCAACCGCCACCAGCAGCGACAGCCTGACATAACCGGTTGTCATGAACACCGACTTCCTGTCCCCCCCGGGAGCCTGAAATGGGGGGATGACTTGTCTCCGGGACATTGAGCCTCCTATTGTGCCTGTGCCGCCAGAAATGCACCAAAGCCCGGTGGTCCAGCAGTAAAACGTCCCCAGTGGCTTCCGCAACCGGGGCGACGAATTACTATGCATAAGATTTGCCAACACTGACTGCATTTGGGGTTATTGCCCACGGCCCCACCCCCGTCCGGGAACCTCAAAAAAAATTACTTTCACAGTCAATGGCTTATTTGGTAACGGATGCTCTATCGGACGAGTGTCCCCCACGCCGGCCGTCACCGCCCTGCCCAGGCCTGAGTGGCCGTCAGGCCAACCGAATCCCGCTGCGTCTTTTTCGCTCAGGGAGCCGGATGCTCTGCTTTGGTGCAGGCGCAAGCTTACCAACCCGGGCTAAATGCCGTCCACCACCCAGGTCACACCGGTGAGCTGATCCGCAGCCAACCCGCTGCCCGCGCTTGGTGCAGACATCAACCGGTGTTCAAATATTTTGCTCATAACCGGCCAGGGGCAGAACGGGTAATCTACCCATAATACCCCGGTAACCGCCCGGAAATAGGATAAACCGGAAAATGAGCGGTCGTCGGTTTACTGACCGATTATTCGGGTGGCATGCTATGTGCTTCATAGCTGGGCTGGCAAGTGAATACTTCCAGGAACAGGCTATTTTTTAGGTCAACATCCAGCAACCAAGGACTATCTGGGTATGGGGCTCTTGCTCGGCTTCGCCTTTGCGATTTTCGTATCTTTACTTCCCGTGTTTATCCTCCTGGAATCCGGGATCCTGAGCTTGCCCGTGTGGCTCACCCTTGGTGTCTTCGTGGTCCAGCTGTTGAAGCTGGTTTTTAACCGGCGACAGGATTACCTGTACGCGTCATTTCTTTGTTTTTTCTATATTTTCATGATCCTGGCGCCATTGTTACAGATGAGCGACGGGCATTTCCCCTGGGTTGATTTCTACACCGGTGACGAGGTTGAGCTGTCCTGGTGGATCACCCTGAGTGCCCTGGTCAGCTTCGAACTGGGCTATCTGGCGTTTCATCTGTTCGAGCCCCGGGTCAAGGTTCAGGATACCGTGACCCTGAGTACCATTGGCCCCCGGGGTGGCACCCTGCTGTTGCTGGCGGCGCTGGGCTTAACCGCCATGGGCCTGGCCATCGGCGGCGTCAACCGGCTGTTTTTGCCCCGCAACGATACCACTATGCTGCTCAGCAGCCAGCTTGGGCGTGATTCCCCCATGTGGTTAATCATTAACTCATTGATGCGGGTACCACCGGCGATCATCCTGCTGGTCTTTATTTACGATTTTTACCTGCGGATGATCAATAACCCCGGGGGCCGCCTTTTCACCCGCAATACCTTCTATATGCTGGTGGTGGGCCTGGTGGTGGCAGTGGTGAATAATCCTATTTCCACGCCCCGGTTCTGGGTGGGGGTTATTGCTTTCAGTGTGGTGTTACTGTTGATAGTTGCCCGCCGCAAACGCACCGCCATATTCTGGTTTGGCTTTAACCTGGGTGTGGTGCTATTGGTGTTTCCCATTTCAGACGTCTATCGCAAAAGTCTCGACTTTAACCTGCTGGAGGACCAACTGATCATACAGCCCAAAGAAGAACTGATCACCAGCCCGGATTTTGATGCATTCCAGCAGCAGGTTAACGTCAGCGTGGTGGTGGAACAGAAAGGATATCAGTATGGTAATCAGTTTGTTTCTTCGATGTTGTTTTTCGTACCGAGGTTTGTCTGGCCGGGCAAAGCCGAACCCACCGGCCGCTATGTTGCTAATGAGTTGAACTACCGGTTTGGTAATCTGTCCACACCCCTGATGGCGGAATTCTATGTGGACGGCGGCTTTATCGGGGTCATCCTGGGGATGTTGCTATTGGGTGCCGGTTACCGTTATCTGACCATTTTGTCTGGGCAACGAACCCTTCTCATTGCCTGCTTTTATTGTTTCTTCGCCAGTTACCAATTTTACCTGTTGCGCGGCAGTTTAATGACGGTATCCAATTACATCCTGATTGCTTTGATCACCTGCCTGGGATTACATTTGTTACGACACCATTTGTTTATCTGTAAGACGCTTTCCCCCAGCGGTAAAGTTTTCTTCACGCGGGTTTACCAATGATGCCAAAAGTCTGTGTGATTCAACCGATTCTGGCCAGCTATCGGGATCCGATTTTTCGGGAACTGAATCATCTGCTGGGTAATGAACTGTTGGTGTGCGCCTCACCGGCGCCTACGGGGTTTGGCAGGATTCAGAATCCGGTGTACGAAATACATGATCCGGGCTGGAAAAAACTGGGTATGTTCAGCTACATGCCTGTTCGATCCCTACGCCAGCTGTTGCGCCGCTCAGACCGGTTTATTCATTTCGGGGATTTTAAGTTCCTGTCGCTATGGTTTTTGATGTTTTACTGCTTTTTCAGCCACAAAAAACTCTGGTTACACGGCCAGGGTGGTTACAAGCGCTCCGGACCTTTGCACCGCCTGGTGTATAGCCTCAGTGTGTTTCTGTGTGAAGGCTATATTTGTTACACCGAATACTCAGCACAGGCGCTGAAAAAAATCCTGCCCCGTTCGCTACGTCACAAAGTGATTGTGGTAAGCAATACGCTGGCCATGGAACCGGCGGAATGCCATCGTAATCCGGAAACCGGCAGTTCACTGCTTTATATAGGCCGATTGCGGAAAGGCTGTGGTATTGAGCTGCTGTTGGAATCCGCCGCCCGGCTCAAGCTCACGGTTAAGGTCATTGGAGAAGGTCCCGCGGGTTACGTGGACAAGCTGAAAGCGCAATTCCCCAGTGCCCGGTTTTATGGCGGGGTATTCGATCCCCAACAACAGGAGGACATAGCCCGGGACTGCATGGCCGGTGTTTACGGTGGTGACGCTGGGCTCAGCGTGGTGCATTATATGGCCCTGGGGTTGCCCGTGATTGTTCATGGCGACATTAAGAAACATATGGGTCCCGAACCCAGTTATGTGGTGGATGGGGTCAACGGACTGGTGTTTCTGCGCGGTGATGTGGAATCCCTGGTGAACTGTATCGCCCAACTTCGCGACAGCAAGGCCCTGCGTCAATCCCTGGGGGAGGGTGCCCTGGAGACCTTCAAACGCCTGATGAAGCCAAGCATGGCACAAAAGCTGGCGCGGATTCTGGAGAATTGACCATGCTGTTGTTGATCGACCTGCCGCAGCCGGTGCATGGCATGTCCACGGTGAACCGGGCTTTTCTGGAGCATATTCGGGAGCGGGGTGTGGAGGCCCGGGTAATCAATACCGTACCCTCCTACGCTGCCCGTTACTTCGGTTCATTTTGGTGGTTTCCCGTGAAAATCATTCACACCATCGGTTGCCTGTTGCGGCTGCTGGGCTATTTGCTGGTGCATCCCCGCAGCCGGGTATACCGCTCGGTCAACGGCGGCATCGGACAGGCCTTCGATATATTTTATCTGGCGTTCTGCCGTTTGCTGGGGGCACGGCTGTACATCCACCACCACTCGTACAGTTACATCAATCGCCCCAGCAGGTTGTTCGCCTTTATCAACCGCATTGCCGGCCCACGCACGGTCCATATCGTGCTGGGGGAAGACATGAAGCTGAAACTGAGTCAGCTTTACGCTATTCCACTGAATCGTATTCGGGTCCAGTCCAACCTGGCATTCTTTACCATGGGTGACCGGCAACCGGAAACAGACACCAAAGACGCTATTATCATTGGTCATCTGGCCAATCTGACTTTTGACAAGGGCCTGGATACTTTCGTGGAGGTTTGTTATCGCCTGGCGGAGATGAAGGTGCGGTTTCGCGCCTATATCGCCGGCCCCACCCAGGATGCCCAGGTAAAAGCCCTGGTGGAACAGGTAACCCAGGATCTGCCGGAGTCAGTGCATTACATTGGACCTCTGTACGGTGAACAAAAAGACGACTTCTATCAACAGCTGGATGTTTTTGTGTTCCCCACCAAATACGTCAACGAGGCCGAGCCTTTGGTATTGTACGAAGCGGCCACCCATGGCGCCATGCTGGTGGGCACCCGCCGCGGTTGTATGCAGCAGGTCATCGACAGCCTGGGTGGGCATAGTTTTCAGGAGGACGAGAGCCTGGCCGCTTCCATTGCCGGTTTGTTGCAACAGGCCCAGCAGCAGCAAGCCTTCGCCCAACACCAGAGGCTGGCCCGGTCCGACCGGTTTGCCCGGGTCCAACGGGCGGCCAAACAGTCTCTGAATTCACTGGTCAGCGAGTTTAAGTCCAGCCATGTATCAAGATCTTAACAGTTTTAAGGTCACCGCGGAGCAGCGCGGCCGGTCCTCTTTCGTGGTTCAACTGTGGTGGGTACTGCAACCCATTCTGTTGGGTTTGTCCCCTCAAATCTGCTTTGGCTGGCGGCGCTTTATATTGCGTCTGTTCGGGGCCAATATCGGCAAAGGGGTATTGATCCGGCCCAGTGTGCGGATTACCTATCCCTGGAAGATCGTTATCGGCGATTATAGTTGGATTGGGGACAACACCGAACTGTACTCCCTGGGAGAAATTCATATTGGACGTCACGTGGTTATTTCCCAGCGCAGTTATCTGTGTACCGGCACTCACGATTACCAAAATTCCAATTTTGCATTGATTACCAAACCCATCGTTATTGAGGACCAGGCCTGGGTGGCCACGGACGTATTCGTCGCGCCGGGGGTTACCATTGGCGAGGGTGCAGTGGTAGCCGCCCGCAGTACCGTAACCAAGAGTCTCAAAGGTGGCATCATCTATCGGGGCAATCCCGCCAAAGCAGTACGAGACAGACTCTGATTGAGGCACCGGCATGACCAAAGTAGGCATAATCACTTATCACGACATCAATAACTATGGCGCGCAGCTGCAGGCAGCGTCACTGCAGTGTTTTCTGCAACAGCAAGGCTACGATGCCGAGCTGATTCATTACCTGCCGCCCCGCACCCGGATTCGGGTGGCTGGAACGTTGCTACGCCCACTGCTAAGGGGCAAACATCGGGTATTTTCCTATGAGTGGGCCAAACGTCAATTGTTTCGTCGCTCCATCCAGACCATGGCCCGGGTATCCAGTCCCGCGTTATACACCTCCACTCAGGTGTCGCAGTACTGCCGGGAGCAGGGCTTCGACGTATTAGTGTGCGGCAGCGACGAGTTATGGAACTTCACCAATTACCTGGGCTATTTACCGCCTTATATTCTCGATCTGGATTTGCAACCCGGTGTGAAACGGATCAGTTATGCAGCATCCATAGGCTCCTATGCCGGCAACCCTGAAATCGATGATAAAATGCGTCAGGCATTACAACAGTTCCATCGTATTTTGGTGCGGGATCAGCACACCCAAGAGTTTATTCACCGGCTCGGTCTGGAAGGGGACATTGTGGTTGACCCCACGCTAATTGCGGATCTGGAACCGGAACCTCCGGTTGATCAGGATTACGTGCTGATCACCGGTGGACTTAGCCCCAAACAACGGGTCAACGTATTTTCATTTGCGGAATCCTCCGGCCTGCCCATCATTACCCCCGGCAACGCTTATCCGGGTTATGAGCAGTATCACCGGCTGGTGACCCCACAACAGTGGATTGGCTTGATCCAGAATGCCCGTTACCATATCACCTCGTTATTTCATGGGGCGGCTTTTTCCCTCAAGTACGCCACGCCGTTTGCCTGCTTTTGCACACCCGGAAAAGAACGAAAAATAGGTTTCCTGCTCAGCACTTTCGGTCAGCAGGAGCGAATGATGCCGGTGGATGCCGAGGCCGATGCCATTGATGCCCGGTTGCAACAGGAATTTCCTTCTGACTACAGTCAGGTGCGGTCAAGGATTATAACCGCTTCTCAAAATCAGCTTTTGGATGCGCTGCATGCTTATGCCGAGGCGGCATGAGTCTGGCCCGGGGATTTTTTTGGACCAGCCTTGCGGTAGTGGTAACCAAAGCACTAAGTGTTGGAAACCAATGGATTCTGGGCTTTATTCTGGAGCCTGCGGATTTCGGTGTGTTTGCCATCGCTATTGGCTCCACGGTTTTGATTTCCGGTTTTCTGGATTCCGGGGTGGCGAAACTGCTGGTGAAAGAGCAGCACCAGCTCGACTATTATTTTCGGCGTTGCGTCATCATTTCAGCTGGCTTGGGCCTGGCATCAAGTTTTATACTCATCGCCAGTACCGCGTTGCAGCAAGAGCAGGAAGTACGCCAGGTTATCTGGGTACTGGCCGCGTTCATTCCATTTATAGCCATTTCTCACTGTTTTAAATCAGTTCTTCTTATCCGTCTTGATTTCAAACGTATTTCCCACGCGGAGATGCTTAATGCATTTATTTATGGCGTTATCCTGATCGGTGCCGCATTACTGGGTTTAAAGGCTTTTAGTTTTGTAATTGCGTTGGGTAGCAGTTATCTGTTTTTCTTTCTATTTTACCGATACAGCGCCGGTAAGATGGTTAACCAGGCGATGAACTCGTCCCAGCTGGCGAGTTACGGCTCGGTATTGTCTCAGTTAAAGTGGATCATTCTGGCAACCTTTGGTATGGGCATGGCATTACGCGGGGATTACCTGGTGATTGGCAGGCTTGTGGATACTCATGCCATTGGCCAGTATTATTTTGGTTTTATGACCATCACCAATATTGGTCTTATGGTGGCACAGGGCGTTAATAATGTGCTGATGCCTAACTTCACCAAACTGCAACAGGATCCCATCAGGCTCAGAAGCCAATTCGAATTTCTGTCGTTTGGTTTGGTAGCGGTCACTTCCATTTTGTGTCTCGGTTTTATTTATCTGGGTCCTGATCTTATCCACTTTGTATGGTACGAGAAATGGCACGAGGCCATAGTGATATCGGTTTTAATTGCTCTTTCATTTCCACTGCGCATGCTGTCACCCATGGGTTCCGCGCTACTGGAATCCATGGGGCTGTGGCGCACCCGGGCCCTCCTGACCTGGCTGGATGCTATCACTCTGGTAATGGCCGCGGCGGCAGGAGCCTATAGTTTTGGAATTCTGGGTGCTGCGGTGGGAGTGGCGCTGCAGCGGGGAACTTTTGGCTTAATGCTGTATTTGCAGGCAGCACGACAAATGCAATGTCCGGCGTTTGTCGGAAAACTGATACTCTATGCAGCACCTTTTGTGCTGGCGGTCGTGGTCTATTATGGCGTCATGTCATGGTGGTTCCAGTTCACCACCATGACGGCCCTGACGGGGTACAACGGACTCAGCCTTTGGCAAAAACTGCCACTGATTGCCTTGTCGTTCCTGGTGTTCGTTGGCCTGATCTGGAGTTTACATAAATCTTATGTCACGCAGTTGCTCCAGCGACTGCGGCAGATGCCATTGGTCCGTAACCTACTGCCCACTTAAATGTATGGGTTGGATTGCAGCCAACGGATTTGCAGACGTTTCCAAAAGCGAAATGAGATGTCGATCAGCCAATGTTTGCGTGGTATAACCACACTGGCATTGAGGCGGCGATATTCATCGGCGTAGCGTGAAAAACAGGAAGCATGCCATTGCTTGTTAGGGGTGGAGAAATGCACTATACAGGGATTTCTCAGGGCATCAGGAAGCTCCGGAAACTGCGTCGATAACGCGGCGGGTCGTAAGAAAAAACTCATTTGCATATTGTAGCGTATCGGCAATCGTAGCCAATTCCCCGCCACCACCCTGTTGATAGCATCCTGATCAGGCATATGTAGCAGCTCTGGCGCAGACGCAACCACCTCCATCACTTTCTGTTTCAGATTATCCCGCCGCCAAAGCTCGCTGTTAATTAACAGTACGCCGGAATTGAAATAACCCATATCCGCGGTTAACCCCAGTTCCGAAAAGCGATTAAAAAACGGATTGTCCACCGCTGCAAGATAAGCGGTGCCAAAGTCCAGCGAAAATAAAGGCATCAGCGTATCCCGTACCAGCACATCACAATCCAAATACAATACCCGTTCTGCAGAAATTAACTCGGGAATCAGCAGGCGGTAGTACATGGCCTTGGTGAAACGTAAGGTTTCCTTGCTGCCCGCAAATTCAGCTGCATCAATTGCATGCCATTGCACCGCGGGGGCCATGGAAATTTTTTCCATCAACTTACGAAACTGGTCAGTTTCAGGTTCATCGGAAATCACATGAAACTGAATTTCTGCGGCGGAGTCTGCCCGACAGACAGACTCGATCACAGCGGGCACGTAGTTCAGGTAATTACCGTCTGCGCAAAAACAAATATGATTAACCATAGTGATCCTGATAAACCCGCTGCTACTGGGGTTGAGAGCTGACTATCTCCGCCGTAACGTTGTCAATATAAATATCGCCGGTCGATCCCTTTGCACTCCGGGTTTCCATAGCCAGATGATAATACTCGCTGACACTGACATCCAAGGTGGATGGCTCCGGTGTCAGAATATCACCATTGACATTCTGAAAATACACGGTGGCTTTTACAATGTCGTTTGCCTGGGGTGCCAGGGTGATGACAACCCGGTACCATTGACCGGCCTCCAATTGGGGTGGTTGTATGACCGGTGTCTCAGTATCCGGCAGCGCTTGATAAGGTTTCCATGATTGCAGTTGAAGTGGTAACTCAAAGAGCGGCTTAAACTGCGGATTACGAAGTGAAAGCCGTATCGGCGTTTGAGTCAGACCGCGCATATCAAGACGCAGATCCAAAGTAAGATTCAGGCTTTTGCCTTTTTCCGGAGCCAAAAAGCTGTAACCAAAGCCGTTGCCGGTAGACTCGTCAAACTCGATATGCAACGGCAGCTGATTACTCAACGAAGATAGGGGTGATCGTATATTTGCGATGCGCACCAAACCCATTGTGGGTTCTGGGTCAATTTGCCATGGAGGACTCAACGCAGCTTCCGGATCGCTCTCAATGCGACCACTACTCATGCCATGATACAGCAAATTATGCACTGGTCGCTGGGCATGGATAACCCACTTCCCTGCCATGGATTTCACTAAATTGCCATCACGCAGTAAGCGAAATTCCGGTGTGCCAGGCTGTAATGGAACCTTGAAACTGGTAATTCCAGCGGCCGCCCGGTGGCGATGAACCTGATCATTGATTTTGATTTCCAAAACTCCGGGTGCGGTCAGAAAAGCCAGCAATTCGATCTCATTCTCCGGCTGGACTCCTCCGACCACTTTCATAGGCCGGATTCTTTTATCCTTGGGTTTCATATCGGTCTCATGCACCCGGTAGAAAGCATACAGTGTGTCACGGACAATGGGCGGTTTTCCTAATTTAAACCATTGAATGTAGTAGGCAGCAAGATCGTAAAACGCGTATCCGGTGCGGGTGGAGGGTTCAATTTCCGTTGATTCGCTGTAATCGTTCCAGGTAATGATATGAACCCAATCCGCGTCCTTTTCAATGGCATGTGCCCAGAGGGCTCTGAAAGCGCCACTATTACTGGCCTCATTAAATATTAATGATTTCGGTCTCACATCCTGAGTGGCCACCGGCGCCATCCATTTCAATCCGGCCTCATGGGCCGCTTTGGCATTAGGGTCAAGGGCCTCGGCCCCGGCTACGGTTCTTGGCCCCCAGTTGGAGACGCCATAGAAGACGTCGCCGGGGGTGGGCGAAGATTGCCACTCGTCTTTAAGCGCTTTACGCCAGTTGTGATAAACAGGAAACAATGCAACCGCAATCCCCTCCGCCTCCAGCAGCTTACGTTGCTGTTGCCACCAGGCCAGTGACTGACGCTCCGCAAGGTAGGGGGCAATCACCAAACGACCATCCTGCAATCTGTACAGTCCAGGTTCATCGGCCAAACGTTTGACCATGGCAACGAATTGGTCTGATTTTCGACGTAATGCCGCGTTCATATCCGGCATCAATAAAACCTTGAAGTCGGTGGGCTCTGTCCGCAACAACGTCAGCATACGTTGTAGATGTTTCCAATGCCTGCCATCCAGACTGAGAATGTTATAGGCAAATCCGTCCAGTCCGATGGCGTCGGCCAGGCGAATCTCGTGACGCAAATCAGTCAGCGTAAACATCTCCCGGTTTGGCACTGGTGCCCTGGGCAAGGGGCGCTGTCGCAACAAGCCACCCTTATCCAGAAAGCGTTGTTTCTCACCGTCAGGACTCAGATAATTGTTGCTGTAGTAGTCCTCGTCGGGTATTCGATTATCAATACTCAGGGGATAAGGAGAAAAATAATGGGCAAACACCTTTTTCGGGCTGGAGCGTAATTCCACCCTGGAAGCAGGTTGAAAAGGCAGATGCAGATGACTCTGAGTGACGGTGGATGGTCGCTGTGGTTTTGATTCGCCGTTTTGGGTGGCAAAAAACACGACCGTAAAGAACCCCAGCAGAAGCACACCAAAGGAAATAATCAGTCTTCGCATCAGTAGGGGGCCTCTTCTCGAGCGCTAAGTAAACGTCAGCATAACCAGAATAATGGTGATTATGTATGACGATGATAATGCCGTGAAATCAGGAATAAATCTGAAGGCGTACCAAGCAAGATAAGCGCCATGCTGATCAATAGTTGCAGTTTACATAACCCTGGTGGCGGCACTTAGACTGGTTCAGAGGTTCCTTAGTACAAATTACCACCCTGCGCCAAAGAATGGAGCTGGGTGGTTACAGTCGGGAAATAATAATACGACTCAGTAATGGTATCAAAGTACGCTGGAAAATTCAGAAATTTAACCTGAACCCGGCTACAGAGCAGGTGTTTCCGGTCACTGCTTGGTTTTGGTGCGTGACAGCGATGTTGAAGGGACTTGGCGCCTTCTGGAATTGAAACCAGCACCGGTTGCGAGAATAGTGCGGCCGGGCGTCAGGCTATACCCATACTAGTCAAGCATTTAACTCTTCGTTCAGGTGATAAACCTCCGCCAATTCCCGACGGGGGGAGCGTGCCACAACAAATTCATCGTCCAGGGCACCGATAGCCAGCAGGGTGATAATGACTTCATTCTCGGGCAATTTCAGGAGTTCACGCATTCGCAGGTCGCTCCGCATACCCATGCTCCAGTTTAAAAAACAGGTTCCTACCGAGAGCGCATGCAAGGCATAGGCAAAGGTCATCGCAAACAGGCCTCCGTCCACGAACGCCTGATTGCGCTCACCGACTTTATAGAAGCAACTCAGGTCCGCGGTGATCACCGCTAACGCACCACATTCATTGCCAAATCCCGTGTTGCCATCCTGCAGTTTGAGGATTCGCTCAATTTTCTGTTTGTCAGTGTAAAGATGAAGACGGCCGGATTGTCTGTTACACACTGATGGCGCTTTCTGCGCGATTTTTGCCGCTCTTTGTAATAGTTCCTCCGGCACCTGGGCAGCTTTTTTGAATTGACGAACACTGCAGCGGTCGTTGAAAAATCGCTCTGGATCCACTGGGGCATTTTGACTTATGTCGCTTAATTTCAAAATCCGGTTACCGACATCGTCACACTTTATAGCAAGTAGTTGTGGATATTCTTGTTCCAGACGACCCAACTCTTCTGCCACAGTGGTGCACCAAACCTGATCCTGGTTGTGGAATGCATGGAGTTTTTTTATTGAGCAGTAACCCACTATCACTGACCGATCGATTCCATAAAGCGCAATGTACTGATCAATAAATTTCAGTAATGCAATGGTTTTTTCCCTGCCAAAACCCGGACGGGGTTCACGTAATGCCATACCCTTTTCAAGTGCGTGGGAGATACGATAGATATGGGCACTTCTTGTACTTTGGCGGGAGGTAGGTGTGAAAATATGGGCAAACCGAATAAACCGGAAAAAATCGTAGCTGTAGGCCAACAGGGTAACAAGTATGATTTTTAATCTGGATATCATTATCTTACAACTTTACCAGTGGCCATGACTTTGCAAGAAGATAAATACTCGTTCGGCATTGCGCAACTGAAAAGATTTTAATATTCGCAAACAATCACAGTTAAAAACGGTTTTTCAGAATAAGGTGGTGCAGTAGAGGCAGCGCTATTTCCACTTGCCTTGCTTACTATAGAATCATTTGCCAATACAAAAACTGGAAAATATTCGTCCCAGCAGGTCATCCGGTGTGATTCGGCCGGTAATCTCTCCCAGATATTCACCCGCCAGACGCAAATCTTCCGCCAGCAGCTCACCCGCACCGGATTCCGTCAATTGCCGGCGCCCTTGCAGCAGCACCGAGCGTGCCTTCGTTAGTGCGTCCAGATGGCGCTGGCGCGCGGTATATCCGCCAGCGCCATCGCCGCTATAACCCATGACGCTTTTCAGATGCTCCCTTAACAGATCCACCCCGGCCCCGGTTTTCGCGGACAGGGGAATAATCGGTGTGGAAGTGGCAGCAATCGACGGTGGTGCCGGCAACAGATCGATTTTATTTATCACCAGGGTGACTGCTGCTGTGGTGGGCAGTCTGGCGGTAAATTCCGGCCACAGCGCTTCCGGTTCATAGCTGGCGTCCGCCACTTCGGTGGCATCCACCAGCATCAACACCCGATCCGCCTGGTCGATCTCAGCCCAGGCCCGGCGAATTCCCTCTTTTTCCACTTCATCGGGACTCTCCCGCAGTCCGGCGGTATCGGTGATGTGCAGGGGCATACCATCGAGATGAATATGTTCCCGCAACAGATCCCGGGTAGTACCGGCCACGGCGGTGACAATGGCCGTTTCACGTCCGGCAAGGGCGTTCAACAGGCTGGATTTGCCGGCATTGGGTTTCCCCGCCAGCACCACCCGCATACCCTCTTTCATCAATACGCCACGATTGGCTTCCTGAAACACGGTTTCCACCTGCCCGATGATCCGGTCCAGATCCTCCAGTACCTTACCATCGGCCAGAAAATCGATTTCTTCTTCCGGGAAATCGATGGCCGCTTCCACATACAAACGTAGTTGGATCAACTGTTCCACTAATTGATTGATAGCTTGGGAAAATGCCCCTTGCAGGGAGCGCAATGCTCCGCGGGCCGCCTGTTCCGAGGCGGAATCAATCAGATCGGCAATGGCCTCCGCCTGCGCCAGATCCAGTTTGTCGTTGAGGAAAGCCCGTTCCGAGAACTCGCCGGGCCGGGCCAGCCGGGCGCCCAGCTCCATTACCTGTTGCAACAAGCCGGCCATGACCATGGGCCCGCCATGGCCCTGCAGCTCTATCACATCTTCGCCGGTGAACGAATGGGGGGCGGGAAAATACAGCACCAGCCCTTCATCCACCATTTCACCATCGGCCTGATAAAAGCGGGCAAAATGGGCATGACGGGGCTGTAACGGCAGCTCGCGTTTACACAGTGTGCGGGCAATGGCGTAGGCTCTGGGGCCCGACAAACGGATGATCCCCACCCCGCCCCGGCCCGGTGGCGTGGCCTGGGCGGCGATGGTGTCAGTATCCAGAGACCGGGGGGAATCCTGCATAAGCCTGGCAGCCTCTGCTGGTCACCGGCAGCCGACTCAGCTGGAGCCGGCCTCGATGCGCTTGGTGATGACGTATTGCTGGGCGATGGACAGTACGTTGTTGGTTACCCAGTACAGCACCAGTCCCGCCGGGAACCACAGGAACATCACCGTGAAAATTACCGGCAGAAACTGCATGACTTTGGCCTGCATGGGATCCGGCGGCGCCGGGTTGAGTTTCTGCTGCACCCACATGCTGGCGCCCATAATGATCGGCAGGACAAAGAACGGATCCATGGCCGACAGGTCTTCAATCCAGAACAGGAAGGGGGCCTGGCGCAGCTCCACGCTTTCCAGCAGAGCCCAGTACAGGGCCAGAAACACCGGCATCTGCAGCAAAATGGGTAAACAGCCACCCAGGGGATTGATCTTTTCTTTTTTGTAGAGGTTCATCATTTCCTGGGACAGCTTCTGGCGATCATCGGCATACTGTTCCCGTAACCGGGTCAGCTCCGGAGCCACCTTGCGCATTTTCGCCATGGAGCGGTAACTGAGGGCCGAGGGATAAAAGAAGATCAGTTTCACCAGTATGGTCAGCAGAATAATGGCAAAACCCCAGTTGCCGGTCAGGTTGTGGAAGAAATCCAGCACCTGGAACAGTATCTCAGAGATGAAAAACAAAGGCCCGAAATCAATGGCCAGGTCCATTCCCTTGCCAGGTAACAGAGCCTTAAGCCGCTCCTGGATTTTGGGGCCGGCATAAAAGCGGGCATTGAAACGGTAACTGTCGCCGGGCGCCACCGTGGCCTTGGGGGTGGTAAATCCGATGATATTGAAACCGTTGGCCACCCGCGTCCGATAATGGTGGGTTTGCTCCTGATCCGGAATCCAGGCACTCATAAAGTAGTGCTGGATCATCGCCAGCCAGCCCCCGGGTATCTTCTTGTTCAGGGGGGATTCCGCCATATCCTCGAAATCCACCTTATTATACCGTTTGTCCTGATCCCAGTAGGCTCCGCCAAGATAGGTGGGCAAACCGAAACCCACCGATGCATTGAGCCCCGGATCCGGGCTGCTGTCCCGTTTGATCTGGCCGTACATCAGCCCCTGCCAGGGATCAGCACCACGATTCTGCACCACAAAATTCACATCAATGACATAATGATCTTGTTGGAACCGGAATTCTTTTCGGATCTCAGTGCCATCCGCTTGCTCGTAACTGAGAGTGACGGTCAGGCTGTCTCCCTGCATCCGATAGCGGGATTGATCACTCCGGTACAGGGGACGGCCACCGGGCTGGCCATCAGGACCATCGGGGCCGATCAAACCACTCTGGGCCACGTACAGGATGTCGCCACCGGACTCCAACAGGGTAAAGGGGACGTCCGGGCGATCGATGGAAACCGGGTATTGTTTCAAACCCACATGCACGATATCGCCACCCAGCGGATCGATTCGTACCCGCATCAAATCGGTTTCCACCAGGATCAGATCGCCGGAAGGGGTGCCCGCGGATGCAGTGGTGGCCTGGTCGGCAGACACTGGGCTCACAGGCACATCCGAGCCTCCGCTGTTATCAACGGGTGCCACCGGTACGTCGTCTGCCGCACCCTGTGGATAACTTTGTGAATAACTTTCGTCGCCGGCCACCGCGGAATCTGCGCTGGCCTGCTGATCGGTGCCCGAGGGAGCCGCCGCAGCGGCTTCAGTCCGGGCCTGATCGGCTCCGGGGGCCTGCACGTAGTCTTTTTGCCACTGCAGTATCATCAGATAAGAAACCACTGCCAGGGCCGCAATCAAAAGGGTTCGTTGCCAGTCCATCTTCACTTACTGTCGGTTGCAGGTAATGTCGGTGTCAGAGCGGCTTTTGCCGGTGCCGGTGCCGGGCACCGGATCATAACCGCCGGGGTGCCATGGGTGGCATTTGGCCAGCCGCCGCAAGGTTAACAGGCTGCCGCGTGCAAAGCCATAGTGTTGGATCGCTTCCTGGGCATAACAGGAGCAGGTGGGGTGAAATCGGCAGTGGGGCGGGATCAAGGGGCTGATGCCCCAGCGGTAGAGAGTGAGCAGCCAGAGTGCCAGGGTTTTCACGGGTGCCTCCTGGTATTGCGGTTATTACCGGCTACAGGTTCACTGGCCTGGTGACAGCGTCGGACCAGTTTGCCCCAGTACTTATCCAACTCCCCGGCGAGCTGGTGGCTGTCCAATTGGCCCGAGCCGGGGCGAGCCAGAACCACCACGTCCAGCCCCTGTAAGGCCTGTTGGGATAAACGGAAACGATCCCTGACCACGCGTTTGAACCGGTTCCTGTCAACTGCCCGTTTCAGGTGCTTTTTGGCCACCACCAATCCCAGGCGCCCCGGTTGCTCTGGCGATGTATTGCGGGCCAACATCAGAAAAGCGGTGTGACTGATGCGACCCTCAGTCTGTTTGAATACGGCTTGAAACTGGGCGGCGGACAGCAGTCGCTGGTGTCGTCGGAAAGGAAATTGTTTCACGCCACCCCGCTGGCATTATGCACTCAGGCGATGACGGCCTTTGGCTCGACGCCGGGCCAGTACCTTACGGCCGTTTTTGGTGGCCATACGGGCGCGGAATCCGTGAGTACGCTTACGCTTCAGATTGCTGGGTTGAAAGGTTCTTTTCATGTCGGTAACGCCCTGAATCAGTTCCAGATGCCGGTGGTAACAGATCCACCTTCGCAAAAGAGGCGCAATTCTACGGCCGGTCAAGCTCGCTGTCAATGCAGATCTCCTGCTTTGACGGAAGTTCTGATCCACAGGTCGTTATTATAAAAATTAGTTAAATATATAGATTAATGATGATAATTACTGGCAGAGGGTCAGGTTGTGGAAAACCTGTAAAACGGCAATTAAAACAACTATATATAGCAATAGTAACTCTGTGGTCGGAAGCGGGACTTCCTGCTGACAGCCTGGGTACGGGATTGTGGATAACGGTTGCCATGGATTTCTCCACCGGCTCATGCCCAGGTTGTTATCCGGTTTATCCTGATGTTTTCCACAAGTCCAGGAAATCCGCTGAGTCAAGTTACAGGTCAGGAAAAAACTGATTTTCAGCTGTGGATAAGTCATCTGTCGGGGTATATCATTCGGGGTTCACTCGTATTGAATTCTCGACATCACTGGGGTCTGGCCAAGTGGTAAGTTCGCTGTGGCATCAATGCCTTGATCGATTACAAGAAGAGTTACCCTCGCAACAATTCAACATGTGGATTCGGCCGCTGCAGGCGGAAGTGGATGGGGTTGAGCTCAGGCTGCTGGCGCCCAACCGGTTTGTGCTGGATTGGGTTAATGAGAAGTTTCTGGGTCGTATTTCGGAACTGATGAAAGAGTTGACCCTGGACGAAGAACCCATGAGCGTAGTGCTGGCCATTGGTTCCCGGCAGACCCGTCCCACGGCCTCCAGCGTGGATACCAGTGTGGGTCGGTCCGGTCGTTCAGTGACCGTGGTGGAGCACACTGTGGCCGGCGGCGCCGCCCAGGTTACTGAGAATAAACCCAACAAATCCACTGCTGGCAAACCAGCGGATGCCCGGCGTCGGGAAGTGGATGTGGGTGGTACCATCAAGCACAAAACCAACTTAAACAGCGGTTTTACCTTTGCCAGTTTCGTAGAGGGGAAATCCAACCAGCTGGCGCGGGCGGCCGCCACTCAGGTTGCGGAAAACCCCGGGCAGGCCTACAACCCGCTGTTTCTGTATGGGGGTGTGGGCCTGGGCAAGACCCACCTGATGCATGCGGTGGGAAATTTTATGATGGCGCAGAATCCCAACGCCAAGGTGGTCTATCTGCACTCCGAGCGGTTCGTGGCGGACATGGTAAAAGCCCTGCAGATCAATGCCATCAATGAGTTCAAACGTTTTTATCGTTCCGTTGACGCATTGCTGATTGATGACATTCAGTTTTTTGCCGGCAAGGAGCGTTCCCAGGAGGAATTCTTCCATACTTTCAATGCACTGCTGGAGGGGGATCAGCAAATGATCCTCACCAGTGATCGCTATCCCAAGGAAATCAGTGGTGTTGAGGAACGGTTAAAGAGTCGTTTCGGTTGGGGCCTAACGGTGGCGGTGGAGCCGCCGGAACTGGAGACCCGGGTGGCCATTCTGATGAAAAAAGCGGAGGAGACCAAGATCAATCTGCCGGACGAGGCCGCTTTCTTTGTGGCGCAGCGGGTTCGTTCCAATGTCAGGGAACTGGAAGGAGCCCTGAAACGGGTGGTGGCCAACGCCCATTTTACCGGTAAGGCCATTACCCTGGAGTTTGTTAAAGAATCATTGAAGGACCTGTTGGCGCTGCAGGAAAAGCAGGTCAGTATTGATAATATTCAGAAGATTGTGGCGGAGTATTATAAGATCAAGCTGGCGGATATATTGTCCAAGCGCCGCAGCAGGTCGGTGGCCAGGCCCAGGCAGATTGCCATGGCCCTGGCCAAGGAACTGACCAATCACAGCTTGCCGGAAATCGGGGACGCTTTTGGCGGCAGAGACCATACCACGGTATTACATGCCTGCCGCAAAATTAAAGAGCTGCGGGAATCCAGTTCCGATGTTAGGGAAGACTATACCAATTTGTTAAGATCATTGACTTCATAAGTTAGTACTTACTGACTTTTAGGATGGGCTATGAATTTTACCATTGAGCGGGAAAAACTGTTACGGCCGCTGCAACAGGTGGCCGGTGTTGTGGAAAGGCGGCAAACCTTACCGGTACTGTCCAATGTTCTGGTGGTGGTGGATGGCGAAACACTGTCACTGACAGGTACCGATCTGGAAGTGGAACTGATGGCGCAGGTGGCTTTGGACCATTCTTTTGACCACTCCGAGATTACGGTACCCGCTAAGAAGCTCCTGGATATTTGTAAGTCTCTCCCAGATGAGAGTCGCATTCAATTTGTTACTGAAGAGCAAAAGCTGTTGGTGAAAGCCGGGCGCAGTCGCTTTAGTCTGGCGACACTTCCTGCCAATGAGTTTCCAAACCTCGAAGAGTCCACGGGTGAGACCGCGTTTACCATCAATCAGAATTATCTAAAATCGGTGATCGATCGCACCGGGTTTGCCATGGCCCAACAGGACGTCAGATTTTATCTGAACGGTATGTTGTTCGAGGTGAGCACAAACCGTTTGCGTGCGGTGGCAACCGATGGACATCGCCTGGCGTTATGCGATGCCGAGGTTCAGGTGGAGGTGGATGATCCGGTTCAAGCCATCGTGCCCCGTAAAGGGGTGCTGGAAATGGCTAAACTGTTTATGGATATGGATGCTGACGTCTCTGTGGCACTGAGCGCAAATCATATTCGCGTGGAAGGCACGGACCTGCGATTTACCTCCAAACTCATCGACGGTAAGTTTCCGGATTACCAGCGGGTGCTGCCGAAAAGCACCGATAAAGTGGTGTTAAGCGACAAAGACGCCATGAAACAGTGCTTCTCCAGAGTGGCCATTCTCTCCAACGAAAAGTACCGAGGGGTGCGTTTACGTCTTGAGAGGAGCAGCCTGACCACCGTTGCCAATAATCCAGAGCAGGAGGAAGCGGAAGAGACGATCAATGTGGATTATGACGGAACGGAATTGGAAATCGGATTCAACGTTAACTACCTGCTGGACGTGATGAACGTTGTGCGCAGCGAGCAGGTTAAGATTCAGTTGTCCGATTCAAACAGTAGTGCTCTGGTCACTGATGCCAATGATGAATCGGCGCTCTATGTTGTTATGCCCATGCGGCTTTGATTCCCGTGTATTTGCAACACCTGGAGATTACCCAGTTTCGTAATCTCCAGCACCTTTCTCTTAGGCCTCACCGCAAGACCAATTTTATTATCGGACCTAATGGTGCTGGGAAAACCAGTATTCTTGAATCGGTGTCCGTTCTGTCCAGTGGCCGTTCCTTTCGGACGCCGGATTTCAAGAAGTTGGTGACCCAGGGGCATTTAAAGACCGTGGTGTTTGCCCGGATTGTGAAACAAGATGGCAGGGTCACTGGCGTGGGTTTCTCAAAGGATCTGAAAGGGGGAATAGAGGCCAGAGCCGACGGCCTTCGGTTGAACCGTGTTTCTGATTTAGCGAAGTTAGTTCCAGCATTGTCCATAGATACCGGATCTGTCGAGTTTATTGAGGGCGGACCCAGTGTGCGTCGCGCCGGTATCGACTGGGGATTGTTCCACGTGGAACAACCATTCCTGGATACCTGGTACCAGTATCGTACTGCCTTACGCCAGAAGCTGGCACTGCTTCGTAAACCGGGCCCACAGGACAAACATCAGTTGCGCTATTGGAACAAACAGTTAGTCATACACGGTGAAGTACTGGATTCAATGCGTTATCAATATGTCACCAGTTTAGCGGACGTCCTTAAAGGTATTTCAAATAACCTGGATATGACGAATAAGGATATTTCGATGGTGTACAAACCCGGGTGGCCGAAAGACAACTGGAACTCTTTTCAGGAATGTCTCGATAAGAAATTAGACGTTGAGATTGAGCGTAGAGGCTGCTTGTACGGCCCTCACCGAGCGGACTTGGATATCCTGTGGGGGGGTACATTGTGCAAAGATATTTGCTCCAGAGGACAGAAAAAGCTGGTATTATATGCTGTAAGGTTGGCGCAGGTGGCTTTAATGATTCGTATTACTGATCAGGCGCCAATCCTATTACTGGATGATCTTCCTGCCGAAATGGACACCAGCAATCTGGTAAACATCGCTCGTATTCTAGAGAACATGCCCTGTCAGAGTTTTATTAGCGCCATCGATACCGAAAGCATCAGCGGCCCTCTCACCGACAGGCTAAAAGAACATGCAATGTTCCACGTGGAACATGGTGCGCTTAAATAGCAATTACCCTATTCGGAGCATCAAATATTTATGTCTGAATCCAACAATACCTATGATTCCTCAAATATCAAAGTGCTAAAGGGACTGGACGCGGTGCGAAAGCGTCCGGGAATGTATATTGGGGATACCGACGACGGTACCGGTCTTCATCATATGGTATTCGAGGTGGTGGATAACTCTATTGACGAAGCGCTGGCAGGCTATTGCTCTGAAATACGGGTTACTATTCACGCAGATGAGTCAATCTCCGTATCCGATAACGGTCGTGGCATCCCGGTGGATCTCCACCCGGAAGAAGGCCGTTCTGCAGCGGAAGTGATCATGACTGTCCTGCATGCAGGCGGAAAGTTTGACGATAACTCTTATAAGGTGTCTGGTGGCCTCCATGGCGTTGGGGTTTCCGTGGTAAACGCCCTTTCCACTCAACTGAAACTGACCATCCGTAGAGACGGACAAGTATGGGAGCAGCTTTATAAGGAAGGGGTACCCGAGGCCCCACTGGGTCCGGTTGGAGACACAGAGACCACGGGAACCACTCTCCACTTCTGGCCTTCCTCCGATACTTTTACCAATATCAAATTTTCCCACGATATCCTGGCGAAACGGCTTCGGGAATTATCATTTCTGAATTCAGGCGTGCGTATTGTCCTGGTTGATGAGCGCTCAGGATCGGAGGACGTTTTTCAGTACGAAGGTGGGCTATCGGCTTTCGTCAGCTATCTCAACAAGAATAAAACACCACTGAATCAGGTGTTTTATTTCCAGGCGCAAAGGGAAGATCAGGGTATTGCCGTGGAGGTTGCCCTGCAATGGAATGATTCCTATCAGGAAAATATCTATTGCTACACCAATAACATTCCCCAGCGGGACGGCGGCACCCATCTGGCTGGGTTTCGAAGCGCTCTCACCCGCTGTCTGAACTCATATATCGAAAAGGAAGGATTGCAAAAGAAAGCGAAGGTCAGCACTTCCGGTGATGATGCCCGGGAAGGCCTCACTGCCATCGTTTCCGTCAAAGTGCCAGACCCGAAATTCTCCTCCCAGACCAAGGATAAGCTGGTGTCCTCTGAGGTGAAAGGCGTAGTGGAACAGCACATGATGGAGCGAATGCATGAATACCTGATGGAAAACCCCAACGACGCCAAAATTATCTGTAATAAGATAATCGACGCCGCCCGGGCCAGGGACGCCGCCCGGCGGGCGCGGGAAATGACCCGGCGTAAAGGCGTTTTGGATATTGCCGGCCTGCCCGGCAAACTGGCTGACTGCCAGGAAAAGGACCCCGCGCTGTCTGAACTGTATCTGGTGGAGGGTGATTCTGCCGGCGGTTCCGCCAAACAGGGCCGCAACCGTCGAACCCAGGCGATTCTGCCTCTGAAAGGAAAGATCCTTAATGTGGAAAAAGCCCGCTTTGACAAAATGCTGTCATCGGCGGAAGTGGGAACGCTGATTACCGCCATGGGCTGTGGCATTGGAAAAGACGAATACGATCCGGATAAGTGCCGCTACCACTACATCATCATCATGACCGACGCCGATGTGGACGGTTCCCATATCCGAACTCTGTTGCTGACCTTTTTCTTCCGACAGATGCCGGAAATCATCGAGCGGGGGTATGTTTATATTGCCCAGCCACCGCTTTATAAGATTAAAAAAGGCAAGCAGGAACAATATCTTAAAGACGATGCGGCCCTGGAAAAATACCTTACCCAAGCGGCCCTGGACGGCGCTTCCCTCCATGTCAATGCCGACGCTCCAGGTATCAGCGGCGCTGGACTTGAGGCGCTGGTGGAGGAATACCGGCATGTATTCAAGAGAATTGACAGATTGTCCCGGATACTGCCGGCCTTTGTTCTGGAGCAACTCATCTACACCCAGTCCCTGCCGGAGACCGCCTTTTCCGATATGGCGCAAATGGAATCCTGGTGTCTGGATTTGGCGGGCCATCTGCTGGGTAAAGCCCCTGCCACTGAGCGTTATGAAATCAGCGTGTTTGAAGACAAGGAGAGACATTTACTGCTACCCAAAGTGAATCAGACCATTCACGGCATTCCCACGGAATACATCCTGTCCAGGGAGTTCTTCAAATCGGAAGACTACCAGGCCATTCGAACACTGGGTGAGAAGCTAAGCACTCTGGTGGAGGAAGGCGCCTACGTTAAGCGGGGGGAACGCACGCAACCGGTGAACAGTTTCGCCGAGGCTTTGGCGTGGCTGATGCAGGAATCCAAAAAAGGCTATGGAATTCAGCGTTACAAAGGCCTGGGGGAGATGAACCCGGATCAGCTTTGGGAAACCACCATGGATCCGGAAACCCGCCGTATGTTGCAGGTGACCATCGAAGATGCCATTGCGGCCGACCAGATATTCACCACACTGATGGGCGACCACGTGGAACCACGGCGTGACTTTATTGAGATGAATGCGTTGAATGTTTCGAATCTGGATGTTTAGGCGGGTGTTTTTGAGATCTCATAATTCATGAACTGAGGTCTCACAATCGTGAACTGGCGTCTCGTAATTCATGAAACGGCGACTCAAGTTATAAAAGGCATTGTTATTTTTCGGATTTAGTACGAAGAAAAGGAAGTTTATAGTTAATGACTCAGGAACTAACTCTTAAATTTGATCCAAATACAATTGAGCATTTAGGTATATCTTTATATTCAAAGCTTCCAAGTGTTATTTCAGAGCTAGTGTCAAATTCATGGGATGCAGATGCAGGTAATGTATGTATCAACTTTATTGACGATGCTAGTGAAAAAGAGATTCATTATCGAGACGACGGTCATGGAATGACTTTTGATGAGTTAAACGAAAAATATCTCATGATAGGAAGGAATCGGCGAAAAGATGATGGAGCACAGGAAACTCCAAATGGGAGAAAAATTATAGGAAAAAAAGGGCTGGGCAAGCTCTCTGTGTTTGGTATCTGCAATGAAGTCGAAATTCGGACGGTAAAGGATGGCATTGAAAACAGATTTTCAATGGATATCGATGACATCAAAAAGTCACAAAGAAACTCCTATAACCCTACCATCTTATCGTTAAATAAATCCGTTAGTGATGCCAGCGGCACAGAAATTTGGCTTAGAAGGGTTAAAAGGAAAAGTGATTTTAAACCTCATGATATCGCCATGGGGCTGTCCAAGAAATTTCTAATATTTGATCGATTAAAAACGACGATTAAACATAACAGTACCAATGATGTTCCTGTAACAAATGAGCTTAAGTTTTCAAATTTTAAAGAAGAGTTTAAGTGGGAGTTTCCTAGTAAAGATATTGGTGGAGATGAATACCGGTATTGGGAAGATGTTAAAGGCAGCATTATTACCCTTGAGACGCCGATCAAAGATACTGAAATGAAGGGAATATACCTCACATCCAGAGGTAAAATTGTAAACAATGCTGGATTTTATGGGCTCAGAGATACGGATCAGTTCCACACATATGTGACAGGGTATTTAGAAGTAGATTTCATTGATGATTTGGAAGAAGACCTGATATCAACAGATAGGCACTCGTTAAATTGGGAACATGATGTTACCCGTGAACTTCAAGATTATCTCCAAAGAATTATCAAAAAAGTTGGAGCTGAATGGAGAAAGAAACGAGGCCAACGAAAAGTTAATGATATTAACAAAAAAACTGGCCTGGATATCAATCAATGGGAAGAAGGTTTACCTACCTATTAACCCGGCTTTCAAATATATCTGCTAAGCGGCATATTTGATTTTGTCATGTTCAAAATACTTTCTTACTCGGCTCGGCTTT
>NZXG01000055.1 GCA_002701845.1 Pseudomonadales bacterium
ATGCTCCAAAGAAAGCCGAGCCGAGTAAGAAAGTATTTTGAACATGACAAAATCAAATATGCCGCTTAGCAGATATATTTGAAAGCCGGGTTAATAGTATACCCTTTCGTAATGAGTGTTATAGGGTTGTTGGTTTTAAACTTTTTTGTTCTTTTTGTCGAAAATGTTCGAGTGCCGCTATACAACTGGGTGGGGATTATGGCGGTAGCCTATGCTGTAATGCCATCCAGGATTAATGACTGGATTGAGAAATTTTCCAATACTCATCTCATTCACTACAGGCGCGAAAAATGAAGACATACTTGTTGGTTTCGTTAATCTTTTCATTATTGCTACCTGCTCTGACACTGGCGGCGGCCGATCATCGTGCCAAACCTCGTGGAGAATCCACGCCTGAATACACCAGAAATGGCAAAAAGTGTGGTGATATAGACTCTAAGAACGTCCCTGCGGAAGGAATCAAAGTCAAACCCAATGACAATCTAGGGATACTGGAAATTGATCCGATAAGTGACGCTGAAAACTGTAGATGGATCATGATGTACCACGTAGATTTCACGCCAGCAAGCTCGGAAGGTATTGAGGAAATCAATTGTCAAAATGTGGTAGTGGATCCTACTGTAAACGACCCCGATGTTGATCAGCCAGCCGTGAGCAGTGGCTGGGGTGAGCAGTGCAAGGAACAATAGGGAGATAGTGAAATGTATGCTGTGCGAAAATCCATGATTTGTGGTTTGCTTTTGGTCCTGGCCTCCACCGGGCTTGCCGAAACCTACCTGGAAAAAATCAATGCGAAAGCCAATCGGAAATCGGATTGGTTTAAGGATCATGCGCAGCCGCTTGCGCTGGAGCAGGTCAGACCCGGACAGCCGGTACCGGAAAATATTGCGCTGTATCTGGCGTCTGACGTGTTCCTGTTTGACAATCCAAAGCTTAATCGATACCTGAATGGCATCAAAAATAAACTGCTTGACCAATGGGAAGGTGACAAGCCAACGGTGGTGGTGTTGGTGGAGAGTAACAGCAAGTAGGAATTGAAGGCGGACATTCATAATCAGATTATAATCAGTACTGCGACTCTGGAGTCTGTAAAAAGTGAAGACCAGTTGGCAGGTATGCTGGCTCACGAATTGAGCCACATATTGATGAGTCACAATCATGATAAATCAGTCTATGCTAATCTGGTTCCAGGTTTTCTAGAGGCCACCGGGCTGGCGTCAGTGCTCTATAAATCCCACAAGTCCAAAGAAGAGGAGTCATTATCCAAACAGCGCGTGTACGAGATGGTGGTTTCCACCAATACCGCATCCTGGGTTTGGTCTGATCTCGTATCACCCGCGTGGGATCGCAAGCATGAACAACAGGCAGATAAAATGGGGTTGGACCTAATGATCAAAGCGGGATACAACCCCTCAGCTTATATGTATGCCTTGCAGGGTCTCGCAGATATTACGGCCCGGAAAACTGAGCGGTTGCAATACTTGAAGAAGGTAGCCGTTTCTGAAACCGCCAAGCGGATTCCTTCTGCTCGAACTGGCACAGATTTGGATAAGGTAGTGGCAGCCCTGGAGTTGTCAGTAAAACAGAAAGTATTGGAATCGTTTTTTGACAATATGGCTATTTTTTCGATCCAGCATGATCCCGGCTCGAAGCGGGAAGAATATATTAGCGAGTACTTGACGACCGCATATAAGGACAAGGCGTTTTTCATCCCCATCAAAACCGAGGCTTACGAGTCGCTAAAGGCGAGCCCGGAAGTCAGCCAACTATTCGCATCCGATCAGACCGCGTCTCAAGCCAGGGAAAATATGCTCCAGGAAAAGCTGGCCGATGCCAACCGTCTTAGTGCGTCGGCGCTCAATTACCGTAATCGGAATGAGGTATTTGTACGGGTGGTTCGCAATGAGGTGCGTTTGGCCCAGCAGAGGCCGGATAAAGCACGCCAGAATCTGGAGCTGGCCCTGCAACAACCTCTAGCCACTAGGTCGGTATTCAGTAATTTGGCTCAGGTCTATATGTTGCGCAATGATCCTGTGGCAGCTGAGAAGGTTTTGCTGCAGGCAGGTCAGCGTTTAGGTCAACAGCCTGCTGACTATCCGGTTTTGGTGGCGGTGGCTATGGCTCAACAGGATGTTACGAAAGCCGAGCAATACGTCGAAGATTGCCGGGATGAGCAGAAGCTTATGAAGACCGTTAAGAGTATTTTTAAGAAAAGCCGTGGTCTTAATGTGCAGGACACCATTTACGAGCAATGCGTGGCTGTGCTGGGATATGATCCCCGTGAGAAGAAGAAGCAAGAGCGTGAAAAAGAGGACGGAAAAGAGAACAAAGTTGATGAAATGAAAGATAAATTGAAATCGTTGTTCGGTTGAAATCGCGTTTTCTGTATACTCCCGACACCGGATAAATCAGGAAACTTTGCAATGAACTGGACAATCTATCTCTCCGGAGAAATCCACACTGACTGGCGGGAACAGATCATTACCAGAGCCCGCGAATTGAATCTTCCTGTCACTTTCACCTCCGCGGTGACGGATCACGACGTCAGCGACGGGGCCGGGGACGTGCTGGGGCCGGAGGACAAGAGCTTCTGGCGGGACCACAAATCGTCAAAGGTAAACGCCATCCGCACCAAGACGTTAATTGAGCAGGCGGATCTGGTGGTGGTGCGCTTTGGTGATAAATACAAGCAATGGAACGCGGCCTTCGATGCCGGTTTTTGCGCGGCCTTGGGCAAGCCTTATATCACCTTGCACGACGAAGCCATTATTCATCCGCTGAAGGAAGTGGACGCGGCAGCCATGGCCTGGGCGCAATCGCCGCAACAGGTGGTGGACATTCTGCGTTACGTGGTGAGTTAAGGCGTTATAGTTTTCTGCTGGTGTTGGCAGGCAGAATAAAAAACCCCGGGATTAAGCCCGGGGTTTTTTGTCGTGTAGCAAAAATTTATCGTGCAGAAAGAAAATCACTTGTTAAGAGCGCGCAGCATCCAGGCGGTTTTCTCGTGGATGCGCATTCGATCCGAAATCAGTGAAGCACTGGACTCGTCGTCGGCGTCCTGGGCCGTCTTCAAAGCCGCGCGACAGGTTTTCACCACCTGCTCATGGCCGTGGGTGAGGATGTCCACCATCTCCGGGCCTTGTGGAATGTTGTCCACTTCTTTCACTGACGAAAGCTTGGCAAACTCCTTATAAGTGCCTGGTGCTACCACATCCAGGGTGCGAATCCGCTCCGCAATGTCATCCACAGCCTGGCCCATTTCGGTATAGTGCTCCTCAAACATCAGGTGCAGTTCCCGGAACATGGGGCCGGTGACATTCCAGTGGAAGTTGTGAGTCTGCAGGTAAAGGGTATAAGTGTCGGCCAGCAGGTTTTTCAAGCCGTCCGCCACTGCTACACGGTCTGTTTCCTTGATGCCAATATCAATGGTACTCATAGCGGGTTCCTCCTGAATAACTTGAGTGACTGAAGCAACTCATGTGGTTATAACTATATCCAATCACCTGGCCGTGATCTAATTGAGATTGCCAATGTTTGGCATAGTTCCTTTCAATAACCTACTGTCCGCAGTTAAGTTTTAAACGGCAATTCAAGTCACTGTGGTGGCGTTTGGTATTTGTTACAGTGGGGCTCATGTCAGCCTATGGGAGGCTACAGGAAGTTTACCCTATGAACGGCACGTTAGAATTTGATGAGTTGTCATCCGGTGAAGTGAGCAGCGAGCAGGCACTGGCATTATTTGATGAACTGGAGCCGGTGAATCTGGAGTTTATGCTGGGGCGCTGGCCGGGTCATGGTTTCCCCACCGGGCACAGAATGGACGGTCTGCTTGAGCACTTTCACTGGTACGGTAAAGTGTTTGAAAATACTGAGACGGTACATCCGCTGGTGTTCCAGCATCGCAACGAAAAACAGTTGTGCCTTAATCCCATCTGGTTTCCCCTGCGCATGGCCGCGCGCAGCCCCGTCAGTATGAGCGCTATAACCAGCCGGGTGTTTGACTGGGCCATGCCCCTGCTGCAAACCCGGCGTTCCCGCGCCCGCCTCCGAATGACCGAGTATCGGGGTAAAGTCAGCGCAACCATGGTCTACGACCACAAACCCATCAACGACGTGTTTCGCAAAATTGATGACAATCGGGTGCTGGGGCTGATGGATCAAAAGGGGGGCGGCGCCAGACCATTCTTTTTTGTGCTGGAGCGGATCGTTGAATGAGCCGGTTTCAGTGTCAGGCAAACCCGTGTGGCGGCGGCTTGAGCGTAATCGCCACGCCCTCATGCCGCCTGGTTCAGGGCCAGTGTCTGTTCCAGGGTGGCGTACCAGTGGTCAATCCGCTCACTGTCGTCGTCCTCCCAGGGGTGAAATCCCGGTTTAAAGTAGCGACACCAGGCAGGCACCATGGAGCTTAACAGGCCGCCGGGCCGGGCCAGCTGCCACAGGCCCCGTGCCAGGGTCAGGGGGCGCTGGTGCAGTCGGTCCTGGCGCAGGAACGCCAGGGTGTAGATGCTGGTATACACCAACAGCAGCCAGGTGGCTGGTGCCATTACCCGCACCCGGGTCAGGTAGTCACCGCCGGTGACCTCCTGCAGCAGATCGAAGGCCACCGCTTTGTGTTCGGTTTCCTCGATGGCATGCCAGAGCCACAGTGCCCGCGCTTGCGGATCGGTCTGCGCCAGAATCGTTTCATTGTGCAGCAGCCACTGGGCCATGATAGCTGTGATATGCTCCAGGGCCGCGGTGACCGCCAGTTGTTCCACCGGGCTCAGATGTTTGCGGCCGCCAGCGATAAAGCGGCGGGCCAGGGCCTGCCCGTCCGCCACCTGTTGCCGGTAGCCCTGGGCTTCCAGCATCCGGTTGAACTCCGCATGCTCCAGGGAATGCATGGCTTCCTGACCGATGAAGCCGGAGATGGCCCGCTGCAACTCGGGGTCGGTGGCCGCGTGGCGAAACGCCCGCACCGAGTCCACGAAGAAGCGTTCGCCATCGGGAAAGGTAAGGGACAGGGCATTCAACAGGTGGGTCTGCACCGGCTCCCGGTTGAACCAGTAGCGGGACACCGACCGGAACGGTAGTTTCATACGCCGGGGGACGATGGAAATAGTCCCGGGAGCCTTGTGGTGACGTCGCATAATGCATCTCCCTTGGCTTTTGGCCTAAATTCAAAAATGAATGACAACTGCCTGCTAACACTTTATGGTTTTATTCTCGTAGAAATACTGCAGTCTGTCTTGGGTGAGAGGGCCAATTAGTTTTGAATTTGGGACAGGATAACGTCAGTGGCCCATTGCAGGGGATTCCAGGTATTTACCTGTTGCTGCTGTGTGACCTGATCAAGCAGTTTGGCCTGGAGGAGCAGGCTTTGCTGGACGGCATGGCCGTGACCCGGGCGGATCTGTTGCGGGGTGACAGCCGCATTACCATGAAAATGGGTCATCTGGCCGCGCAACGGGCTACCGCCATGGCTGGCGACCGGGGCCTGGGCATGGCCTATGCTCAGGCGCTCAAGGTAACCATGCATGGCTCCGTGGGTCTGGTAGCCATGACCAGTCCCAATATCGGCGCCGCTTTGCAGGCCATGGCCCGCTTTATCGCCCTGCGGGCACCCTTTTTTCAGGCGGAGTTCAGCGCCGATGATCAGGGGATGTGGGTGGCGTTGAATCCCACCCGGGACATGGATCCCCCGATCCGGACCTTTATTACCGAGGCGATTCTGATCGGCGTCACTCTGATGGCGGAACAATTGCTGGGCCGACCACTGCGCGACGCCTGGGTGGAGATGGCCGGGGCCGAGCCACCTTACTACAGGCATTATCGGCAGCGATTGCCGGCGCCGGTACGTTACGGCGGCGTTCACTGCCGATTGCGGATGCCTGTGGACCTGTGTCAGGCGGTGCCGCAACTGGCGGATCCCGCCGCCGCCGACCTGGCCCGGCAACAGTGTGAACAGGAATATCAGCAGCTGTTCTCCCGCCAGGAGACTCTGGCGCATAAGATTGCCCGTCACCTGCGGGATTCCCCCCGGGGGCAGGCACTGCCTTCCCAGGAAGTCATCGCCCGCCGGTTTCATCTGTCCTCACGGACGCTGAAGCGGCGCCTGCAGGAACTGGGGACCTGTTATCGGGAACTGGTGGAAGAGGAACTGAAACAGCGGGCCATGCAACTGCTGGCGGAGACCCGGCTGGATATCTCGCAGGTTGCTGACCAACTGGGTTATCGGGATCTGGGCACGTTTTCCACCGCGTTCAACCGCTGGACCAACAGGACGCCGCGCGATTTTCGTCGGCAATCATTGAACCCATCAACAAATCAATAAAAGGTGAATTATGGGGCCACTAGAGGGCTATCGAATCATTGAGCTGGCGGGGATCGGCCCCGGGCCGTTTTGCGGCATGATGCTGGCAGACATGGGTGCCGAGGTGATCCGGGTGGACCGGCCCGGTGGCAATCCCACGGCGGCGGCCGGCCACGATATCCTGTTCCGCAACCGCCGCAGTATCGCGGTGAATCTGAAACAGCCCAGCGGCATGGAGACGGTATTAAAGCTGTGCGAAGAAGCCGACGCCATTTTCGAGGGCTTTCGGCCCGGCGTGGCGGAGCGCCTGGGGGTGGGGCCGGAAGCCTGCATGGCCCGTAACAAGAAGCTGGTGTACGGGCGCATGACCGGCTGGGGCCAGGATGGTCCGCTGGCGAAAACCGCCGGCCATGACATCAACTACATATCCCTGTCCGGCGCCCTGCACGCCACCGGCCGGGCCGGCGACAAGCCGGTGCTGCCCCTGAATCTGGTGGGGGATTTTGGCGGTGGTGGCATGATGCTGGCGTTTGGTCTGGTGTGCGCCCTGTTGGAAGCCCAGAAATCCGGCCAGGGGCAGGTGATCGACAGTGCCATGCACGAAGGTTCGGCGGCGCTGATGGCCATGTTCTATGGCATGAAAGCCAACGGCCTGTTCGATGACCGCCGCGGGACCCACCTGCTGGATTCCGGCGCCCATTTTTACGAGGTGTATGAAACCAGTGATGGCAAATATGTGTCCATCGGCTCCCTGGAACCGCAGTTCTACGGGTTGCTGCGGGAAAAGCTGGAGCTGACCGATCCGGAGTTCGACCATCAGTTAAACCCGGCCACCTGGCCGGTGCTGAAACAGAAACTGGAGGCGGTGTTTAAAACCCGTACCCGGGATCAGTGGTGTGAACTGCTGGAAGGCACCGACGTCTGCTTTGCGCCGGTGCTGGGTCTGGAGGAGGCACCGCAGCACCCCCACAATCAGGCCCGGGGCAGCTTTTTGGAAGTGAATGGTGTGGTGCAGCATGCGCCGGTGCCGCGCTTTTCCCGAACCACCAGCGAAACGCCGGAGCCCATGCGCCCCCCGGGCACCCACACCCGGCAGACGCTGCTGGATGCGGGATTCAGCGAAGCCCTGGTGGAACAGCTGTTGGCGGAAGGCGCGGTGGTTCAGCTCTAGTAAACTGCTGTAATCAACGCTTAGCGGGCGTGACCCAGCGTATGATCCAGGTACTGCAGGAAACGCTGCCAGGACAACTTGTCCGCCCGCTCCCGATAACTCTCGCTATCGAAAACAGTAAAGGCGTGGGGTGCGCCGCCGTAGCTGATCAGTTCGTGGGGGATATTGTTGCGCTCCAGGCGTTCACCCAGACTGGCGAAATCCTGCAGGCTGATCATGCTGTCGGCGCTGCCGTGAAAAATCAGGGCACTGCCTTTGGTGTTGCTGTAGTCCTGGCCTTGTGGGGTACCCAGCCCGCCGTGGAAGGTAACAAAGCCTTTCATATCGGCCCCGGAGCGGGCCAGCTCCAGTACCGCGGCACCACCGAAGCAATAGCCCATGGCGACGGCATTCCTGACGTTGGCGCCGCGGGTACGGGCGGTGTCCAGGGCACCGTTGATCAGGCGCCGCAATTTATCCCGGTCCTTGTACAGCGCACCGGTGTGCTGTTTTTTATCCTCCACCTTGGTGGGGCGCACGCCCTTGCCGAACAGGTCGGCGGCAAATACGCTATAGCCTTCCGCCGCCAGCATTTGTGCCCGCTGGATTTCATAGTCGGTGAGGCCGTCCCAGTCGTGGAGCAGTAATACCAGTGGTGCCTCAGCCGCGGCGCTGGTGTAATAACCCTCGTAGTCTTTGCCATCCACCTGGTACACCACCGTCTCGCCGTGGGCCAGGTTCGCCATCAGACCGATGCCGGCCAGCAATGCTAAAAGCAGCTTGTTCATAACGCCTCCTTGTTGGAATCCAATCACGCCATGGTAATGGATTCGATAGAGGAGGGCCAGGGTCACCTGAAGCGGTACCACTTTCGTTCAACTGCCGGTGACAGAATCCTGCGTTCCGCCCCAGGTTAGGCGCTGGCGCACCAGTTGATACAGGGCCGGGACGAAGAATATGGCCAGCACCGTGGCGGCAATCATGCCGCCCACTACTCCGGTGCCGATGGCCTGGCGGCTGGCACTGCCGGCGCCGGTACTGAGTGCCAGGGGCAGCACCCCAAAGGTGAAGGTCAGGGACGTCATCAGAATCGGGCGCAGGCGCATGCGGCAGGCTTCGATAATGGCCTGGGTCATGCTTACTCCCCGCTGCTCCCGCTCGCGGGCGAATTCCACGATCAGGATGGCATTCTTGGCGGTGAGGCCGATGATAACAATGAGCCCCACTTTGAAAAACACGTCGTTGGGCATGCCCCGCACGTAAACCGCCGCCAGTGAACCCAGTATGCCCAGGGGCAGTGCCAGCAATACCGACACCGGCACCGACCAGCTTTCATACAGCGCCGCCAGACACAAATAGATCACCAGCACCGACAATGCGAACAGGGCCGGCGCCTGGGCTTCGGAGGGGATTTCTTCGTAGCTTACCCCGGCCCACTCGAAGCCAAAGCCCGGTGGTAACCTGGCTGCCAGCGCCTCCATTTCCGCCATGGCCTCGCCGGAACTGACCCCGGGGGCCGCCTGGCCCCCCAGCTTCATGGCCGGCACCCCGTTGTAACGGGACAGGTTGGGGGAGCCCATGTCCCACTCCAGGGTGGCAAAGGCACTGAAGGGCACCATCTCCCCGGCCCGGTTACGCACCCGCCATTGCAGAATATCCTCCGGCAGCATCCGGTCCGGGGCGTCACCCTGCACGATGACCTTCTGCACCTGGCCCTGATTAACAAAGTCGTTGACGTATTCCGAGCCCATGGCGGTGCTTAACGTATGGTTGACCTGCGCGATGTCCAGACCCAGGGCCCGGGCTTTTTCCCGGTCGATCTCCACCCGCAGCTGCGGGGTGTCCTCCAGGCCTTCCGGACGCACGTTTTGCAATTTATCGCTTTGCATGGCCATGCCCAGCATCTGATTGCGGGCCGCCAGCAGTTTGGTATGACCCTGGCCACTGAGATCCTGCAGTTGGAATTCAAAACCGCCGGCGGTGCCCAGTTCCGGGATGGCGGGGGGATTGAGAGGAAACACCATGGCGTCGCGAATCCCGGACAGGGCGCCCCAGGCCCGGCCCAGGATGGCATCCAGTTGCTGCTCCGGGCGCTGACGCTGATCCCAGGGCTTCAGGCGCACAAAGGCGATACCGGTATTCTGGCTGCTGCCGAAATAGCTGAAACCCGCTACCGCCACCACGTCCTCCACGTTGGGCTCCTGTTGCAGGAAGTAATTTTCCATTTGCCGCAGTACCGCCTCGGTGCGCTGCTGGGTGGCACCGGCCGGCAATTGCACAATGGTGGCAAAATAGCCCTGATCCTCTTTCGGCACAAAAGCCGTTGGCAAACGAATGGCAAAATAACTGACCCCCGCCACCAGGATCAAATACACCAGCAGCAGTCGGCCGGAACGCTGCAGTAGATAGCCCACGCTGTTCTGGTAGCGGTGGGTGGCGGTTTCAAACAGCCGGTTGAAACCACCGAAAACACCACCCCGGGTGGTCATGGTGTGTGGCTTCAACAACGTAGCACACAGCGCCGGGGTCAGGCTCAGGGCCAGAAATGCCGACAGCAGTATAGAGATAATCAGGGCCATGGAAAACTGCCGGTAAATGGCGCCCACTGACCCGCTGAAGAACGCCATGGGAATAAACACCGCCACCAGTACCACGGTGATACCGACAATGGCGCCGGTAATCTGGCTCATGGCTTTTTCGGTGACCTGCCGTGGGGGCAGACCTTCCTCGCGCATGATCCGCTCCACGTTTTCCACCACCACAATGGCGTCGTCCACCAGAATGCCAATGGCCAGCACCAGTCCGAACAGGGTCAGTACATTGATGGAAAACCCAAGCCACCGCATGCCAATAAAGGTGCCAACAATGGCCACCGGCACCACCAGAGCGGGAATCAACGTGGCGCGCCAGTTCTGTAAGAACACGAACATGACCGCGAACACCAGCAGCATGGCCTCAAACAGGGTTTGCACCACCTCGGAAATTGAGATACGCACAAAATCGGTGGTATCGTAGGGGGCGTCCCATTCCATACCCGGGGGGAAAAACTCTGACAACTGATCCATGCGTTCCTTGATCAGTTCCGCGGTCTCCACTGCATTGCCCGAGGGGGACAGCTTCACCGCGATACCCGCCGCCGGTTGACCGTTGAGGAAGGCGGCCGGGGTATAGCGTTCGCCCCCCAGCTCCACCCGGGCCACGTCCTTCAGTAGTACCCGGCCTCCGTTCTCGTTGACCTTCAACAGAATCCGTTCAAATTCCGCGACGTTGCTCAGCCGGCTGTCGGTGACTACGTTGGCGTTGAGCATCTGGCCCCGGGGTACGGGCAGGCTGCCCAGTTCCCCGGCGGCCACTTCCACATTCTGGGCTTCGATGGCGGCGGTCACATCCCTGGGTGTCAGATTGAAGGCGGTCAGACGAATGGGGTCCAGCCAGATGCGCATGGCGTACTCGGTGCCGAACACCAGGGCCTCACCCACACCTTTTAGACGCCGCAGTTCATCCACCACCCGGGTGTGGGCGTAGTTGCCCAGGTCGATGGCGTCCATGGAGGCGTCGGCGGAGCGCAGGGCCAGAATCATCATGAAATTGCGGGTGGCTTTCTGTACGCTGACACCCTGACGACGCACCGGCTCGGGCAGTCTTGCCTCCACCTGTTTGACCCGGTTGTTCACCTCCACCAGAGCCACATCGAAGTCCACCTCCGGATCAAAGATCACGAACACCTCGGCGCTGCCGTTGGCGCTGCTGGAGGAGGACATGGATTGCAGCCCTTCGAGACCGTTCATCTCCTGCTCGATGATGGCGGTGACTGTCTCTTCCATGGTTTCGGCGGAGGCGCCCGGGTAAGCGGCGCTCACCCGTACCGTGGGCGGGGCAATGCTGGGGTACTGGGTCACGGGCAGTTGCTGCAGGCTGAGGCCGCCCCCCAGCAGCAGCAACAGGGCGATCACGCAGGCGAAAACCGGCCGGTGGGTAAAGAATCGCGCCATGGTGGGTTATCCCTGCTGCTTGGTATCTGCGGTGACCGGCCGCACCCTGGCACCCGGCCGGGCTTTCTGCAGCCCTTCCACAATGATCTGTTCGCCCCCCTGCAATCCCTCCCGGATGACCCAACGATCCCCCTGGGCCCGGCCCAGGGTGACCGGCAGGGGAACGACTTTGCCATCCTGCTGTACCGACAGCACTTTGTCGCCCTCGGCGTCCCGTAGCAGCGCCCGTTGGGGTACCGTCAGGGCCTGTTGCAGTTGCGCCTGTTCCAGGCTTACCCGCACAAACATGCCCGGCAGCAACAGCCGATCCGGATTGGGCAGCTCCGCCCGCAGCAATACTTCCCCGGTGCCCGGGTCCACTACCATTTCCGAAAACAGAAGCTTGCCGGTTTCCGGGTAGGGCGTGCCGTCTTCCATCAGCAGCGTCAGTCGTGCCGGTTCCGCAGCGGCATCCTGCTGCTGGCGGGTTTGACGCAGGCGCAACAACTCCCCGGCAGACTGGGTGAAGTTCACGTAAATGGGGTCTAGCTGCTGGATAGTGGCCAGGTGGGTGGCTTCGTTTTTGCCCACCAGGGCCCCCTCGGTTACCAGGGCGCGGCCGATGCGACCGCTGATGGGCGCTCGCACGCTGGCGTAATCCAGGGCAATTCGGGCATGGGCCACGGCTGCCACCGCCGCCGCCACATCGGCCTCGGCCTGTTGCGCCACGGCGAAGGCTTCGTCGTACTGCTGCTGGCTCACAGCCTTGCGTTCCAGCAGATTCTCAAATCGTTGTTGTTTCAGGTTGGCCTGGTGGCGGTCAGCCCGGGCCCGGGCCAGGCTGGCTTTGGCGGCATCCAGGTCCGCCTGCAATACCGCCGGATCAATCTGAAACAACACATCACCGGCTTTAACTTCACCGCCTTCGGTGAACCGGCGCTGTTGAATGATGCCTTCCACCCGGGCGCGGACTTCAGCGGTGCGCAGGGCCTGGATCCGCCCCGGCAGGGTACTGGTAATCACCAAGTCCCGGGGCTTGACCTGTTCCACCAGGACCTCCGGAGGCGGTGGCTGGCGCGCGCCGCTGGCTTCCGCCTCGGAGGTGTTGTTGCAGCCCGCCAGCAGGGAGACGGCAAGCAGACAGATCCCGCCGCAAAGGCCGGGACCAGAGGGTAACAGCTTAATAAACCTCAACAATTTGGTTCTCCGATCAGGGTATTACTGGCTTATTTCCCAGCAGGATAATATGCAATCATACATTCATGTATGTATAATCAAAAGTCAGTATAGCTGATGCTTATCAAAAAATGGTCAGAAAAACCCGGGAAGCGGCCCTGGAAACCCGCAATGCCCTGTTGGATACCGCGGAGCTGGTGTTCAGCGAGAAAGGGGTATCCGCCACCACCCTGGCGGACATTGCCAGCGCCGCCGGGGTCACCCGTGGCGCCATCTACTGGCATTTTAAAAACAAGGCGGACCTGTTTGACGCCATGTGCGATCGGGTGCGGCTGCCGCTGGAGGAAATCACCGCCGCCAGCGCGGAAGACGAGGTGGCAGACCCCCTGGCGGCACTGTTGGGCAATCTGGAGTACCTGTACCACAAGGTGACTACCGACGAGCATTTCTACCGGGTGTTCGATGTACTTTTCAACAAGTGCGAGTTCGTGGATTCCCTGGGGCCTATTGTGGAACGGGATACCCGGGTGCGGGAGCAGTTCCGCCTGCGTATTCAGCGAATCTTCAGCAACGCCGTGCAACGGGGATTGTTGCCGGCGGATACGGATGTGGCGTTGGTGGTGAATGCCTACATGGCCTATTCCAAGGGGATTTTGCGCAACTGGTTGCTGGAACCCGGAGCTTTCGACCTGCATCGCGACGGCACCCGGATGGTGGCGGCTTTCATGGAAAGTCTGCGCACTAGCGATGCGTTTCGCCAGCTCGGGTGAGCCATTTCTCCAGTTCCA
Organism: Pseudomonadales bacterium; assembly: GCA_002701845.1. Classification (GTDB taxonomy): domain Bacteria; phylum Pseudomonadota; class Gammaproteobacteria; order Pseudomonadales; family Ketobacteraceae; genus Ketobacter. Next base: position 13,378 of record NZXG01000055.1, read on the forward strand.
CCACCACCAGAATCAGACTGGCGCCCAGTACGATTGCCCCCCATTGGGGCAGCGTGGGCGCCTGGGCCTGGAATACCTCCCGCAGCCCGGGCAGGTAATTGAACATCAGCTGCAGGGCCAGCACCACCAGCACGGCGATCCATACCGGGGCGCCCCCCACCGGATCCGGGCTGCGCCACAATGGGGTTTGAGTACGACAATTGAACAGGTAAAAGATCTCGTAGAACACCAGCGTATTGACCGCAATGGTGCGGGCCTGCTCCACACCGGCTCCGGCCTCCAGCGACCAGAAGAACAGGCCGAACACCAGCAGAGTCCCCAGCCCTCCCACGAACAGTATCCGCCGCAGCACCAGGCGGGTGATCAGCCCCTGGCGGGAGGGTCGTGGCCGCCGGGCCATGGTGGCGGGTTCACCGGGCTCGAAACTGAGGGCCAGGGCCAGAGTAATGGCCGTGATCATATTCACCCACAGAATTTGGGCCGGGGTGATGGGCAATACCAGTCCGAACAGGATGGCCACGGTGATGACGCTGGCCTCCGCCAGGTTGGTGGGTAGAATGAACAGGATGGCCTTGACGATGTTGTCATAGACAGTGCGGCCTTCCCGCACCGCCGCCACGATGGTGGCGAAGTTGTCGTCAGTGAGCACAATATCACTAGCATCGCGGGCGGCGTCGGTGCCCTTGTTGCCCATGGCGATGCCAATATCCGCCTTTTGCAGTGCCGGAGCGTCATTGACCCCGTCCCCGGTCATGGCCACCACCCGGCCTTGTTGCTGCAGCGCGTCAACAATGCGCAGTTTATGGGCGGGGCTGGTACGGGCATAGACATCGCAGTCCTGGATCTGTTGCGGCAGCTCAGCGTCCGGTAACTGGTCCAGCGCCGCGCCGGTGAGTACCGGTTTCGTGTTCAGACCCAGCTGGTCAGCGATGGCGGTGGCGGTATGAGGGTTATCCCCGGTGATCATCTTCACCCGGATGCCGGCTGCCTGGCACTGACGAATGGAGTCCACCGCCTCCTGGCGGGGGGGATCGGTGATGCCCACCAGGGCCACCAGAATCAGGTTCTGTTCCGCGTCACGGTGAGTCAGCTCCGCCATGGGGGGCACTTCCCGGTAGGCCAGAGCCATGACCCGCAAACCCTGTTTGGCCAGGGTCACAATGGCTGTTTCCCAGTATTCGGTATCCAGTGGCTCCACCCCCCTGACCCCCAGTTGGGCGCGGCACAATGGCAGCAGCCGGTCGGGGCCCCCTTTCACCAGGATCTGATGATGGCCCTCGTGATCGTGATGCAGGGTGGCCATGTAGCGCCGCTCGGACTCGAACGGCAGCAGATCAGTGCGGGGCCACGCCTGCTTTAACTGCGTCAGGTCCAGGCGGGTTTTCAGGGCCAGGCTGATCAGGGCCCCTTCCGTGGGATCGCCGCTTAACTGCCACTGGTCATCCTTGCGGTTCAGACTGGCGGAATTGCAGAGCCGGGCAATCCGTGCCACCTGGGCCAGCCGGTGATCCCGATCCGCCACCTGACTGTGGCCGTTCTGGTCTTCGATATCCCCGGCGTCGCCATAACCGGTGCCGGTGACCAGCAGGCTCTGATCCGCCAGCACCAGGCGGGTGGCGGTCATTTCGTTGCGGGTGAGGGTGCCGGTTTTGTCGGAGCAGATCACCGCCACCGAGCCCAACACTTCCACTGAGGGCAGCTTGCGCACCAGGGCGTTGAGCCGGGCCATTTTCTGCACCCCCACCGCCAGGGTAATGGTGACCACCGCTGGCAGACCCTCGGGAATGGCTGCCACCGCAATGCCCACGGCCGCCTGAAACATGGTGATCAGGTCATAGTCCCGGGCCATCACCCCAAACAGCACAATCAGCCCCGCCAGCCCCATGATTAATATCGTCAGTTGCCGGGCGAAGACTTCCAGACGGCGGGTCAACGGGGTTTTGGGGACCTCCGCGTGTTTTACCAGCTCGCCGATCTGGCCCAGTTCGGTGTTCACCCCGGTGTTGACCACCAGCCCCATGGCACTGCCGTAGGTCACCAGGGTTCCCATGAAGCCCATGTTAGTGCGCTCCGCCAGGGGGGCGTCCGCCGCCACCGGCGCCTCCTGCTTGTTCACCGGCTGGGATTCTCCGGTGAGGGCGGCCTCATCGCAGCGCAGATCCTTCACCTGACACAGGCGCACATCCGCCGGCACCCGGTCACCGGATTGCAACAGGATCACGTCCCCGGGCACCAGTTCCTCGCTGTCCAGGGTCACCACCTGCTGGTCCCGCCACACTTGGCACTGGGTGCGTACCATGCTGTGAATGGCGCGCAGGGCGGCCTCTGCCTTGCCCTCCTGAACAAAGCCGATCACCGCATTAACCAGCACCACGCCAAAAATCACCAACGCGTCCAGGCCATGGTCCAGGGCCAGGGAGACACAGCCACTCACCAGCAGTACATAGATCAGCACGTTGTGAAACTGGGCCAGAAACCGGCGCCAGGCGGGGCGGGGGGGTGCGTCGGGCAGGCGGTTGCGGCCGTAGCGGGCCTGCCGTGCCAGGGCTTCCGTCTGGCTCAGACCCTCCGGGTCTGTCTGTAGCTGTTGTATCAGTTCCCTGACAGTGTGCGAATGGAAGTCCACCATGTACAATCCCGATAGTCAGCATGATAGTCAGTGTGAAAATAATAAAGCGCGCGTATATAGCGGGCAATGACCCCAATCAGGAACGCAACACGCAATGGAATGGGTAACCAAGCTTAAGCACGCCCTGTTTTTCGGGCCCCGGCGACAACGGCTGCCCGCCCGGTTCGATGAAGAGCTGCATTACCACGCCGGCTGGGTGTTGGTGTTCAGTTGCGTGATGTCGTTTACCTGGCTGGTGTATCTGCCGGTGGACCGCAAACTGCATCCGGATACCCCTGAACTGCTGTGGCTGCGGCTGGGGCTGGTGGCACTCAGTCTCATTGTGCTGCTGGCCCGCAGCCTGCCCTGGCTGCGCCAGCGCAGTCAGTGGCTGTTGACGCTCTGGGCCAGTTACGGGCTGGCATCTGCCGGGGTGATCGCCGGTCTGACCGCGGTGGACCCTTCCTACGTGGCCGGTTTTATTCTGGTGCTCTGCATGGTGCCGATGGCGCCACTGCGGCTGGGTTATGCCCTGTTTATTCTGGCGGCGGGCCTGGTGGGCTTTTTTGTCACCGCGTTTTCGCTAGCCGTGGATATGGGCAGTGCCCGCCTGCAATACACCCTCAACGACATTATTGGCGCCTCCCTGGTGGTGACCTTCTTCATTTTCATGATGAACAGTTATCGTTACCGGCTGTGGAAGAACGCCCGCATCATTGCCCGGGAGTCCCAGCAACGGGTGCAGCAGGCGGACCTGGAAAATCAGGCCAAAAGCCGCTTTATCGCCACCATGAGCCATGAAATCCGCACCCCCATGAATGGCATTATGGGTATGGCGGAACTGCTGCAGACCACTCATCTGGACACCGAGCAGAAAAATTTCGTCAACGTGATCCATTACTCCGGCAAGGCCCTGCTCAATGTGATCAACGATATCCTGGATTATTCCCGGATTGAGGCCGGCCGGGTCACTCTGGAGAAAGTGGAGTTCGACCCTTACGAGCTGTTCGTGGAGGTGGCCTCCATCTTTCAGCCTTCGGCCCGCAAAAACGGGCTCGACTTCGTGGTGTGCGTGGATCCGGCCATCCCCCATCGCATCACGGGGGATCCGTCCCGTCTGCGGCAGGTGCTGCTGAACCTGATCGGCAACGCCTTCAAGTTCACCCGGGTGGGGCGGGTGGAGCTGCGGGTGGAGCTGGGGGCCGCCAGCGCCGACGGTGGGCAATTGCTGTTTTCCGTGCTGGACACCGGCATCGGAATCTCCCAGGTGCAGCAGGCCACTCTGTTCAAGCCGTTTCAGCAGGCGGACAGCTCCATCACCCGGGAATATGGCGGCAGTGGGCTGGGGCTGAGTATTTCCAAGTCCCTGGTGGAGCTGATGGGGGGGGATATCCGGGTGGACAGTGCGCCGCGCCAGGGTTCCACCTTTGAGTTTTCCATTGCCTACGAAGCGGCGGCGGAGTCCCCGGTGCCCTGGGCCCTGCGACAGCTGCAGGGGTTGCAGTTGCTATGGGTGGGGCGCCGTTCCCATTACGGCCTGGAAATGCGGCGGCATCTGACCCACTGGGGGGTCAGTATTCACTGTGAGCGGACGATTGCCAGCGCCCGCCAGCGCATGCAGCGCAATGTGGAAGGGTTGGCGGCGGTGATACTGGATCTGGACAGCAGTTCGGACTGCACGGATCTGGAAATCGACCACTTGCAGGAAGAATGTCAGCTGCTGGCCATGAAGTGCATGATTCTGTCGGCGGAGGAATACTCCCGGCATCCGTTTCCGGTGCTGCATAAACCGGTGTGCGCGTTTCAATTCCCGCTGTTACTGGCCCAGGCGTTGGGTAAATTGGAGAATGGCAGCCGTGCCCGGCAGCTGGAGCGGCTGGGGGAGACCTTGTCCGGTTACTCGGTGCTGGTGGTGGAAGACAACGATGTGAATCAGAAGGTGATCGCCAGCATGTTACAGCGGCTGGGGGCCCGTTGCGTGCTGGCCCAGAACGGGCGTCAGGGCTGTGTGGAATACAGTAAGCGGCCGGCGGATTACGACGTGATCCTGATGGATTGCGAAATGCCGATCATGGGTGGAGAGGAAGCCAGCCGGCGAATTCGCCAGTGGGAGCAGGAGCAGGGTTGGGATCGCACACCAATCATTGCCCTCACCGCTCACGCCATGCGCGAACACGTGGCGTCCTGTCACGCGGCCGGGATGGACGATCACATCTCCAAACCGGTGGAGCTCAATCTGTTGCAGGAGAAGGTGTTGCGGGCCGTGGCGCCGGTGTTGCCGGCGGACACCTGAAGCGATGGCCGCCGGCGGACTGTGTGACAACATCAGAACGGGTTGCGGATCACCATCAGCCGCAGCTCGGTCATATCCTCCATGGCCCAGCGGATACCCTCGCGCCCCAGGCCGCTGTCCTTGACCCCGCCGTAGGGCATATGGTCCACCCGCCAGGACGGGATATCACCGATGACCACGCCGCCCACATCCAGTTCGTCCCAGGCCTGCTGGGCCCGATAGAGGTCGCGGGTGAAAATGCCGGCCTGGAGGCCAAAGCGGCTGTCGTTCACGGTTTTCAGCACCTGATCGTAATCGTCAAACGGCGCCAGCACCGCCACCGGACCGAAGGCTTCCTCGGCGCACACCGCCTGACCGGGGTCCACGTTTTCCAGCAGAGTGGCCTGCAGCATGGTACCGTCCAGTTCACCACCGCAGAGCAGGGTGGCGCCGGCATCCACCGCCTCCTTGATCCAGCCGTGCAGACGACTGGCTTCCCCTTCGCTGATCATGGGGCCGATAAAGGTATTGGGATCCTTGGGGTCGCCGCTGACCAGTGCCTTGGTTTTGCCCACCAGTTGTTCCTTGAACGGCTCGTAAATATCCCGGTGCACATAGATCCGCTGTACCCCGATACAGCTTTGACCGGACTGATAAAAGGCGCCGAAGATAATGCGCGCCACCGCGTCCTCCAGATCCCAGTCCTTGTCCACCACACAGGCGGCGTTGCCACCCAGCTCCAGAATCACCGGTTTTTTGCCGGCCCGGGCCTTCAGTTTCCAGCCCACATCCGGCGAGCCGGTGAAGCTCAGCAGTTTGAGCCGGTCGTCTTCGGTGAGCAGATCGGCGCTGTCCCGGCGACAGGGCAGGATGGAAAACGCCCCCTTGGGCAGATCCGTCTCCGCCAGAATTTCCCCGATCAGCAGGGCGCCGATGGGGGTGAGGCTGGCGGGCTTGAGCACGAAGGGACAGCCAACGGCGATGGCCGGGGCCACCTTGTGTGCCGCCAGATTAAGGGGGAAATTAAACGGGCTGATAAAGGCGCAGGGGCCGATGGGCACCCGCTTGGTCATGCCGCTATAGGCCTTGGCCCGGGCGCTGATGTCCAGGGGAATGGTCTCGCCGTACAGGCGGGGGGTTTCCTCGGCGGCAATCTTGAAAGTATCGATCAGCCGGGTCACTTCCCCCTTGGCGTCATTGATGGGTTTGCCCGCCTCCACGCACAGGGCGTAGGCCAGCTCCTCGCTGCGTTCCCGGAATCGTGCCACACAATGCTCCAGTACCGCCTGCCGCTCGAACACCGCCATTTTACGCATGGGTTCGGCGGCCTCCACGGCGGCGGCAATGGCCTTATCCAGCACCTCGGGAGTGGCCAGGGGCACGGCGGTGGCCTGCTCGCCGCTGTACTTGTCATACACCGGCAGGTCCTGATTGGCGTACACCGCCTCATTGGCCAGGTAGTAAGGATATTCTTTCTTCAGCATGAGAGTACCTTAAATGGACGATCTAAAATGGACGACCTAGTCTTGAATCAGCAGTTGCTCAAGCGCGTGGCGAATCCCCGCGGGAATGGGGACTGACTGGTTCTCCGCGCGATTGACGAACACGTGAATAAAATCCCCGTAAGCGCAGGCGGTTTCCCCGTCCTGTTTGAAAATGCCCACGCCGTAGGTCACCGAGCTGTTGCCCAGCCGGTTTACCCGCAATCCCGCCTCGATCTCATCGGGGTAAGCGATGGGAGACAGGTAACTGCAGTTGGAACTGACTACATAGCCTACCACCGGCGCATTGTGGATATCCAGGCCGCCCGCTTCAATAAGGTAACGATTTACTGCAGAGTCGAAGTAGGAATAGTAGGTGACATTGTTGACGTGACCATAGAGGTCATTGTCCATCCAGCGGGTGGTGATCGGATAGAACCGGCGGTAGTCGTTACGCCGAATGGGTCGGTGGTCGCTCATGGGACTTGCTCCTGCTGAAACCGTAGTGCCCGGGTTTACCAGGCCGCCTGATAAATGGCCAGCGCGTCCTGTTCCGTGACCTCCCGCGGGTTGTTCACCAGCAGCCGCTGCTGCTGCATGGCATCGGCGGCCAGCTGGCCGAGAAAATCCTCCGGCACCTCGCAGTCCCGCAACCGGCGAGGCAGGCCCACCCGTTCAATCAATCGCTCCAGCCAACGGATCAGGCGTTCACTCACTTCGGCGTCGGACCCCGGGGTAAAGTCATCCCCCATGATCAGTGGCGCCAGTTCGGCATACAGGGCGCGGGCACTGGGGGCATTAAATCGCATCACATGGGGTAATACCAGGGAGTTGCTGAGGCCGTGGGGAATGTGGAAATGGCCCCCCAGGGGATAGGCCAGGGCATGCACCGCCGCCACCGGTGCGTTGGCGAAGGCCTGCCCCGCCAGCAGTGCCCCCAGCAGCATTCGGCTGCGGGCTTCAATGTCCGTACCCAGCCGCACCGCGGTTAGGATATTGCCCGCCAGCAGGCCCAGGGACTCCCGGGCCAGCATATCGGAATAGGGGTTTTTGCGGTGCACCGAAGTGTAAGCCTCGATGGCGTGGACCATGGCATCGATACCGGTGGCGGCAGTGACCTGGGGCGGCAGGCCCAGGGTCAGCTCCGCATCCAGCAGGGCAATGTCCGGTTGCAGCACCGGGGACACCACCCCGGCCTTGGTGGTCTTGCCGGTGGTGACAATGGCAATGGGGGTCACTTCCGAACCGGTGCCGGCAGTGGTGGGGATCTGCATCAGCGGCAGGCGCGGCCCCCGGGCATTGCCCACGCCGTAAAGATCCTCCAGTGTCTGGTTGCAGTGGGGATGCGACAGAATTGCCACCAGCTTGGCCACGTCCATGGAGCTGCCGCCGCCAAAGCCGATCACCGCCCCGGCGTTATGCTGCCGGGCGGCCGCCACCGCCGCGAGGATAGTGCTGTCCGCCGGGTCCGCTTCCACCTGATCGAATACCGTCGCGTTAATGCCGGCGGCTTCCAGCCCGGGCAACGCCCGCTGCAACAGGCCGGCCTTGCGGATCCCGGCGTCCGTCACCAACAGCGCGCGATCGGCCCCCTGTTGCTGACACAGCTCCGCCAGCCGGGCCACGCTGCCGGGCTCGTGAATAAGGGTGCGGGTGGTGGAAAATGTGAAGGCCTGCATGGGGCACCTCCGGGAGCAATGTAACAGACTGTGGAAAGACTATGGTACCACGGGGTCGCCGCGCCGGTGGTCCGTCAATGGGTGGGAAAGAGTGTTAAAACGGGCACCAAGGGGTGTAAAATGACCGGGAAAACAAGAACAATGTGCCTGGAACCTTCTATGACCCTGATGAGAACTGTTGTTTTTTTCCTGTTACTTGCCATCACCAGCCAAAGTTACGCCCTGTTGCCTCCCCTGCGCCAGATCGATGCCTTTAAGGTGATCACCGTGGAAGGGGAGGATATGCCCTGGGTGTTGGGCCTGCCATTGAGCGAGCTGTCCCTGGCGGCCATGGTGGATGGCGTAATGGAACCCATCCCGTTTCAGATCGACCAGTACAACACCGGCGGCGCCGTGTATTTCGAAGGCTGGCATGTGCCCCTGGCCGGTGAGCCGGGGGTGATGGACGGTACCGACAAACTGCTGTTTCTGTTCAAGGACGCCGGCGCCCGGCGCGATCCCAGAGCCCCCTATGATGGGGAAATGGTGGCGGAAATCCTGACCCGGGACCGTAATGGCGTGGAGCGTTTTGTCTATCTGGTGCGTAACTCCCGGCTGCGGGCGGATGAACAATACGTGCGCTACAGCGCGGATCTGGGGCTGGTGGAAACCGATTTCTACAGCCTGCGTTACAATCCGGAAAACCATCTGAAGTGGGACGATTTCAGCTTTGTAAATTATGTGGGTGACCGGCCCCTGGACTCCATGAAGCTGCGTCTGGATACCGGCATTTTAACGCCGGTGACCGGCACCGAACTGAACAACGACCAGATGGTGGCGCTGCCCACCGGTGAAATCATCGGGCCGATCCGCACCACCACCCAGCTCAACTTCACTCTGTACGTGGTGAAGCTGCCGATTCTGAAACTCAGCATGCAGATCCATCACCTGCCCAAGGGCCTGATGTACGATGTGCGGGGGATTATTCCCGAGTTGCGGCGCAAGCTGCTGGTGGACCCCTCCCTCACCATGTCCCTGGACGCCAACCAGCTGGTGGGGGCCAATACCTACACCGCCAACTGGACCGAAACCCCGGCGGTGGTGGACGGCAAGATTTCGGATAACGAAAAAGCCATGATCGAAGCGGGGCTGGATCAGGAGCACAACTGGATCTGGCTCACTTCAAAGCGCAATCTGGACGCCATCGCTTTTGTGGATTATCTGGGGGATTTCAATGAGCCCATGCGTCTGCTGTACGAGGATGACTTCGAGCGGGAGGATCCGCCGGAGGTATTCCCCGGACAGATGCCCAATGTGGGCTACGGTATTACCCGCTTCCCCATGCGGGGGTTCCTGGGGTTTGTGGTCAGTCTGTTCTTCAGTGACGGCTTTGAGGGGCAACCGGAAGACTTTGTGGAATACGCCCGTACCCTGCCGGAGCTGGAAATACGGGCGATGTAGGTAACCGGGCTTACTCGGTTTCGCCTTCGTGCAACCGGGCCTGGGCCAGGGAAAACTGACAGGTGGGGCTCTCGTTGCCCCGCACTTTGCTGGACAGCTTGAGCTGTTTGCCATCGGTGACAATGGAGTAGCCACCGTCCCGCTGTACCACCTTCAGTTCCACGTTGTTGTCATTCATGATCAGGTTCTGGAACAGAATCTTTTTGAATGACTGGTGGGGGTGATCGATATAAAACTCATTGTAAAAATCCCCGTTTTCCACACTCATGGTGACGAAAGTGGTTTCGCCACTGGTGTAGAAGTTGGCGTTGCAGGTCTGGTTGTTGCCGGACTCCCCCTGCAGCTCCACCCGACCCACTCCGGAGCGGAACCGGCTCAGGGTGTCATTGAGTAAATTTTTGAATTCCTGATGCACCGCGCCATTTTCCCGCGGTACCTTGACGATGGTGTTATCGGCCCAGGCCAGACTGGCTCCCAGGGCTGTGGTGATACAGATTGCTGTGGTTAAGGTTTTCATGGCACCGCCTCCACATTGTTATCGTAAATGTCGCACCAGCAGTTTGGGCAACACTTTGGCTTCTTCGGCCAGTAGTAATTGGTGAGCATTCTCGGCACCGGCGAAATACACCCGGCGCTGATCCGCTTCGGTTCCGTTTTCGATGGCAAAGCGGCCGGATGCGGTGGGAACCCGCACCACGTTGCCGTTGGCGTCGATACTGGGAATCTGGCGTTGGAAATCCAGGGGGCCACCGGCATCTTTCTGCCAGCGGTTATAAAAATATTTAATGTTGGCGGTGATCAGCCGCTTCTGCGAAGACTTAATGCACTCGATATACTCAGCGTTGGTCATGGTGTTGTCCGGGTCCGGCTTGATGCAGGTACCTTTGGTGCGATAGACGATATTGGCCCGCAATCCGGCATCACCCATGGGGTCCAGTACGCCGAGGAAATCCACGGTCCGGTTCTCGGCGTAAGCGATCTCGGTGGCCGCTTCGATGGCGGCTCCGCCCCCCAGACCATGGCCGATGAGCAACAACTTGGCGTCTTTGGGGATGGCCTGGATGTAGGCCTTGAAGGCCTGTTTGAAACCACCCTCGGCGGCGTTGTCCCCGTCGCCAAAGCCGTTCCAGCGGGCCTGGATGTATTTGGCGCCATAGGATTCCACCCAGCTTTTCAGGTGCAGGGTGTTTTCGATATCCGGTTCCTGATCCCCGGAGATCACAAACACATAGGAAGGATAATCACCCACCTCCGGTGTGAATGTTTTCGCGGCCGGTGCGGTGGCCGCGGGGCTGGCGCCGACGGGAGCCGTGGTCTGCAGATTTTGCTGGCGTGAACTCTGTTCCCGCTTAAAGCTGGACACCAATCGATTGAAGCGGTCGGTCTCTTGGTTCAGGCGGCCTTCTATGGCAGCCAATTGTTGCCGTGATTGAGTCAGTTCCCGGGCCGCCGCGTCCCGTTGTTGCAGCAGGCCCGCCAGTTTGGGGTCGGCGTTTAACGCGGACTCATCCACATCCTCTTTCTGGCTGGCCAGTTGTGTCTCCAGTTGCGCCAGCTTATCCCGCGCCGCCGCCAGCTCCTCCTGCAGCGGTTGTTTGCGCTGGGCCAGGGTGGCCAACTGGCGGCGGTATTCCGCCTGGCGGGCCTCATAATCACTTTGGGCCAGCCGTTGTTTGAGCATGTTCAGGGCGGCGTGACGCTGTTGATCCCGCTCCATGTCCCGTTCCACGATATCGATATCGAAATCCACCAGGGCGATGTCTTTTTCAATGCCCTCAATGGCAAAGGACTGACGCTTGTAATCACGCTTGGCCTCGTGGAACTGCTTGCGCTCGACGGTACGCTCCGCGCGCAGGGATTTGCGGGTATCCAGTATCTGCCGGTCCAGCGACCAGACCCGGCGCTCCAGTGCATTGATGGAGTTTTCCAGTTGCGATTGCTGGTTTCTCAGTTGTTTCAGGCGGGCATCGCTGGCATTGATATCGCCCTGGGTGACCGCCTGGGCTCCACCGCACAGCATCAGGGTCAGTAGCGCCAGCCAGCGCCAATATGAGAGAAGGCCGCCAAAGGGCCCGGTTCGTTTCAATAAGCTCGCCATCATGTTCAGCAATCTAGTTATAGTTATTCCTTGCAACAGTCACCGCGCTTGTTGTTATACCGTCTGCCGCCGGAGATCGGGTATATGAAAGGGAGATAATCGTATTCCCAATCTGTGACCTGGTTCTCAATGGAGAATAAGTCGCTTCTGACACCGATTCAAGTCCGGGGCGGGCCCCGCCGTCGGGGGCGGTTATTGCGTGGCGCTTCCCCAAAGACTGATAGTGCCATAACCCTGTGTTAATTACTGTGGCGTCCCTGTAAATCGCGGGTACAAAAAACATTCAGGTATAAAAAAAGGGGTGCTTATTGCACCCCTTAATGTTTGTTATTTCAATGGCTTACTCAAGCCTTAGCGAACCCCGCTGCGGCGTAGCGCCGCCGGCTGGAATTCCCGCTTGGAGAATTCCACATTGAAGTTGGTGCCACTGGCTTCGTTGTTCTCAAATCCCAGAGCCAGATAACGGCCGGCATTGAGGTCATACAGAGTTTCCATGGCGTAGCCCTGCACATCCACGTTGTAGTAGAACAGCTGGTGGGCCTCCGCCACCCGCCACAGGTTACCGCGGCCGTCGTAGTGGTCGATCACCGCCGCCAGCCAGGTGTCCTCATCCAGGAAGAACACGCGCTTGGCGTAGATGTGGCGGGTGCCGTCCCGCAGGTTGGCCTCCACTTCCCACACCCGGTGCAGCTCGTAGCGGGCCAGATCCTGGTTCAGGTGGCCGGGCAGGATCATGTCATCATAGGGAATGCCTTTCTCATCCATTTTGTAGGAGTTATAGGCGATGTACATTTCCCGCTTGCCTTTCAAGGTCCAGTCATAGCGGTCCGGCGAGCCGTTGTAGAGGTCGAAGTTGTCGGAAGTGCGCATGCCGTCCGACGCGGTGCCGGGGCCGTCGTAAGCCACCTGGGGCGCACGCCGTACCCGGCGCTGACCGGCGTTATAGATCCAGGCCCGGCGGGGCTCCTTCACCTGGTCGATGGTCTCGTGCACCAGCAGCACATTGCCCGCCAGGCGGGCCGGAGCGGTGACCTGTTGCTTGAAATAGAACATCACGTTGTCGTCTTCACCGGGCACATAGTCGGTGAGCTGGTTGGTCACCGCCAGCTGGTCCTTGAACATCACCATGCTGTAGGCGCCGTTAGCCTGGGGCGTCACCTGGCCGATGGTGCGTTCCAGGGAATCCCCCCGCCAGCGGCCGATGTGGTTCCAGATCGCCTCCAGACCAATCTGCGGAATGGGGAAGGGAAAGCCCTGCAGATTCAGATTCTTAAGGCCGGTGGCGCCCACGGTTTCGGTTTCCAGGGCGTTCTGTTTGGTGAGCTTCTGAATCCGCTCCGGCATGTGATAGGGGCGGCGGCTTTTGTACACCGGCATCTTGAAGCTGTCCGGGTACTTTTTGAACATGGCAATCTGGCCCGGGCTCAGCTTGTCCTTGTACTGGTCCAGATTCTGGGCGGTGATGGTGAACAGGGGTTTGTCATCCGGGAACGGATTGCAGAGAAACTCGCTGCCATCGTAGCAATCGGGGTTGCCGGTCATGCCGCCGGTCCACTTGGGAATGGTGCCGGCGGCATTGCCGTTCACCTCGGCGCCACTGGGGGTGAGCTCGTTCCCCAGCATCTCGGCTTTTTCCGGCGGCACCTTGGCCAGGGCCGGCGCGGTGGCCAGGGAGGCGGCCAGCAGGGTGCCGGCCAGGACTGTCATTTTATGCTTTGCATTCATAATCATTTCCTTGGTTCCCCCACAACTTAGAATGAGGCTGAAGCGCTGATGGAGTAGTAATCCCGATCAGCGAGCTGGTTATAAGGTTCCGCACCGTAGAAGTCGGTGTAGGAGGCTTCCAGGGTGTAGCTGTTCAGGTAAACGGCTTCCAGGGACAGCCCCAGGGCCTTGCGGTCCTCCAGGAAATTGGTAATGGGCCCCGGGGTGGTACCGTAGACATCGTGGCTGAAGCTGATGGTGGGCCGCAGGTTGATACCGGCGAATACGTTGTTGTAGTCACCGGTGAAGCGCATCTTATAGCCCCAGGCACCGCTGGTGGGATAGTATTCTGAATCCTCCGGTGCGGTGGCAGCATTGCCCAGCACGTTATAGGCATAATTGAGGAAGTCCGGGTAACTGGCTATTGCCCCCGGCAGTGGAGCGCCATTTATAGTCGCAACATTTGCGACCCAGGGGTGGTTAAGGGTGGCATTATAAGAGCTGTTCAGCAGTGCTTCGTCTTTGTCGGGTAAATCAGTATAGGACCCCGCAATGTCAAGGATCGCCGTCCAGCGGGAGGCGCCCAAAATGCGGTCGAAGAAGTGAATAAACGCAATCTCAGCCTGGTAGTAGTCTTCCCGCACATAACCGGGAGCATATTCGCCTGCTTGATACTTGTCATAGCAATCATAGGCCACGTCAGCGTCGCTACAGCTGAGTGAGGGTAGGCCCAGCGCGCCGCCAAGAGTGTCACCGTCTTCCATCTGGAAGGGCTGGTCCTTGCGCATGCTGATCTCACCGGAGAATGCAGTGGCGCCGCCCGGTAAGCCCATGTCGATGGTAGTGTTGAAACTGGCACCCAGCAGTTCGATGTCCTCAACATAGTCGCTGAACAAGCTGCCGGTGGGCAGCAGGAATGCTGTGGCGGTGGGGTTATTGGTCGCCCCCAGCAGCTGTAGGCGGGCTGTTTCCAGATCCGGGGATAGCGGCCCGGTTCCTAATACTGCGGTCACCAATGGATCAACCTGGGTGGGGTCTACCATGTAGCCTGAAATAATCGGCAGCCGCGAATGGTAATTCATGTAATAGACAGCAAACTCGGTGTCGATACTTTCGGCAAAATAGCGAGCCGCCATACCGTACTGACCCTGGTCGTCCGGCTCCCTGTCAGAGCTTCGCGGTAGGTAGCGGTACTCCGCTGGCCCAGCTGGGCCATAGGTGGGATTCACGTAGCCGGTCTCCTCTCCACTCGGATAAAAACCGCCATAACAGTTGGGGCCTGCCAGGTCGGTGGTCGAGAAGAAGGTTCCGCACTCGGGCAGTTCGGTTTCTTTCCACTCAAACAACACAAAGGCTTCCAGGGTCAAATTAGTGGTCAAGCCCAGGGAGCCATAAAGAGCATTCAACGGAATCAAGGCGTCTTTTACTTCAGAGCCAGGCGCCAGCAGAGCATTGACGTCCACCGGATTAATGGTGTTGATGCCATTGGGGAAGAACAGCCCTTCGCCCCAGCTGATTACCTGCTGACCCAGGCGCACGTTGAGGGGTTTATCCCCCAGCCACCAGTCACCCCAGACAAAGGCGTCCAGAATATCGCCACCGGTGCCGGCGCTCTGGGCCGGTTGCCCGGGTTCGGCATAGGCCGGCACGTCAGTACGACCATCACCATTGACGATACGATGGTCGTAAAATGATTTGCCGCGGATAAAAGCACCGTAGTTTTTGTAGTTTAGCTCCACGTCCACCACGATTTTGGCCAATTCGGAGAAGGTGGAACCTTCCTGCCACAGCAGGTTACTGTTGTCCTGGGAGCTGGTGCCGTGATAGTGGAATTCGGATTCCCCGGCGGCTAGGGCGTTTTGCACCCCCACATTGCGGTAGTCCCGGTCTTCCGCCCGCCAGGAGGCGCCCAGTGACACGGTGGTGTCCACCTGCATGCGGAAATCGTCCTTTACGTACTCAAAGCCATACGCCGGCACAACGGCGCCGGCGGCAGCCACGGCTGCGGCCAGAGCGGTCACCTGAAAACGCTTGTTCATTGCCATTAGAGTCGAACTCCATTTAAGTCGGTTTTGTTATTCAATACCAAACTGTGCTGGTATCGGGGGCGGAGGGATAACAATGAAGAATAGGGGAAGCTCGGGCTATGCAGGGCGTTCTTATTGTTATCTGGAAACCGTTCGATACGCGCACCTTCGCACTTTGGTTAGCAAAAAATATATACGCAAATTTACATTCCGTGAAATTTTCTTAAGGGATTTTTTACAGTTTGGCCGCTATTTGCCTGATATTTGTCATAACTCGCTTGTTTTATAGCTAAATCAGTTCGCCTTGCCGGTTTCTTTATTATGTTTGGCACTGGCCCATGCAAATCAGTAGAATGCGGCGATGCAGCCTTCCTCTATTGTAAATTCTCTTAACGTTGATCAGGCCCAGGCGGTGACCTCGGACGCCCATCGTCTGCTGGTGCTGGCGGGGGCCGGTAGCGGCAAGACCCGGGTATTGGTGCACCGCATTGCCTGGTTGATACAGGAGCGGGGCCTGTCCCCCCACAGCATTCTGGCGGTGACCTTTACCAATAAAGCCGCCGCTGAGATGCGCCAGCGGATTGAACAGCTGCTGCGGGCCCCGGCGGGTTCCATGTGGGTGGGCACCTTCCATGGTCTGGCGCATCGGCTGCTGCGGACCCACCATGAACTGGCGAACCTGCCCGCCAATTTCCAGATTTTGGATGCCGATGATCAGCTGCGGTTGGTGAAACGGATCCTGCGCCAGCTGGAGCTGGACGATACCACCTGGCCTCCCCGCCAGGCCCAGGCCTTTATCAACAGCCAAAAGGATGAGGGTCTGCGGCCGCAGCATATCGAGACCGGGGGCGATCGTTATCAACAGACCCTGACCGAGGTCTACCGGGAGTACCAGGCGGCCTGTGACCGGGGCGGGCTGGTGGATTTCGCCGAGCTGTTGCTGCGCAGTCACGAGCTCTGGCTGCACCAGCCCCAGCTGCTGGACCATTACCGCCGGCGCTTCCGCCATATTCTGGTGGATGAATTTCAGGACACCAACCGCATTCAGTATGCCTGGCTGCAGATGCTGGCGGGGGAGCAGATACCGGTGACCATCGTCGGCGATGACGATCAGTCCATCTACGGCTGGCGGGGGGCGCGGATTGAGAATATCCGCTCCTTCGGCGATGACTTCGGCCGTACCCAGGTGGTGCGGCTGGAGCAGAACTACCGCTCCACCGCCACCATCCTCAATGCCGCCAACGGGGTCATCGTCCACAATCAGGACCGCCTGGGCAAGGAGCTCTGGACCGCGGGGGAGGAAGGCGAGCCCATCTCGGTGTATGCCGGTTTCAATGAGGTGGATGAGGCCCGTTTCGTGGCCGAGCGCATTCAGCAGGCCTTGCAGCAACAGGGCCTGCGGCGCAGTGATATGGCCATTCTCTACCGCTCCAACGCCCAGTCCCGGGTGCTGGAGGAGGCCATGCTGCGGGCCGCCATCCCCTACCGCATCTACGGCGGTCATCGGTTCTTCGAACGGGCGGAGATCCGCAACGCCCTGGCCTATCTGCGCTTGCTGGCCCACCGGGATGATGACGCCGCCTTTGAGCGGGTGGTGAACACGCCACCCCGGGGCCTGGGGGATCGCTCCCTGGAACGGATCCGGCACACCGCCCGGGAACTGGGCCAGCCATTATGGCAGGCGGCCCTGACGGTGCTCCAGCACAAGGAACTGACCCCCAAGGCGGGCAAGGCCCTGCACGGGTTCATGGTGATGCTCGAGCAGCTGGAGCAGGCGTTACAGGGCCAGAGTCTGGCAGCCCTGGTGGAACAGGTGGTGGAGGCTTCCGGGCTGATTCCTCACCATCAGAAGGAAAAAGGCGATCGCGGCGAGGCCCGGGTGGAAAACCTCAAGGAACTGATCAGTGCCGCCCGGGAGTTCGAAACCGGCGATAGCGGCGAGGCGGCCACCCTGGCGGCGTTTCTCGACCATGCGGCACTGGAGGCCGGCGAGGGCCAGGCCGAAGCCGACGAAGACTGTGTTCAGTTGATGACCCTGCACGCGGCCAAGGGTCTGGAGTTCCCGATGGTGTTTATGACCGGCGTGGAGGAGGGGCTGTTTCCCTCGCAACAATCCGCCGATGAGCCTGGCCGCATGGAGGAGGAGCGGCGGCTGGCCTATGTGGGCATTACCCGGGCCATGGTCAAACTGTATCTCACCTATGCGGAAAGCCGGCGCATCTACGGCAGCGAGACTCTTCATGGCCCCTCCCGTTTCCTGCGGGAAATCCCCGCCCACTGTCTGCAGGAGGTGCGGGCCGCGGCCCGGATTACCCGACCCATGGGCGCTGCCCGTGGTGCTGCCCTGGGGGCGCAGCCGGCCCCGGACTCACCCTATCAGCTGGGGCGGGCGGTGCGGCATCCCAAGTTCGGTGAGGGGGTGATACTGGGTTGTGAGGGGCAGGGGCCCAATGCCCGGGTGCGGGTGAACTTTGCCGCCCAGGGAGAGAAGTGGCTGGTGGCGCAGTATGCGCGCCTGGAATTGCTGTAGCGGGAACCGGCCCCAGGTTTTGCTTGACTCCCGCCCGTCAATTGCGGAGCCTTGGTCCACCCAAAACAACAACAGAATAATCAGGAGCCTGCCATGATGTGGACTCGTGTCGGCCTGCTTTGGCTGACCCTCAGCGCGCTTTTCATTTCCGGCTGCGGCAAGGAGTCGGAGCCGGCCGCCGGCGCCGCCGCGCCGCAACAGACTTTTGAGTGGCAGATGGTCACCACCTGGCCGCGCAACTATCCCGGCCTGGGGATGGCGCCGGAAAACTTCGCCAAGGCGGTCAATGCCATGAGTGGTGGCCGGCTGAAGGTGAAGGTGCATGGCGCCGGCGAGCTGGTGCCCGCCATGGGGGTATTCGACGCGGTGGCCCGGGGGGCGGTGCAGATGGGCCACGGCGCGGCCTATTACTGGAAGGGCAAGACTCCGGCGGCCCAGTTCTTTACCGCGGTGCCCTTCGGTATGAATGCCCAGGAAATGAATGGCTGGCTGCACTACGGTGGTGGCATGGAGCTGTGGCGGGAGGTCTACGAGCCCTTCAATCTGGTGCCCTTTGCCGGTGGCAGCACCGGGGTGCAGATGGCCGGCTGGTTCAAGCAGGAAATCAACAGCGTGGCGGATCTGAAAGGACTGAAGATGCGGATTCCCGGTCTGGCCGGGGAAGTCTTCCAGCGCCTGGGCGGGGTGCCGGTGACCCTGCCCGGGGGCGAGTTATTCACCGCGCTGCAGACCGGCTCCATCGATGCCACGGAATGGGTGGGGCCCTATAACGACCTGACCTTCGGCCTGTATCGGGCCGCTGACTACTACTATTACCCCGGCTGGCACGAACCCGGTGCCATGCTGGAATTCATCGTCAATAAAGACGCCTGGGAATCCCTGCCCCCGGACCTGCAGGCCATCGTCAAGTACGCCACCCGGGCGGTGAACCAGGACATGCTGGATGAATACACAGCCCGCAATAACGCCGCGTTAAAAGAGCTGGTGGAAAAGCACGGGGTGCAGTTGCGCAAACTGCCCGATGATGTGGTGGCCGCCCTGCGTCAGGCGTCCCGGGAGGTGATTCAGGAAACCATTGCCGAAGACGAGATGGCACGCAAGGTGTACGAATCGTTCCAGGCGTTCAAGACGGACGTGGCGCCCTATACCGCGATTTCGGAAGATGCCTTTCTGGAAATCAGGGAGCAGTCCGCCGCGCCGGCCGGCAGTGCTAGCTCTGACGCTGATGCCTCTTCCAGTTCCGACTCCTCTTCCAGTTCCGGCTCCGGCTCCTCTTCCGGCTCCCCCTAGTCAGGGAGAAAGTAGGGTGGGGAAGGTAAGGCGGTGGGGGGCAGGCCGTCAGCGGGCGGAAATCGGATCACGCCCGCTGTGTGGGGCCCGGCGCGGTGGCTGCGGTCACCGGGCTGGCGGCGCTCAGTTGCCGGTGCGGGGTACCGGGCGGGTGCGCCGGTTTTCATCAATGGCCACGAAGGTGAACTGGCCTTCGGTGACCTTGCGGGCCTCGGCGTCGCTATGATGCTGGGCCCAGACCTCCACGATAATGGTCATGGAGCTGCGGCCGATGTCCTTCACCTCGGCGTAGCAGCTTACCACGGAGCCCACCGCCACCGGCCGTAAAAACACCATGGAGTCGATGGCCACGGTGGCCACCCGGCCCCGGGCCAGGCGGTTGGCGCACACCGCCCCCGCCAGGTCCATCTGGGACACCAGCCAGCCGCCGAAGATATCCCCATCGGCGTTGGAATCCGCCGGCATGGCGATGGTCTGCAGCGCCAGTTCACCCTGGGGGGTGGGGGCGTCGTCGTTTTGTTCTTCTATTATGCTGTCGTTCATGGGGTTCCTGTTACGGGTATCCTAAGCCGGAAATTATATAACTCTCCAAATTATATAACTCTCTAAGAGGGATAGACTATATCCGGCAACCATGTGGCAAGTGAAGGCCAAATTGCAATTAGTGACAAAGTCACGATTTGGATCAGAATGAACGGCGCCACCCCCCGGTAGATGGTGAGGGTGGGGATGCTGTCCGGGGTCACGCCCCGCAGGTAGAACAGGGCAAAGCCGAAGGGCGGGGTCAGAAATGAGGTTTGCAGATTCACCGCAATCATCACCCCGAACCACACCGGATCAATGCCCATGGCCAGCAGTACCGGCCCGACAATGGGTACCACCACAAAGGTGATTTCGATAAAGTCCAGGATAAAACCCAGCAGAAAGATCACCACCATCACCAGCAGCATGGCGCTGAACACGCCGCCGGGCATGGCCTCGAACACCCGGTGAATCATCTCCTCGCCGCCAAAGCCCCGGAATACCAGGGAAAACAGGGTGGCACCGATGAGAATGGCGAACACCATACAGGTGACCTTGGTGGTGGACAGCATGATCTCCCACAGATTGGGGCCGGTGAGTTGGCGCTGCCAGGCGGCCAGCAGAGTGGCGCCCACCGCCCCCACCGCGGCGGCCTCGGTGGGGGTGGCCAGGCCCGCCAGAATGGAGCCCAGCACCGCCACGATCAACAGCAGCGGCGGTACCAGCCCCCGCAGACAGTCCAGCAGGAGGGAGCCCTGTTGCTGTTCGCTATCACGGATCGCCGGGGCCAGGGCCGGATTGATCAGGGCCCGGGTAATGATGTACGCCATATACAGCAATACCATCAGCAGCCCCGGCACCAGGGCTCCCACGAACAGATCCCCCACCGAGACCGTGTCGGCGTTGAAAATGCCCATATTCAATTGCGCCTGCTGATAGGCGTTGGACAGCACATCTCCCAGTAACACCAGGGCGATGGAGGGGGGGATGATTTGCCCCAGGGTGCCGGTGGCGGCGATGCTGCCGGTGGCCAGGGCCGGGTCATAACCGCGCCGGATCATGGTGGGCAGGGCCAGCAGCCCCATGGTGACCACCGTGGCCCCCACGATGCCGGTGCTGGCGGCCATCAGCATGCCCACCAGGGTGACTGAAATCCCCAGCCCGCCGGGAAAGCGGCCAAACAAGCGGCCCATGGTGTCCAGCAGGTTCTCCGCCACCCGGGATTTCTCCAGAATTACCCCCATCAGCACAAACAGGGGCACCGCCAGCAGGGTCTGGTTCTCCATGATGCCGTACAGGCGGTTGGGTAGCGCGTTCAGCAGGCTGGGGTCGAATCCCCCAAGGGCTACCCCCAGGCCGGCAAATATCAACGCCACACCCCCCAGGGTGAAAGCCACCGGGTAACCCAGCATCAACGCCAGGCACACCACCAGGAACATCAACAACGGGATCATAGGGCTTCCACGTCCTCCCGCGGGGCCGGCGCCAGGCGACCGCTGAGAACCGCCAGGCTGCGCAGTATTTCCGCCACGCCCTGTACCAGCAACAGGCCGGCCATGAGGGGGATCAGGGATTTGGCCAGGTAGACATAGGGCAAGCCCTCCGCCTCGTCGGAGCGCTCCCGGATCTGCCAGGAAAAGCCCACGTAGTCCAGGCTGGAAAACAGAATAAAGCCGCTCATGGGAAACAGGAATACCAGGGTGCCCAGCAGATCCACCCAGGCCTTGGCCCGGGGGCTAAAGCGGCGGTAGAGCACGTCCACCCGCACGTGACCGTTGTGTTTCAGGGTGTAGGCGCTGGCCAGCATAAACAAAATGCCATGCAGATAAAGGACACTCTCCTGCAGGGCGATGGAACTCAGCCGCCAGCCCCCCAGTTCCAGGCCGCTGGCCTTGAACCCATAGCGCATCACCACCACCACAAAGGTGAGGGCCATAATGGCGAAACTGGCCAGGGACAGCCATTTCCCCAGGGTGTCGGTAAACTTGTCCAGCCGATTGATTATTGTTGTCATGATGCTCTTGTGAGAGGAACGACTCTGGCGCCGCGCATTATAGCGACAGGTGGCGGTGGGCGGCAAAAATTGTACTCAACAGGCGGGACACCGGCTCTGGGGTATGAAATCATTCTGTAATATAATTGTCACGCAACACCCCTATAGTGCCGAGGTCATGGGGGCAACGTATCATCCGACACCCCGAAACACAGCCCACAATCTCGGAGAAAGTCCATGAATTTCAAGAAATTGGTTGCATCCGTTGCAATGACAGCCAGCGCCGCGCTGATGGCCACCGGCGCCCAGGCGGAAGCCAAGGTCGATCCCAAGCTGCCCAGCTATGAGAAGGTTGGGGGCGTTTCCGGCAACATCTCCAGCGTTGGTTCCGATACTCTGGCCAACCTGATGACCTTCTGGGCGGAAGAATTCAAGAAGCAGTACCCCAATGTGGCGGTACAGATCCAGGCCGCCGGTTCCTCCACCGCGCCGCCGGCACTCACCGAAGGTACCTCCAATCTGGGCCCCATGAGCCGCAAGATGAAGGACAAGGAGCTGGAAGCCTTCGAAAAGAAATTTGGCTACAAGCCCACTGCCGTGCCGGTGGCCATTGACGCGCTGGCGGTGTTCGTCAACAAGGATAACCCCATCAAGGGCATGAGCATCGAGCAGGTGGATGCGGTGTTCTCCTCCACCCGCAATTGCGGCGCCGCCAACGACGCCACCAAATGGGGTGATCTGGGGCTGTCCGGCGAATGGAAGAACCGGGACATCCAAATGTACGGCCGTAACTCCGTATCCGGCACCTACGGTTACTTTAAGAAAGTGGCTCTGTGCAAAGGCGACTACAAAAGCAACGTGAACGAGCAGCCTGGTTCCGCCTCGGTGGTGCAGTCCGTGGCCACGTCCCTGAACGGTATCGGCTATTCCGGTATTGGTTACAAGACTTCCAGTGTCCGCGCGCTGCCGCTGGCCAAGGGCAACAGCAGCGATTACGTGGAAGCCTCTCCGGAAGCGGCGCTGTCTGGCAAGTACCCCCTGTCCCGGGCCCTGTATGTGTATGTGAACAAGGCTCCCGGCAAGCCGCTGCCGCCGCTGGAACGTGAATTTATCAAGATGGTGATGTCCAAGCAGGGCCAGGAAATCGTGGTGAAGGATGGCTATATCCCCATGCCTTCCTCCATGGTGGCCAAGGTGCTGAATCAACTGGGTATCGAGTCTGAAATCGCGGCCAAGTAACACGCCGGGGAGTTGACCCTTCCACGGCAAACTGAAACAGGACGGGGCTACAGTTGATGTGGCCCCGTTTTGTCTTACCAAGAACCAGGTTTACAGCTAATGGAATCAACCAGCGAAGCATTGTTTGGAATCTCCGAGCAGCGTCTGACCAAAATGCGCCGGTATCGCAAGTTGAAGGATCAGGTGGCGGCCAGGCTGATCAGTGTGGGTGGTATCAGCGTGATCTTCGCCATTTGCCTGATCTTTTTTTATTTGCTGTATGAAGTGTTGCCACTGTTTCTCCCTGCGTCCATCAAACAGACCCACAGTCTGGATCAGTACACGCTGTCCCAGCCTTATTTTTCCGTGGTGGAAGAGCAGGGTCAGGTGGGCCTGGCGGTGACCGCCGCGGCGGGGCCGGTATTTTATCGGGTGGCCGATGGGCAGACCCTGTTGACGCCGGAGCTGCCCACCGCCACCGCCATCACTGCCTTCGCCAAGGACTCCCCTGGCAGCCGGGCCTATGCTCTGGGTCTGGCTGATGGCAGCGTGTTGATTCAGAAACCGGAATATAAGATCCAGTACGGCGATTCTCCGCTGGATAAAACCGTGGTTCCCCGCATCGAATATCCATTGGGGACAACCCCGATTCAGGTGCTCAACGGCGAGCCTATCACTCAGCTGGCCTACCGGGAATCCGACGATCTGGTGCGGATCGTGGCCGCCGACAGCGCAGGCCATCTGTTCCTGAAAGACTTTGCCAAAACGGAAAGCTTTTTAAGCGATGAGGTACAACTGGAAGAGCAAACTACCCTGAAGTTGCCGCAGCCTTCCGGCGCCCTGACCAATATCCTGCTGAGCCTGGATCAGCGCTGGCTGTTCCTGGTGGAGGCCAAGGGCAAAGTGGAAGTACTGGACCTGCGCAATCCGGTGGCGGAGATGCGGGTACATATCGCCAATGTGGTGGAGAACGGCACCGAGATAACTGTCAGCGATTTTCTGCTGGGGGGATTTTCCCTGCTGATCGGCGACTCCAAAGGCCGTATCAGCCAATGGTTTATCACTCAGGATGAAACCAACCAAACCGTGCTGACCAATGTCCGCACCCTGACCCTGAAGGACGGTGTGGCCGTTACCGCGCTGCAGACCGAACACCGCCGTAAAGGTTTTATTGCCGGCGATGCCCAGGGCTACATTGGCCTGTTCAATACCACCGCGGATCGCCGGGTGGCCCGCAAGCAGGTGGCGGACAGCCCCATCCAGTGGATTGCCATGGCACCCCGGGGCGATCTGGCCATTGTCAATTCAGAGCAGGGTGGCCCCGTCAGTTACCATTTGGATAACGAGCATCCGGATGTGTCCTGGTCCTCCCTCTGGAGCAAGGTCTGGTACGAGCGCTACGACGAGCCTTCCTTTACCTGGCAGAGCTCTTCCGCCAGCAACGATTTTGAGCCCAAGTTCAGTCTGATGCCACTTACCTTCGGCACCTTGAAGGCGGCGTTTTACGCCATGCTGGTGGCGGTGCCCCTGGCCATTTGCGGGGCCATTTATACCGCTTACTTTATGGCGCCCGCCCTGCGCACCAAGGTCAAGCCCGCCATTGAATTGATGGAGGCCATGCCCACGGTGATCCTGGGTTTCCTGGCGGGATTATGGCTGGCGCCCTTGATTGAGGCCAACCTGGCGGGGGTGACCGCCATATTGTTGCTAACGCCCTTGTTCTGTCTGATCGCGGCGTTTTCATGGTCGCGGTTGCCACGGGATATCAGCACCCGGGTGCCCGACGGCTATGTGCCGGTGATTCTGATTCCGGTGGTGGTGCTGGCGGGTGTTATATCCATGTGGCTCTCCGAACCCATGGAGCTGGCGTTTTTCGGCGGCAGCATGCGGGACTGGGTGTCCAACGATCTGGGGATCGATTTCGATCAGCGCAATTCCGTGGTGGTGGGGCTGGCCATGGGCTTTGCGGTGATTCCCACTATTTTCTCCATCACCGAAGACGCTATTTTCGCCGTGCCCAAGGGCCTGACTCAGGGTTCTCTGGCGCTGGGGGCCACCCCCTGGCAGACTCTGGTTCGGGTGGTGTTGCCCACCGCCAGCCCCGGTATTTTTTCGGCCCTGATGATCGGGTTGGGCCGGGCCGTGGGGGAAACCATGATCGTGCTGATGGCCACCGGCAATACGCCGATTATGGATATGAATATTTTCGAGGGCATGCGCACCCTCTCCGCCAATATCGCCGTGGAGATGCCGGAGGCGGAAGTGAACAGTACCCATTTCCGGATTCTGTTCCTGTCTGGGCTGGTGCTGTTTATTTTTACCTTCCTGGTGAATACCACCGCGGAAGTGGTGCGCCAGCGGCTGCGGGAAAAGTATGGCTCGCTGTAAGGGGGATAGCCGATGAACTCAATCAAGCTCTGGTTCCGCAAGGGCGAGCCCTGGGTCTGGCTCAATGCCGGCGCCGTGGCCATCAGCGTGGTGATGGTGGTGGGTCTGCTGCTGCTGGTGGCGGTACGGGGCCTGTCACACTTCTGGCCCCACACCATTATCGAAGCCACCTACACCGAGCCGGAGGGTGGCAGCTACACCGTGATTGGTGAAATCTCTGACGAAGAGTGGGTGGCGGCCTCCCGGGTGCGCAGCGCCGGCGTGGATATCCCAGAGGATGTGCGGGTGGTACAACGGGTGCTGATCAAAACCGGCAACCGGGATATTACCGGGCTGGACTTCCGCTGGTTACTGGAAGAAAACCTGACCGATGTACACACGCCGGAACAGGTGATGGTGGTGGAACGCCGGGAGTGGGGCAATTTCTACGGCTACCTGCAGGCGGTGAAAGAAGACGGCCAGGTGGTGGCCAGCGGCGAACAGGCCCTGCCGGCACTGGAACAGCGCCTGGAGCGGGCCCTGGACCTGCATGATGAGATCAAGGAAATTGAGCAGGGCCGGATCGGCAGCATTAACTACGAACTGGAACAGCTGCGGCTGCGGGAGCGGCGCCTGGAGCTGAATGGTGAGCTGGACGCGGCGGCGCAGCAAAACCTGAAAGCCGAACGGGCGGCGCTGGACGACCGCTATCAGGCCCTGAAGTCGGAGCTGGATCAACTGTATCAGGCCATTGCCCGCGACAGCATGGTGGCCACCGCCATGAACGGCGAGGAAAAAGAGATTCCCCTTAAACTGGTGGTGCAGTACAAACAGCCCAATAACATGTCATTTTTTGCCAAGGTGGGGGATTATTTCCACCAGCTCTGGCTGTTTCTGTCCGATGAGCCCCGGGAAGCCAACACCGAAGGCGGCGTGTTCCCCGCCATCTTCGGCACCGTGCTGATGGTGATTCTGATGTCGGTGATCGTCACCCCCTTTGGGGTGGTGGCGGCGGTTTATCTGCGGGAATACGCCAAGCAGGGTCCGCTGACCCGCACCATTCGGGTGGCGGTGAATAACCTGGCGGGGGTGCCGTCCATTGTTTATGGCGTGTTTGGCCTGGGCTTCTTCGTGTATTTTCTCGGTGGCAGCCTGGATGCGTTGTTTTACCCGGAAGCGGCACCGGCGCCGGTGTTCGGTACCCCGGGCCTGTTATGGGCGTCCATCACCCTGGCTCTGCTCACCCTGCCGGTGGTGATCGTGGCCACCGAAGAAGGTTTAACCCGGATTCCGAAATCCTTGCGGGAAGGTTCCCTGGCCCTGGGTGCCACCAAGTTTGAAACCATCACCAAGGTGATTCTGCCCATGTCCAGCCCGGCCATGATGACGGGTCTGATTCTGGCCATCGCCCGGGCCGCCGGCGAGGTGGCGCCCCTGATGCTGGTGGGGGTGGTGAAACTGGCGCCCACCCTGCCCCTGGACGGTAACTTCCCCTACCTGCATCTCGAGCGCAAGTTTATGCACCTGGGCTTTCACATATATGATGTGGGATTCCAGAGCCCCAACGTGGAGGCGGCCCGACCGCTGGTATATGCCACCGCGGCATTGCTGGTGGTGGTGATCGTGGTGTTAAACCTCACCGCCATCATGATTCGCAACCGGCTGCGGGAAAAGTACCGGTCGCTGGAGAATTGATATGAGTGAACCCAAGATCAAGGTAAAGACAGGTGAAAGTATGACGGCAGCGACACCTCCGAAAGATCTGCGCCCCGGCGGCAAGACCGTGGATATGGGGCATGAGCCTCTGAGTCTGGACAACGAGGAAATCTGCCTGGAGGTGAAAGATTTTCAGCTCTATTACGGCGAAAAGCGCGCTTTGCACAATATCAATATGAAAATTCCCAAAAAGCGGGTTACCGCTTTTATCGGCCCCAGCGGCTGTGGCAAGTCCACCCTGTTGCGCTCATTCAATCGAATGAACGATCTGGTGGATATCTGCCGCACCGAAGGTGAGATTATTTTCGACGATAAAAATATCTTTCATCGCACCGTGGATGTTACTGATCTGCGCCGGCGGGTGGGGATGGTGTTTCAAAAGCCCAATCCCTTCCCCAAAAGCGTGTATGAAAACGTGGCTTATGGCCTGCGCATTCAGGGCATCAACAAAAAGCGGGTGCTGGACGACCGGGTGGAGTGGGCACTGAAAGGCGCCGCCCTGTGGGATGAGGTGAAAGACCGGCTGGAGGACAACGCCCTGGGCCTGTCCGGCGGTCAGCAACAGCGATTGGTGATTGCCCGCACCATTGCGGTGGAGCCGGAGGTATTACTGCTGGATGAACCCTGTTCCGCTCTGGATCCCATCTCCACCTTAAAGGTGGAAGAACTGATCAACGATCTAAAAAACCGTTACACCATTGTGATCGTCACCCATAACATGCAGCAGGCCGCCCGGGTTTCCGACTATACTGCCTTTATGTACCTGGGGGATATGGTGGAATACAAGGACACGGACACCTTGTTTACCAACCCGGAGGAGAAACAAACTGAAGACTACATCACCGGCCGCTACGGTTAACACAACCAGAGGAACCACACGGATGAGCAGCGACGATTTTACCCATCACATTTCCCGCCAGTTCAATGCGGATCTGGAAGAGGTGCGCAGCCACATTCTGGCCATGGGGGGCATGGTGGAAAAGCAGGTGGTGGATTCCGTGCAGTCCCTGGTGGAAGGGGACAGCGGGTTGGCGTCGGAAGTGATCAGCAACGAAAAGCAGGTCAATGGCATGGAGCGGCGCATCGATGAAGAGTGCACCCGCATTATTGCCCTGCGCCAGCCCGCCGCCAGTGACTTGCGTTTGCTGGTGGCCGCCACCAAGGCCAACACCGATCTGGAGCGCATCGGCGATGAGGCCAACAAAATTGCCAAGATGGCCATTCGGTTGTCGGAAGATGGCGCCATTCCCCGGGGTTATATCGAGGTACGCCACATCGGCAACCATGTGAACGCCATGTTGCGTCAGGCCCTGGATGCCTTTGCCCGCTTTGATGTGGAACAGGCCATTGATGTGGTGCGTGAAGACAAGTCCGTGGATGTGGAATACGAATCCGCCATGCGCCTGCTGGTGACCTTTATGATGGAAGACCCCCGCTATATCAAACGGGCACTGAACGTGATGTGGAGTCTGCGGGCGTTGGAGCGCATCGGCGATCACGCCCGCAATATCGCCGAGCAGGTGATCTTTCTGGTGAAGGGCAAGGACATCCGTCATCTGCCGTTGTCCACCCTGCAGGAAGAGGACACCGTCAACAGTCCGGACGACCTTTAACGGTTCACTGGCATCGGCTATTCCGCCGGTGCCCCCAGGGACATCTCCATGCGTTCCATACGCTGTTCCATAATGCGCTGTACGTCCTTGGCCTGATCAATCAGTTTGGGAATTTCCTTCATTGGAATGGTGGTGGGCACCGGCAGATTGTCCTCCAGGCCTTCACCATTGGCCAGGGGGTTGTTCTTGGTGATGCTGTTGCTGGTGTCCTGCTTGACCCGGCCAAAGGCGGCGTCGATCTGTTCCTCGGTCATGCCCTGCAGTACATTGGCATCGGGGTCGGTGCGTACCACGATGTTATCGGTATTGGGGTTGGGCATTTCACTGAATTGCCAGACGCCGTTGTCATCCTGCCAGCGGTAAAAGATATTGGCCTGAGCCTGAATGTCCAGCATGGCCAGTTGCTCCCGGGTCAGGCGGTCGGGCTGGAAGTGCTCCGGGCCTTTGGACCACTGAATCCACGGCTGTGCAGCGTCACTGCCGGTGACCAGCTCCTTGGCGTCATTCAGGTCCGGAGCCTCCAGCTCAAAGGCCGGCAGCTGATCGCGAATCTGCATCAGTTTCTGCATGCCGTCCGGGCCCAGCAGCAGGTAAGGCCCCGCCAGCCCCAGAATCACCATAAAGATCAGCATTTTCACCACCAGCTTCATGCATTCCGCCCTGTCCGTCGTCATCAATGTTTACCAGTATAGCGGTTTCTGTCCGGCTACACAGAGACGGCGGGATGAATTACCATGGGCCCATTCAAATTTCCCGGGGAAATAGTAATGCCATCCTTTGATATTGTTTCTGAATTAAACATGCACGAAGTGGGCAATGCGGTGGATCAGGCCCGACGCGAGGTGGGCAACCGCTTTGATTTCAAGGGCACCAAGTGTGACTTCGAGCAGGATAAGAATGTCATCACCCTGGTGGGGGATGCGGACTTTCACCTGCAGCAGTTGCGGGACATTCTGGAAGGCAAACTCATCAAGCGGGGGGTGGACATCGCCTGCATCGACGCGGCCGATCCGGAACTGAACCTGAGCGAAGCCCGGCAGAAACTGACCCTGCGGCAGGGCCTGGATTCCGATCAGGCGAAAAAGCTGGTGAAACTGATCAAGGAATCCAAGCTCAAGGTGCAGGCTTCCATTCAGGGGGAAAAGGTCCGGGTCAGCGGCAAAAAGCGGGACGACCTGCAGCAGGTGATTGCGCTGCTCAAGGACACCAAATTCGAGATGCCGCTGCAGTACGAAAACTTTAGGGACTGATCCGATTCAGGCCACGGATTTCTGGTCCTTGCTCTGCCGGCTGTTGCGGGGGAAATGGCAGGTGAACACACTGCCTTCCCCCAACTGGCTGTAGATGTTCAGCTTGGCGCCATGGTGAATCAGCACATGCTTGACGATGGCCAGGCCCAGGCCGGTACCGCCGGTTTTGCTGTGCCGGCTCTGATCGGCGCGGTAGAAGCGTTCGGTGAGCCGGGGCAGATGCTGGGGATCGATGCCATCGCCGTCGTCCTCCACCTCCATATAAATCCCTTTGTCATCCTGATACCAGCGGATAGTAATGGTGCTGCCGGCGGGGGAGTATTTCACCGCATTCATCACCAGGTTGGAGAAGGCACTGCGCAGTTCCTTTTCATCCCCATAGATATCCAGTTCCGGGTCCGCCTCCAGCACAATGTTGTGTTGCTTGGCGTCATTCATGGCCAGGGCATCCCCCTGAATCTGGCGCAGCAGTTTGGGCACACCCACGGGGCGTACCTCACGGCTGTGATTCTCGGTCTCCAGCCGGGACAGTAACAGCAGATCGGTGACCAGCGCCTCCATGCGTGAGGCCTGCTCGTTCATCCGCTCCAGCCCCCGACGCAATTGGGGGTGATCCTGTTGTACCGAATCCATAAAGGTTTCCAGGTAGCCCTTGATCACCGTGAGCGGGGTACGTAACTCGTGGGACACATTGGCCACGAAATCCTGGCGCATTTGTTCCAGGTTGTGCAGGCGGGTGATATCCCGCACCACCAGCAGGCGTTCACCTTCACCGAATCGGGTAATCTGGAATTGCAGAATGACCCCGGGCTGGCGGGTGGAGGCGATCTCCAGGGGGCGTTCGTATTCACCCGCCTCGAAATAACCGATAAAGCGGGGATCCCGCAACAGATTGGTGAGGCTGTGGCCCTGGTCGGTTTGCTGGCGAAAGCCCAGCAGCTGGTTGCCGGCCTCGTTCCACCATTCCAGATTGCCACGCCGGTCCACCACCACCACCGCGTCGCGGATAGCGTTGGTGGATTGCCGGGCCCGTTGGATGATGCCCTGCAGGTCATTGACCTCGCGACGAAAATCTTTCTTCTGTTGGTACAGGGCGTCGAAGATCTGGCCCCAGATGCCGGAGCTTTCCGGGGGATCCACATCCCGTTGGCTGCGGATCAGCCAGCGTGCCAGATCCCGGGTGCGGAACAGCATCCAGAACCCATAGGGCACGCTCACCAGGGCCACCCCCACCCCGGGGTAACCCAGCACCCAGCCTCCCGCCGCGCCGATAATCAGCAGCAGGATGAACTGATTGAGTTCAATGGTCCATTCGCGCAAAACGTATCCGCCCCGAAATTAGCAGTGCCTCCGATGATACTGTAGTCATAGTGCAATTTCGTTGCCGCAGCACAGTTTTCACAGTATATCGGGCGGGTCGTTCCCCCGTCCCGGATTGCTGGGGGGCGTTTAGAACTTGGTGGAGAACCGATATCCGGTGCCACGTACCGTCTGCACCAGGTGATCGTATTTGTGAGGAGCCAGCGCCTTGCGCAGGCGGCGAATATGCACATCCACTGTGCGGTCTTCCACATACACGTTACCGCCCCACACCTGATCCAGCAACTGGGCCCGGGAGTAGGCGCGATCCTGGTGGGTCATAAAGAATTCCAGCAGGCGGTATTCCGTGGGGCCCATTTCCACCGGGTTATCGTCGGCGGTGATCCGGTGGCTCACCGGGTCCAGGGCCAGGCCCTCCACCAAAATGGCTTTGTTCTGGTCGCCCCGGGTGCGGCGCAGGACGGCGTTGATGCGGGAAATCAGTTCGCGGGTGGAAAACGGTTTGGTGACATAATCGTCGGCGCCCGCGTCCAGCCCCTGAATTTTGTTGTCTTCCTCGGTTTTGGCGGTGAGCATAATCACCGGAATCTCGGCGGTGGTTTCCTCACGTTTCAGCCGTCGGGCCAGCTCAATGCCACTGACACCAGGCAGCATCCAGTCCAGCAACACCAGATCCGGCCGTTCGTCAACAATACGACTGTGTGCTTCCTGCCCGTTTTCCGCCTCAATCCACTGAAATCCCGCCAGTTCCAGTGATACGGAAATCATTTCGCGGATCGCTTCTTCGTCGTCCACGATCAGAATCTTGGTATCGGCCATTATTATCTGCGTCCACTTGCTCGGAATTTTACCCCGACATTAAAGTGGTTCAATGTTACAGTAAAATGACGTTTTTGGGTCAAGCCAGGCTGTAATGCAGGAAGATGCCGGCAAATACCGCGGCCCCCACCCAATGATTATGAAGAAACGCCCGCAGGCAGGCCTCCCGGCTGCGATCCCGGGCCTGCCACAACTGCCAGCTCCAGAGTAGTACCGCCCCGGTCAGACCCAGGTAATACCAGAGGCTGAACTCCAGCTGCAGACCCAGCAGAATCAGCGCCACCAGGGCGGTGGCTTCCAGCACCCCCACCATGAGCAGATCCAGTTCGCCAAACAGAATGGCGGTGGACTTGATGCCCACTTTCAGATCGTCATCCCGGTCCACCATGGCGTATAGCGTGTCATAGGCCATGGTCCAAACCACCGTGGCCAGATAAATCAGCCAGGCAAAGCCGGGCACCTTTTCCCCCACCGCCCCGAACGCCATGGGAATGGCCCAGGCAAAGGCCGCCCCCAACACCACCTGGGGCAGATACGTATGGCGCTTCATATAAGGATAGGTACAGGCCAGGGCCAGCCCGCCCACGGACAGCAGGATGGTGAAGCGATTGGTCAGCAATACCAGCAGAAACGCCAGCACCCCGATGAGAGCTGCCACAGTAAGTGCTTCCTTACTGCTGATGCGCCCGGTGGCAAGAGGCCGATTGGCAGTGCGTTTGACGTGGCCGTCCAGATTGCGGTCGGCGAAATCATTGATGATGCAGCCCCCGGTGCGGGTCAGCACCACCCCGGCAATAAAGATAAAAATCAGTTTGGCGCTGGGGTTGCCGGCGGCGGCGATCCACAGCGCCCACAGGGTGGGCCACATCAGCAGGTAAATGCCGATGGGCCGGTCGAGCCGGCCCAGGGCGATAAAATCCGGGACCCGGCGCAGTGGAGAATTGGACAGTTGCAGTTCTTTTAATGACGTCACAGCGTTTCCTCTGCCTGATGCCCGGCGGCATTGGCGGTGCTCTGCTGGTACATGGGGCAACCCTCCAGGAAGTACTCACTAACCAGTAGTGGCTTGGCGTACAGATAGAACAGTGACTGGCGGCCCCAAAGGCCGGGACTGGGGGCCTGGCGATCACTGACCCCCTCGCCGGTCACCCGGCACACGGCAATGGGGCCACGCCGCACCGCGGGGTGATTGAACAGTACCGCACCCAGGGGTTTGCTGCCAAGCCGGGTCAGGGCCCGGGCCGGCCCCCGCAGGCTGTCGCAGGGAATCAGGGTGCGGGCAAATACCCAGGGCTCACCGTGGCATAATAGCAGCACCTCCCGCAGAAAGGGCCAGGCCCGGCCCGCCAGTTGCAGCGCCGCCCGCTCCTGCACGGTGGCGGGGTGATGGCCCTGGCGCTGCACCTGCACCCGGAACTGCCCCTGGCTGACCCGGATCAGGCGTTGGGTCAGTGAGCCCGGGTCCAGCAACCAGGGCCGGTAAGCCCGTGGCACCTGATACGGGGGGATGCGGCCAGCGCCCCCCAGGTAGAGCGCCGGCTCCTGCAGGATTGCGGGGAGGAAGTGTTGGTTCGGCATAAGGTATTGAATCTATTGACAGGTCACAGGCGGATTGTAACGGAAACCGGCGCCCACTACCGATACTTTGATGGCAAACCGGGATCCGACTTGCTTTTTTGGGGTGAGCCACGTAATTTGCCCGTTCTCTGACAGGCAGTAAGAATAATGACACAGGGGTATCCATGAACAAGTACGAATGCGTCGTTTGCGGGTTTATCTACGATGAGGCGGAAGGCTGGCCGGAAGAGGGCATCGCCCCCGGCACCAAGTGGGAGGACGTGCCAGACGACTGGTGTTGTCCGGACTGCGGCGTCAGCAAAGACGATTTCGAACTGCTGGAAGAATGACAGCGGTCCCGGGTATGGCGCGGCGGCCCCGGGGACGGGCCTGCTTTCCCCCACAAGACGTAGAGTATACAATCGCCGCCTCGATGGGAGTGGACAATGCAAAAAACGGAACTTGAAGCGGCCCTGGCGGCGCAGCTGGAAATCTCCAAGACCGCGGCGCGGGACCTGCTCAATGTGATTCTGGACCAGATTACTTTGGAATTGAGCCGGGGCCAGCGGGTCAGTCTGCCGGGATTCGGGGTATTCGAAGTGCGGGCCCATGGCCCCCGCACCGGTCGCAACCCGCAAACCGGCGAGCCCATTGAGATTCCGGCGGGTCACAATGCTCACTTCAAACCCGGCAAGGCATTGAAACAAGCCGTGGCCGGCTGAACCGTTATCAACTGGGGAATGCGGATATGAAGTTCTGGTTCTTGTTGCTGGTATTGGGCTGGCGCATGCGCTGGCTGGCCAACAACAACGATGCGTTCAAAGAAAAGCTGGAAGGCAAGGACATCGTCCTGCTGTTCCGTACCGAGAACGGTAAAGTGGCCCGTCACTTTATCATCCAGAACCTGCAGGTACAGCCCCGGGGCGGCCTGCATCCCAAGCCGGACATGTGTATGTCGTTTCGGGATGCGGATTACGCCTACCAGACCATCATGAGCGCCAGCCGGGATAAAATGGTGTTTATGAACGGCATGGGCAGCAAGGATATCGTGGTCACCGGCGAACCCCAGGAAATGATGTGGTTCATGAGCCTGATTAAGTTTTTCCCCCCCCGCAAAAAGCAGAAAGCGTAACCGGCCCGCCACAGTTGGGTAAAACTGCACTTGTTTCGTTGCCCTTTTGTGACGAAACTTAACGGCAGCTGGTGCTGATCCGACACCGTTGGTACAGTCAGCCTTGGCTAAAAGTTGTACAGACTAATAGTGAGGAGATGGGGTGACGGAGCCACAGTGGTCGCGGCCGGAGGGGACCGGCGCAACACCGGGCCATACCACGAAAGACCGGCTGACTCTGCGTATTTTTCTGGGTCTGGTGCTGGGGTTTGCTGTCGGCCTGGTGTTGTATTATCTGCCGCCCGCGCTGCCCTTTGCCGGGCTGGAAGCCTGGGTACAGGAATACCTGATCGATGGTGTATTCCTGGTGTTCGGCAAGATTTTTGTGAATCTGCTGAAACTGATGATTGTGCCCCTGGTGCTGGTGTCCCTGATCTGTGGCGTCACTGCCTCCGAGGAAAGCAAGAGCCTGGGCCGCCTGGGCAGTAAAACCTTTGTTCTTTATCTGTTCACCACCGCCGTGGCCATCACCCTGGCCCTGCTGCTGGGGCAGCTTATCGATCCCGGCGCCGGCGCCAATCTGCAGGGGGATTTCGAGCCCTTCCAGCCGGCGGAACGGCCGCCGTTCGTGCAGGTGCTGATCAATATCTTCCCCGACAACCCCATGCAGGCCATGGCGGAAGGCAATATGCTGCAGGTGATCGTGTTTGCCATATTAGTGGGCATTGCCCTCAATCACACTGGCGAGCAGGGCCGCCGCATCGGCGCCATCTTCAATGATCTCAATGTGGTGGTGATGAAACTGATTCAGCTGATCATGCAGTTGGCGCCCTATGGGGTATTTTTTCTGGTGGGCAAGGTGTTCGCCGAACAGGGCATCGATCTGCTCAAGGGCCTGGGGGCTTACATGGCCTGCGTGCTGCTGGCGCTGCTGCTGCACGTGTCCGGTACTTACATGAGCATCCTGGTATTCGTGGCCCGGCTCAACCCGGTAATCTTTCTCAGCAAGATGCGCTCGGCCCTGATGTTTGCCTTCAGCACCGCCAGCAGCGCCGCCACCATGCCGGTGACCATGGGTATTGTGGAAAAGCGCCTGGGGGTGAAGAATTCCGTGGCTTCCTTCACCATTCCCCTGGGCACCACCATTAATATGGATGGCACCGCCATTATGCAGGGGGTGGCTACGGTGTTTATCGCCAGCGGTTACGGAGTGGAGCTGGGGCCGGCGGAATATATATCGGTGATCGTCACCGCCACCCTGGCCTCCATCGGCACCGCGGCGGTGCCCAGCGCCGGCATGATCACCCTGGCCATGGTACTGGGGCAGGTGGGGCTGCCGGCGGAGGCCATCGGGTTGATTTTGGGGGTGGACCGGATTCTGGACATGGTGCGCACGGCGGTGAACATCACCGGCGATGCCGTGGTGACCTGCACCGTGGCCCGCAGCGAGGGAGCGCTGGATCAGAGTGTGTTTGACGACCCTGCGGCGTTGGAGGTGCAACCGGGATGATTGGGGGAAATACTGATGGGGGAAATAAAGGGGGCAGCTGCGCAGCCGGTTCGCCGCTGGCGGTCTTTGCCGTTATCCTGCAAAAGCTGCGGCCGGGGCTGGTTGGAATCTTGGGTTGGGCGGCGCTGGTCAATGCGCAACCGGTGCCGGTGCTGCCGGTTTCCGCCGAGTCTTCCCCCGAGCCTTCCCCCGAGCTTTCCATCCCGCCTTCCCAGGGCTCCGCGTCCGCGCCGGTACCCTGGCAGCGGTATATGGATTCCGCCGGTGTCAGTGTGGTGCTGAAACAGGCCAATACACTGATCGAGCAGGAGGTTCGCAACCTGGAGAAAGTGCCCCTGGGCTTTACGCCGAACCAGTTGCAGGTGATCCGGGATCAGCTGCGTCAGCGTCTGGGTGAAGCATCCCTGAAGCGGGACATTATCGCCCGCCTGGAGCGGGATTTCTCATCGCAGCAGCGGCAGGAACTGGAACGGATACTGGCTTCCACTTCGCTGCAGCAATTACTGGATCTGCAACAGCAACTGGATCAGGCCAGGGTGCGTCAGGCGGTGCGGTCCTATCGGGTGAAGCTGCAGGAGCGATCCCCCAGCGAGCGCCGGCTGGAATTGTTGAGCACCCTGGATCAGGAGCTCCAGCAGTCTGCCCTGGAGACGGACTTGAAAGTGGAGCTGCGCAAGCAGCTACTGGCTACGGTATCCCACCTGAAAACCAGCGAAACCTTCTCCGAAGAGCTGCTGGAAAGCCAGCTCAGTGCCTACCGTGACATGGTGGAGGGGGAAACCAGTGACAATGCCTTGCTGGCGTATTTGTATCTGCTCAAGCGCACTCCCAGCAGCAGTGTGCGGGATTTGCTGGTGACCCTGGACCAGCCGGCATTTGAGGCGTTTATGGCGCTGTGTCGGGAGGCGCTGCAGGAATCGTTTCGCGAGGCCCGGGAGCAGATTCCGGAAATGGCGCGGCTGGCGGGGAATTGACTGGCGGCAGCTAGTCGTAATTCCGTTTGATGGGCTTCACCGCATGCTGCAGGTCGAACGCGGTGACTCGGTTGCGGCCATTGGACTTGGACAAATACAGCGCTCCCATTCCTCGGCAAACGTATTTTCCATATAGCGGCGGTTATACAGCTGGGTCAACTGGTCGGTATTGCTTAATGCTTCCGGGCGCTGGTTAAGCTGCTCCAGCTCACAGGTTCTTTCCTCGACGCGTTGTTCAAGTTCCTTGTTCAACCGGCGTGTGGTATCAATGGTTTCTGCCTGGGCCTCGAACCTTAGACGCCGCAAGGTCTCCTAACCGGTAATTCTTTTCTTTCGCTGCCAGCGCTTTGGTTTATTGCACATGTCCCAATTCATGGGCCATCTGATGCAGTTCGTCTTTTTTCGCCACCACATTGTTGATCACTGCCAGGGCGTCGGCGCGGTCTAATCCCAGCTCCGCAAACAGCTCGTCGCCCAGTTCCTGATACGGCCCCTGGATGAGCCCCACATTGCGCAACAGTTGATTGCTGAGATAAAGCAGCCGCGCGTACAGGTTATAGTCGCCCCGATAATCCGGAAAGTTCTGCCAGCGCAGGGCGTGCACCACTTCCTCGGGCATGGTCCAGCATTCCATTAACTGACTGGCCAGGGTTTCCCGGTCCAGGCCCACTACGTGTTGTTCTATCAGGTGGCTGGGCACATGGGGGTTCACCTCAATGTGGCGGCAGATGACCTTGAAATAGGGCGGAAAGATATGGGCCAGTACCAGGTAACCGAAATTGGACAGCAGACCGCTGAGATAGGCCAGCCCCAGGGAAGGGCGGCGTTCGGCGTCTACGGCTTTCACCAGGCCTTCCATGGTGACGGCGCTGTACACCGACTGGTGCCAGAAGGGCGTCACCCCGTGGGGGCCCTCTTTCGGCACTTTGAGCGTGCGGCCCAGGGCCAGGCCCAGTGCCAGGTTGATCACCAGATCAAAGCCCAGCACCCGCACCACGGCGTCGTGGACGGATTTAATGGCGCCGGGGGCGGCGTAATAGGGTGAGGCCGCCCAGCTCACCACCTGGGCGGCCAGGCTGGGATCGGTTTCCACCAGTTCCGCCAGCTCGCCCACGCCGGCTTCCGGGTCGATGCGCAGCTGAATGATTTTTTCCGCGGTGTCCGGCAGGGGCGGCATTTCCAGGGTCTCTTCCAGACGCCGCTGAATTCGCCGTTGGGTAAAGCGCTGCACGGACTGCTCCACCGCCTGGCGACCGTCGCTGATGGGCTGGAAGAAGTCCATGGGCACACAGAAATCCGCCCGGCTGCCCTGGGCCACCAGCTTGCAGAATTCGCTATGGGGCAAGCGCAGATAGGGGCCTTCGGGGCCCAGCTCCAGACACACCTCTTCCACTTCGAGTAAGCGCTTGTCCACGACCAGGGGCAGGTTGTCATCCAGGGGCAGATTGCCTTCCACGGCACCGGCTTCCCCCACCTCCTGCGGGTGGGCGGCCACCAGTTTGCGGCCTTTCAACTCGCCCAACCGGTTCAGGTCCAGCAGACAGTTGGCGGGAATCAGCGCCTGTAACTGGCCCAGGGAATCCGTCAGCATGATGCGGCGGGCAATCTGGCTGTCGCAGCCTGGTTTGCCGGCGCAGAGTTCCAGCAATTGGTTGCGTTCTTCCGGTTCCACCAGTTGGAAATCGATGCCCTGCGAGCTCAGCCGCTCCGCCACCGCTGGGGGTAATGACATGGTCTGCACCTCAATATTTCACCTGCCATTAAGCATAGCCCGCCCCGCGAATGCTGCCACAGGGCCAGGCCGGTCGACGGGGCGGTACTTGAGGGTTAAGCGTTTGAATCGACGGGAATTGATTGCGGGGCGGGGCAGTTGAGCAGGAAAAATATTTTATCCCCGGCCAGTTTCTGTTTATGGATCTCCCAGTGCCCGGGCAGGCGCTCGCTACTGAAGGCCCGTTCCGCTTCCAGGTAGAGCCGTGTCTCGGAATGCAGAAAACCACGATATTCCAGCAGATACAGGCAGGGTTGCAGCAAATCCTGGTGGTAAGGCGGGTCCAGGAAAACCAGGTCGTAGGGCTCGGCGCCGGCTTCCGCCTGTTGCTTGAGCCAGGCTTCCGCCGGCCGCTGGTGTACCCGGGCCTGACCACAGCCCAGGGTCTGCAAATGCTGGCGGATGGTTTGCGCCGCCCGCGGGCTGGCGTCCACGAAGTCCACCCAGGCCGCGCCCCGGGACAATGCCTCCAGCCCCAGGGCGCCACTGCCGGCAAACAGATCCAGACAGCGGGCGCCTTCCACCTGAAACATCAGCCAGTTAAACAGGGTTTCCCGGTGCCGGTCCTGGGTGGGGCGCAGCCCCGGTTCCGGGGTGAAGCAGAGTTTCCGGCCCCGCCACTGCCCTCCGATAATGCGCAGCTGGCTGCCGCCACTCCGGCTCATGGTTGATCCGGGCCCACGGTCACCGTCAGCAGTCGGTTGGGATCGATCACCCGCTCGAAGGCCCGTTTTATGGCCTTTGCATCCACCCGCTCGATATTTTTCAGATAGGTGTCCAGGTAGTCCAGCGGCAGATTATAAAAACCGATCATGCCCAGATAGTCCACGATATTGCTGTTGCTGGCAGTTTGCAGGGGAAAGCTGCCCAGCAGGTGGCGCTTGGCATCGGCCAGTTCCTGGGGGGTGGGGCCCTCCCGTACAAACGCCTGCAGGGTCTCATTAAGCAGGCTCAGGGCCTGGGGGGTCTGGTCGTTGCGGGTCTGCAGGTTGATCAGAAACGGCCCCGGCGCCGCCATGGGGATAAAATGACTGCCCACGCTGTAGGCCAGGCCGTTTTCCTGGCGGATCACCTGATTGAGGCGGGAGGTAAAACCGCCGGCTCCCAGAATTTCGTTACCCACGTAGAGGGCAAACCAGTCCTCCGCGCCGCGTTCCACCCCCAGGGCGCCGGCCATGATATGGGTCTGACTGGAGGGGAAATCCACATGTTCCCGCTGCGCCTGTTGCAGGGCCTCCGGTGCAGGCAGCGCCGGTGCCGGGGTGCCCGTGGGTAACTGGTTATCCAGCTGCAGGGCGATCAGTTCCGCCTGGGTGCGGTCTATGGCGCCGATCATGGCGATGACCATGTTGGACGCCACGTAGTAGCGCTGGTGGAACCGGCGCAGGTCTTTCACGGCGATGTCCCGCAGACTGTCCTCGGTGCCGTCCGGCGGGATGCCATAGGGCTGATCCCCATACAGGCCACTGAAAAACGCCTCCTGAGCCAGGGCGCCGGGGTTTTGCTGGTCCTGCTCCAGCCCCAGCAGCATCTGGGCCCGCAGCCGGTCGAGACTGTTCTGGGGGAAGGTGGGCTGGGACACCACGTCGTAGAACAGGGACAGGGCAGGGTCCCGATACTGGGGATCGGACAGGGTACGCAGACTGACAATGGCCATATCCCGGTACGAGGCGGTGTTGATCTGCGCCCCCAGGCCTTCGAAGTGGCGGGCGATAGCGTCCACATCGGCCACCCCCGCCCCTTCAGTGAGCATGCCGCTGGTGAGCCGGGCCAACCCCGGCAGCGCCCCGTCCCGGGCGGCCCCGGCATCGAACACGGCTTTTACATCCAGCATGGGAATCTCCGGCGCCTGCACAAACAACACCCTGGTGCCGTTGGGGGTGGTCCAGGATTCAATGCGTACCTTGTGGGATTTGGGCTCGGATTGCTCGATCAGCTCCAGGGAACTGAGCTTCTGGCCGTCGGCCCGTTCCTGCAGAGTGTTCTGGGATTGCGGCGTCACCAGGGGGCCGGGCTCCACTTCGCCGGGCTTGCGGCTGCCGGGCAGGTTCCACAGCACCACGATAAACACGCAGATCACCAGGATCATGATACTCAGGGTCTTGCGGCTGATACGGCTTGTTTCGGGCATGGGCGTCGATGGTCCTTGTTCTGGTCAGCGGCGTTTCAAAGGGGCTGCGGGTTTAGTACGGTAACGGTTTTGTTCTCCGGTACCAGGTACTTGCGGGCCACCGCCTGAATCTGCTCGGGGGTGATGGCGGACAGCTTGTCCACCATGGTATCGGCTTCCCGCCAGCTGCGGCCGATGGCCTCCATGCGGCCAATCTGGTTGGCCTGACTGGAAATGGAATCCTGTTGATAGACGATGCCGGAAATGATCTGGGCCTTCACCCGTTCCAGCTCCTCCGGATCCGCCAGTTCAGTCTGCAGGCGTTGTATCTGCGCTTCGAAGGCCTGCTCCAGGCGGTCCACCGAGTGGCCCTCCGCCGGCACTCCGCTGAAATAGAACAGAGTGTCCCCCAGGGAGAAACCGCCATAGCCGGCCCCGGCACTGGCGGCAATGCCCTGGTCGCGCACCATTTCGGTTTCGACGCGGGCGCTGTACCCGCCATCCAGCACCCCCGCCAGCATCCGCAGGGCGTACACGTCAGTCTCATCCTCAGCAGTGTTGATACCGGGCACGTTGTAACCCACAAACAGGGTATCGATCCTGGCGGGCACCGCCACCTCCACCCGACGTTCGCCGATGCCGGCCACCTCCTGGTTCAGGGGCCGCTTGGGCACTTCGCCCTTGGGAATGGGGCCGAAATAACGGGCCGCCAGCTCAAACACCTGCGGGGCCTTGACGTCCCCCACCACCACCAGAATGGCGTTATTGGGCACATACCAGCGGCGATACCAGTGGCGCACGTCTTCCGGCTTCAGGTTCTGCAGATCGTGCATCCAGCCGATCACCGGATTGTGATAACCGGAGGACACATAGGCGGCCGCCGTAAACCGTTCGTAGGCCAGGGAGGTGGGCTTGTCGTCGGTACGCAGGCGGCGCTCCTCCATCACCACCTTCACCTCTTTGTCGAACTCCGTATCCGGCATCAGAGCGTTAGCCATGCGGTCCGCCTCCAGCTCCAGGCTCAGGGGCAGGTTGTTGGCGCTCATCACCTGGTAATAGCCGGTGTAATCGTAGGAGGTGAAGGCATTTTCGCTGCCCCCGTAGCGGGAAATGATTTTCGAGAACTCACCACTGGGCACCTTGGGCGTGCCCTTGAACATCAGATGCTCCAATACGTGGGACACCCCGGTCATGCCCGGCTTTTCATAGCTGGAGCCCACCCGGTACCAGACCTGGGACACCATCACCGGCGCCCGGTGATCTTCCCGCACAATAACCTTCAAGCCGTTTTCCAGGGTGTGGGTAAAGGTGCGATCCGCCGCCGCCGCGCGGCCATTATCCACTGCCATCACCAGCGGCGGGGCGCTTAGCAGGGCACAGATCAGCAACCATAGGCTACCGCGAAAAGTGTTCACCATCTTCATCATCGCTATCGAGGTTCCAGTTGATCGGGGCTGTTCTCGGTTACGGGCCCAGTCGTGGGCTTCTTTTTAATGCCTTGCAAGGGCCGACGCCAAAACCTGGACCCGGCCGGCAACGGCATTAAGACCACAACCGGGCCCTGAAATTCAGTGGCGGGCCCCGCCGCCGGCAATTGCAGCTGAGTCCGTGGCCAACTAGTGATAGGATAGCGCCCAGCAACCCGCCACTGCAAAATGTTCGAGGAAGTCGTCTATGGTCCACCCCGCTCATGAAGCGGCCCTGTTCCGAAGCCTGTTTGAAGCCGGTCCCCCCGCTGCGTTGCGCGGTGACGAAGTGCTTACCGAGCAGGCCCTGTTTGCCCGTTTCTTCGCCCCGGATGCGGCGGCGCCTGCCCCGCGGCCGACACCGGCGCCCCAACCCCCGGTGGCCGAACCGGAGCCGGTACCCCAGCCGGAAGCGGCTCCTGAGCCAGAGGTGGCCCTGGAACCGGAGCCCACTCCGGCGCCGGAACCTCCGGTGTCGTTCTTTGCCCGGGTCAAACAGGGGCTCAGCCGCACCCGGGCCGGATTCAGTGACGGGCTGGCGGGGCTGCTGGCAGGCAATAAAAGCATCGACGACGATCTGCTGGAGGAAATTGAGACCCAACTACTGGTGGCCGATGTGGGTATGGACGCCACCAGCAAGGTGATTGCCAATATTACTCAGCGCCTGGACCGCAAGGAACTGAAGGATTCCGAAGCCCTCTATTCCGCGTTGCAGGAGGAAATGGCCGGGGTATTGCGGCACGCCGATGATGGCGGCGGCCTGCCTGTTGATCCGGCGAAAAAGCCCTACGTGATTCTGGTGGTGGGGGTGAACGGCGTGGGCAAGACCACCACCATCGGCAAGCTGGCCAAGAAGCTGCAACGGGACGGCAAATCCGTCATGCTGGCGGCGGGGGACACCTTTCGCGCCGCCGCGGTGGAGCAACTGCAGGTGTGGGGGGAGCGCAATAACATCCCCGTGGTGGCCCAGCACACCGGTGCCGACAGCGCCTCGGTGATTTTTGACGCCCTGCAGTCAGCGCAATCCCGCAAACTGGATGTGCTGATTGCCGACACCGCCGGCCGCCTGCATACCAAAAGCAACCTGATGGATGAATTGGCCAAGGTGAAGCGGGTGATGGCCAAACTGGACGACTCCGCCCCCCACGAAATCATGCTGGTACTGGATGCCGGCACCGGTCAGAACGCCTTGAGTCAGGCGGAACAGTTCCATAGTGCGGTGGGCGTCACCGGCATCACCCTCACCAAGCTGGACGGCACCGCCAAGGGCGGCATCGTGTTTGCGATTGCCTCTAAAATGGGGCTGCCAATCCGCTTTATCGGGGTGGGGGAGCAGATCGATGATCTGCGGCCATTTGAGGCGGATGAATTTGTACGGGCTTTGTTTGATCGTTGAGACTGGGAGCTTCGAATGACGTGTGGGGCACAGGGGGGAATGGGTTCAGGGACGTCAGCGGCCATGGACGGCCGCTGTCGAGCGCACAGGGATGTGCTTGTAGCGTGCCCTGAACCCATTCCCTCCTGTGCCCCACACTGGAAACTGCCAC
Organism: Pseudomonadales bacterium; assembly: GCA_002701845.1. Taxonomy (GTDB): domain Bacteria; phylum Pseudomonadota; class Gammaproteobacteria; order Pseudomonadales; family Ketobacteraceae; genus Ketobacter. The sequence continues at coordinate 57,371 of NZXG01000055.1, forward strand.
CCTCAACGCGCGATGCCTGAATTACCATGATCCACTTCCACCAAGTCAGTAAACGCTACGACAACGGCAAAGAAGCCCTGCTCAATATCAACTTTGAGCTGGACCAGGGCGAGCTTACCTTCCTCACCGGGCATTCCGGCGCCGGCAAAAGCACCCTGCTGAAACTGATCATGCTGATTGAGCGGCCCAGTGGCGGGCGCATGGTGGTGTGCAATCAGGACGTGGCCAAAGTGGGCCGCTCCGCCATCCCCTATTACCGGCGCCAGATTGGCATGGTGTTCCAGAATCACCAGTTACTGTTCGACCGCAGCGTGTACGACAACGTGGCCCTGCCGCTGATCATCGCCGGTTACCGGCCCCGGGAAACCGGCCGCCGGGTGCGGGCGGCACTGGATAAAGTGGGCCTGCTGGATAAGGAGGCACTCAACCCCATCGCTCTGTCCGGCGGGGAACAGCAGCGGGTGGGCATCGCCCGGGCGGTGGTGAATAAACCTCAGGTGCTGATTGCCGACGAGCCCACCGGTAACCTGGATCCGGAGCTTTCCGCCGAAATTATGGATCTGTTCGATCAGTTCTCGCAGGTGGGGGTGACGGTACTGATTGCCACCCACGATCTGGGGTTAATTGCCCGCTATGATCATCGCCTGCTGTCCCTGGATCAGGGCCGGTTGATCAGCGACGGTTTTGACCGGCCTGATCATCTGCAGCCGCATCTGCACGAAAGGGGATTTTGATGGCCCCCAAAACCCCGGCCCAGCGCACAGCTCCCAGGGGCGCTACTGCCGCCCGCACCACCTTCCGTCAGCGCTTTGACAGCTGGCGCGAGCACCACAAGGAAGTGGCTCTGGAAAGTCTGCGCCGGCTGCTGGCGACGCCACTGCCCACCGCCATGACCATCCTGGTGATAGCCATTGCCCTCAGCCTGCCGGCGGGCCTGTATGTGATGCTGAAAAATGCCGAGTCCATCAGCGAGGACTGGGATGGCAGTGCCCAGATTTCCCTGTTTTTGAATTTCAACACCCAGGAACAGCAGGGCCGCAAACTGGCTGCCGAGCTGGCCCGGCGCGATGACGTGAAGCGCACCGAGTATATTTCCCGGGAACAGGCCCTGGCGGAATTCGAGGCCCAAAGCGGATTCGGCGATCTGCTGGAAGAGCTGGGGGAGAACCCGCTGCCGGCGGTGGTGGTGGTCTATCCCGCGGTGACCGATCTGACGGCGGCGGAATCCCTGCGCACCGACCTGGACCAGCTGGGGGAGGTGGATCTGGCGCAACTGGACGCCCAGTGGGTGCAACGGCTGTATGCGATTCTCGACCTGGGCCGGCGGTTGGTGGTGGCGCTGAGTATGGGGCTGGCCCTGGCGGTGCTGCTGGTGATCATCAACACCATCCGGCTGGCCATTGAAAGCCGGCGGGATGAGATCGTCATCGTCAAACTGGTGGGGGGCACCGACGCCTTCGTGCGGCGCCCCTTTATGTACACCGGCCTCTGGTTCGGCCTGGGTGGTTGTCTGGTGGCCCTGTTACTGATTCAGACCGTGCTCTGGTGGCTGGACGAACCGGTACAGACCCTGTCCGCCCTTTACCGCAGCCAGTTCGAACTCAGTGGTCTGGGGCTGCGGGTGAGTTTTCTGATGCTGCTGGGCAGCGTTGTCATCGGCCTGGTGGGTGCCCGGCTGGCGGTGAGCCAGCATATCCGCGCCATCGAGCCGGGCTGATCAGCAACCACAGGCCCGGAGCGTTGCCAGAGGCTATGCGGATTGTTCACATGGCTTTGGACAACCTCTTAAAGTAAGTGTTTACATACCTAAGGTAGGCTGTAAATAAGGGGGCATGGTGGAGGCGATGGCAGAAATGCTAAAAAATACCGAAGCCGGCCCTTGAAGCCCTTGCAAACGCCCCCAGATAGACCAAACAATAACGTGAGCGCCCCCAGGGGCCACCGGGAATCAGGGAACTTTTGGCGTTATTAGCACTCTAATTTCAAGAGTGCTAAAATCAGTCAGGCTCAATGGAGGTCCAACCTTATATGAATACCGCTCTTCAACCTGCATTTGTTACCGCGCCCGGGGTCAGCCTCGAGGCTTACGTACAGTCCGTTCAGGCTGTGCCGGTACTCAGCGCAGAGGAAGAAAAGTCGCTGGCTGAACGTTTGTATTTCAATGACGATGTGGAAGCGGCCCGCCAGCTGGTGCTTTCCCACCTGCGTTTTGTCGTGCATATCGCCAAGTCCTATTCCGGTTACGGCCTGCCCCAGGCGGATCTGATCCAGGAAGGCAACGTGGGCCTGATGAAGGCCGTGAAACGCTTCGACCCCAATGTGGGGGTGCGACTGATTTCCTTTGCCGTGCACTGGATCAAGGCCGAGATTCACGAGTATGTGCTGCGTAACTGGCGCATCGTGAAAATCGCCACCACCAAGGCCCAACGCAAACTGTTTTTCAATCTGCGCAGTCAAAAGAAGCGCCTGGGCTGGATGACCACCGATGAGGTCAATGCCATCGCCCAGGATCTGGGGGTGGATGCCAGAGACGTGCGGGAGATGGAAGGCCGGCTGGGCGCCTATGATGCCTCCTACGATGCGCCGGTGGACGCCGACGATGACTGCGTAGGTCAGGCGCCGGTGTTCTATCTGGAAGATCAGAGCCAGGATCCGGCCATGGTGCTGGAGGAAATGGATTGGGAAAGCTCTCACAATCAGAGATTGTACCAGGCCATGGAAGTACTGGATGAACGCAGCCGGGATATTCTGCAACGGCGCTGGTTTGATGACGACAAGGCTACCCTACATGATCTGGCGGCAAAATATGACGTTTCCGCGGAGCGCATCCGGCAGCTGGAAAAAAATGCCATGAAGAAGATCAAGGCGCATATTCTGGAAGCCTGATTACTTCGAAAATTGCAGAAAGAATGAAAAATGAAAAAGGCCGGTGCACCCACCGGCCTTTTTTGTGGTTACAGAAGCGCAAACAAGCGTAACGGTAGCCCACCCCAGATCCCGGTATACTGGCGCTCTTGGTTCAAGACTTTGCGTAATTTTTCGGGGGCAACATGAAATCGGTTTGGGTGGCGGGTGCATCGCTGGCATTGATGGCCTGCGTCGCATTTGCAATGAGTTCGCTGGAGGCGCCCTCTGATACGGCCACGCCGGAGGTGGATCCAGACCTGTTGAGGTTGCGGGGGCTTTGGATTTCCAACTGCTATCCATTGGAGCCGGGCCACTATCAAGTGCGAACCTTCGAATTCACGTTACCGCAGCTGGCTACCATCACTACGCTCAGCTTCCCCGACGCCAATTGTCAACAGCCGCCTGTTAGCACTGCAGTGGTGTCCGCCACCTGGGATCTGGGCCCGAGCCGGTCGACGGAAGAAGGGCTGCAGGCCCGGTCCCTGGATATGTTGTTGCAAGGCGAAGACAAAAAACTGACGTCGGTGAAGCAACTGGTGCACTTTATGCCGCAGGCGTTTGTACTGGGTATGAGTCATGCCCTGGATTTTTATCCACGGTATATGGATTGGGACATTGTTTTTACCCGGGTCCCGGCGGGCGTTTCTCCGGCTGAGTAACTTGTCAGGCGCGAGCCGCTGCTAACAACAATCACCCGACTTAACAAGAGCCTGCTCATAAAGTTACCGGCTCCCGATGTGCGGTGCCGGTACTTGCTGCTGGAATTCATGTGACCACCACTTTTAAACACGCCTCGTGATTAGCGGCATCAGCCAGCATCTCATCTCGGCACTGGCCTTTTTCCAGAGCCAACAAAAGACCCTGAGAAGGATCAGCAGATTCATCACCAGAAAGATACTGTTAATCCACGAGATCGAAGTGTCCGACCGTTTTGCTCGAATGTAGTTGAGATTGTAGCCATTCTTGCCTTGGCCAAACTTACCTTCAATCGGAATGCGTTGTAAATATTCTTCACGCCGCTTTGCCGCCTCGCGCTTTAACGTTACTTGATTCGTGTCTGTTATTTTCTTCGGTCTGCCCAACGGTTTTCCAGCAAAACGAATACCACGATCCTTGAGGAATTTGCGGTTATCCCGGCTGCCATAAATCGTGTCGCCCAGAACAACTTCGGGATACGCACCGTGATGATCACGATAGGCTTCAACTTGTGATGGCAGATCAAGCCCCTCATGAAATGCGTCCCATCGCAAGTGGTCAATCCGTGATACGCCATCTTCAGTAAGACTGACGCTCAGTTTGGTTCCAAATTCCGTCGACTTGTCCACTTTGCCGCGCATGATCGGGCGTACATAAGGTTGGCTGATACTTACGATCCGATCATCACATCGATTGGCTTTGTTGTGATACATTTCCCTTTGCTGTTCGTACACATGCTGAATCACCCAGTACCGATGCAATAACCAGCGTGGCAGTGGCAACCGGTTTCCTTCAGGAAAGTGCTGCAACAATTGCTCAATATGCCCCAGATTCCGGCGTAAATACTGTAATTGCTGTTTGATGCCTTTGCGTACCAACTTTGCCCCAGGCCGCCTCTTTTTAACAATAGCGAGATAGGCTTTGCGGGCTTTCTGTCGATAGGTTCTGGGTTTGCTTTTCAAATCTGTATTCGCAAAGAGACTATCGATAATCCGTTCGCTGAATTCTCTTGCTTCATTCAGCAAACCCAGATCGGTAGGAAATCGAATTGCCTGTGGCGCCACTGTCGCATCGAGTATCAATTTACCTTTGTGTTCTGGCTCCGCCTTGGCAGGTTCGGGATCTTTATCTGAAAACCCCGGAGGCGCATTGTCATCATCGTCCAACTTATCGGATTTTTTCTTGAGTGTTGATTTCTGTTTGGATTTCTCTACAGCTTCGATCACTGCGTCGTAAAATACATCAAATACCGTCTGTCCCATCCGCTTTCGGATTTCGACAAACAGCGAAGGCGCGAAGGGCGCTTCCATTTGATAACCCGGAAGACCAACGAAGAATTGTAAGTACGGATTTTCCTGAATCTGCGCAACGGTTTCCCGATCAGAAAGGCAAAGCTTGTGTTTGATGATCACTGCACCGATAACCAGACGGGCATCTTGGGTGGGTCGTCCCTGCGTACTGGAAAGGCTCTTGTAGTAGGCTTCGGCCAGTTCATCCCAGGGGATGCAATCACTCATTTTGACCCAACGATTTTGTTCGTCGAGGGCGGTCTGAAAGGGCCAGTCAAACTCTGCAATTGATAGCTGTCGGGAGCTCTGAGTTCGGATCATGGGTGCACGCTATTTGAGGCATATGGCTTGGTTTTCGTGCACTATTGTAACCCTCGAAGCTCATATTTCATATTACAAACAGTGACTTAGATTATTTGAGCAGGCTCTATTTACCCGACGCGAGACTCAGCGGTGGTGGACGTAATGGCATATGTAGAGTACTACAACTCACGCAGACTACACACCACATTGGGTGACAGAACTCCTCTGGAATTTGAAAATTGTGCTTAACAAAGTGTCCGGTTTGGCTTGACCACAACAAGATGGCAAGGATCGAAAAGGAGGTGTTCGATCTTTATAGGGCGGGTAAAAAAGTCACCTCTGAGACTGGTGGAAAAATTCTAAATTGGGGCCGTAAGGTGGCATAATCTAAACTGCTTTATATAAGTCTAATGATCGTTTTTTGTGCCACTCTTTAGAGTGCATTTTCTGAAGCCTCCTTTATCTAAAGGAGGCATTTTTTTGTAACAGAAAAACCATAAATGCTAGTTTGGTTGAGCGGAATGCAGCGGCATTTGATTTTCTCACCATGTATATGTTGGCAATTACTGGTAGTAAGTTAATGAATCTCTGTATTCAACAATTCCCATGAACTAACCCTGCTAATAACCTGTTGCTAAATTAAGCGCGCGGCAAGGTGCCCATTTTCTTGCAGATAATGCCAAGCATTACTTCGTCGGCACCACCACCAATAGAGCTCAAACGCTGATCACGGTAGGCGCGGGAAACTGGGTTATCCCACATGAAGCCCATACCTCCCCAGTACTGCAGGCAGGCGTCTGTCACTTCACGCACCAAACGCCCTGCTTTCAACTTCGCCATGGAGGCTTTCAAGGTCACATCCACGCCATTGATGTAGCCCTCTACAGCGTCATAGGTCAGCGCACGCAGAGCTTCTACTTCGGTTTGCAACTCCGCCAGACGGAAGTGAATTACCTGCTGATCCAACAGCGGCTTACCAAACGCCTGGCGCTCGCGGGTGTATTCAATAGTGGTGTTAATGCAGTGTTCCATGGACTTCAGTAATCCCGCAGCGCAATACAAACGCTCTTCCTGGAACTGAATCATCTGATAGGTAAAACCCATGCCCTCTTCACCAATCAGGTTCTTCTGTGGGACGCGCACCTCATCGAAGAAAATCTGTGCAGTATCGGAAGAACGCATGCCCAATTTGTCGAGCTTTTCCGAGAATGAAATACCCGGGGTGTTGGTAGGCACGACGATCAAAGATTTGCTCTTATGAGGCTTGTCACCACCGGTATTGGCCAGCAGGCACAGATAGTCCGCTTGGGTGGCGTTGGTGATCCACATTTTGGTGCCGTTGATGATGTAGTCGTCTCCGTCTTTTACAGCGGTGGTTTTAATATTGGCCACATCAGAACCGGCGTGAGGCTCACTCACAGCAATTGAGCATACTGCATCACCTGCAATGGCTTTTGAAAGAAACTCTTCCTTGATGTAGTTGCTGCCAAACTTGGCCATGGCCGGTGTAGACATATCGGTTTGCACACCGATGGCCATGGAAACACCGCCACTGGCAATGCGACCTAGCTCTTCAGAGAACACAATTTGATAACTGTAGTCCAATCCCATGCCGCCGTACTCGGCTGGCTTGGCGATCCCCAGAAGACCAAGGTCGCCCATTTTTTTGAACAGCTTATGAGCTGGGAAGATACCGTCTTTTTCCCATTGATCACAGTAGGGGTTGATTTCTTTATCAATAAACTGGGCAATGGTATTACGTATTGCTTCGTGTTCTTCAGTAAATCTCATAATTATTCTCTCTCGCTTAATTGTCTGTGGCTACCTGCTCTACTTACGGGAAAAAACAATTACTTAAATGTAGGCAGTTTCATTGTCATTGTTGTTATCCTTTATATTTTTGTGTGCGCTTTAGTTATCTGCGTTATTCCGGTGTTCGCGGGAATGAGGGGCCATTTATAAGGCTTTTCGTGATTAAAACCCATACTGACGTGACGCTAGATCACGCATAATTTCTTCCGATCCCCCGCCAATGGCATTGACGCGCACTTCACGGTAAATACGCTCCACGCGATTGCCACGGATATAGGAAATACCCCCCATAATCTGCATGGCCTCACGAGCACAAAATTCCATGGTCTGACTGGCCTGCACCTTACACATTGCGATATCGCCAGCATTGGGCTTACCATCCATCAACTGTTTGGAGCATACTTGGATATAGGCTTGAGTGGCGTTTATGCGTTGTTTCATATCAGCAATTTTGTGACGGATCACCTGATGCTGGGACAAGGTCTTGCCAAAGGTCTTACGCTCCTGGGCCCACTTTACTGCATCTTCGAGACAGACGCGGGCGAAGGCTTCCATGGACACAATCAACTGCATACGCTCCAGATTGAAGTTGCCCATAATGGCTTTAAAACCTTCGTTTTCCTTGCCCACCAAGTTGCCTACAGGCACTCGCACATTGTCGAAGTATAAGGTCGCGGTATCGGATGCCCACCAGCCCTGTTTTTTATCCAGCTGCGTGCGGCTAACGCCCTCGACATCGAGAGGAATCAACAACAGAGAGATACCGCCCAACCCTGCTCCACCGGTACGAACGGCGGTGGAGGCCCAGCTGGAGTGCATGCCGCCAGTGATAAAGGTTTTGGAGCCATTAACAATATAGAAATCGCCATCGCGCACAGCAGTGGTGATTAATTGCGCCACATCAGAACCGGCACCGGGCTCGGTCACCGCCAAAGAAATACGCTTTTCACCACGGATTACAGCGGGGCCAACCTCTTGCTTTACTTCCTCGGAGGCCAGTTTCAAAATGGTAGGCAGTGAAATACCATGCACGGTGAGAGCAGCACCGACACCACCGGCACCGAGACGCGCCAGCTCCTCATAGATGATATTGCCGTGCCATACATCCAACCCCTCAGTCAGGCCGCCGTAGGGCTCGGGATAACCCACGGCAAACATGCCCACTTCAGCAGCCTTGGGGAAGATCTCATCAGGAACCTTGTGATCCTCCTCCCATTGGTCGGCATAGGGCATCAGCTCGGAATCAATAAACTTACGCAGCTGATCGCGCCAGGCCTCGTGATCTTCGGTCAAATAGGGGTTGGGTAAACGTGCTCCATCGAAATCCAGGGACATACTGACCTCGTTTGTTATATTTCCACCAGTGGAACCATCTTCGCAATGCCTTCCAGAATTTCTGCAGGCATTCATCTCAAGAATTCAGTTTCAATAATTCCCTGCGCTATTGCTAATGCCACACCAATGTCGCGACTACCACCTGTAATTGCCACTAGCTTACGGTTTAATTTCATAATATCCTTTTTATTTGAGTTGCAGTTAAACAAGTCACTGTTATTCAATTATGTCATCACGCACTGTCCTGAATAATACAACCTGCTGCTTTTTCGCCAATCATCATACTAGGCGCGTTTGTGTTGCCACTGATTAGTATCGGCATTACAGACGCATCAGCAACGCGCAATCCCGACACACCTCTGACTCTTAATCGGCTATCCACTACTGACAGGTTATCCTCTCCCATACGACAGGTGCCCACCGGATGATAGATGGATTCAGCACGCTGACGTATATCAGCGTCTATCTGGGCATCAGTAACGACATTGCTAGCCGGCAGATCATCGCCTCCATAAGCTCTAGCGAAAGCTTTGGTGTGGAATACCCGGCGAGCCAACTTGACACCCTCACGCAGAATTCGGAGATCATCATCGTCG
>NZXG01000056.1 GCA_002701845.1 Pseudomonadales bacterium
CATACGGCGGCACCAGGGCTGACCGGAAGGTGACAGGATTGCCGTCCCGCGATCTCACCTTGGGTACCTTAACAGTTACAGGTCCGATACCAGCGTTCCAGCACCAGGGCGCTGGCGCCGTGATCCGCCGCGGTAATGGCCGCCGTCAGGCCGCCGGCGCCGGAGCCCACCGCGACCACATCCGCTTCTAGGTCCCATTGTTTGGGCGTGTTCTGAATCATTTGCCTGGCTCCTTGCTGTAACTCGGTTTTTGATTGTTATTGGTGGATAGCTGTTCTCAGGCGAACGGCTCTTCGGCCATCAGGGTGCTGCGGTGCATGACCCGCCCGCAGTCCAGAGGGTAGGGTTCCACCCGGTGGATGACCCCGGTGTTGTCCCAGATAATCAAATCCCCGGGCGACCACTCGTGGCGGTAGACAAATTCCGGCCGGGTGGCCCATTCCAACAGTTCACTCAACAGGGCGTCGCTTTCCTGCTTATCCATGCCCACCACGTGGGAGGCGTGGCAGCCAATCACCAGGGATTTTCTGCCACTCTTGTGGGTCCACACCAAGTTGTGTTGTTTGGCCGGAAAACTGCGCCAGTAGTTCAGGTTATCCTCAGTGGCTTCCACACCGGCTCGGGACATGGACAGCTCAACACTGTGTTCCACCTTGAGCCCTTCCAGTTTGTCCTTGGTGGCCTGGGGCAGTGCTTCATAGGCGGCATAGGAGTTGGCGAATTCGGTCTGGCCTCCGGTCTCCGACAGGCTGTGCCCGGTCAACAGGGTGGCAAAGGGCGGAATGTCGTCATGGGTGCCGTCGATGTGCCAGAGAAATGAGCCTTTCAGGTATTCGGCGTGGGCGTTGGATTTTTTATCCAGGGTGATTTTATAAATACCCTTGCCCAGCTCTTCCCGCAGGTTGCCCAACAGCCGCGCCAGGGTCAGCTGCTGATCGTCATTCAGGTGCAACTGCTTAAACACCAGCACGCCCCGCTGCACCAGCAGCTCTCTCAACCTGGCCACCACTGGCGCAGAGGCCAGTAATTCGGGTTGAATCTGTATCTCGGTGCCGATGTGCTCCTGTAAAGGTCGTGCACTAAAGGTCATTATTATTATCTCCAATGCGCTGCCCGCCACTGAGTTGGGCACTAAGGCAGGGTAAATGAAAAATGATATTTTGGTGTACTATTATTGCTTAATAATACATACGTGTATTATTGGTCGTCAAGCGCACCGTGGAATCGTGGAGCGGTCGAAGCGGTCGAGCCCGGGACGCCGCCAGAGAGACAAATTCTCTGATTTGACATAGACTTGTGCACGTTATCGCGCAGTGGTGGAACAGCGGACAATATGGCCGGCAAGACAGCAAAGAGTAAAATCCCATCCCGACCCAGGGGCCGACCCAGACCGGAGGAGACTGCGCAAATCGAGCGCAAGCTGCTGGCGGTGGCCCTGGAGGAGTTTCTCGAACACGGTTACGGGGATGCCGCCATGGCCAGGATTGCCCAGGCCGCCGGCGGCTCCAAAACCACACTCTATTCCCGCTACCCCTCCAAGGCGGAACTGTTTCAGGCACTGATATTTGATCAGGTGGAGCGCGCCTCTCCGGAAACCGCACTGACCTCGGAAAGCGGACCTCTGACCCTGGCGGCGGGCTTGAAATCCTACGCCCGTCATATGCTCAGACACAGTTTGCAGGAGGATATCCGGCGCCTGAATCAACTGATCATCAGCGAATCCTATCGCTTTCCGGAATTGGGTGTGGCGACCACTGAAAAAACGGCCATGGGCATCCGTCGTATCACTGACTTTATTCGTGAGACCCAGGCCCGGGAGGGGCGTCGTTGCCGCAAGCCGGGGGCGGTGGCGGAGGCTTTCATCTTTATGATTCGCGGCTGGTACCTGCATGTGTTGTTGAACAACCAGGAGATAGCCCTTACCGACATGGAGCAATGGGTGGACCGGAGTGTGGATGCGCTGCTGCTGTCCCATCGGGAGTGGTAGGGCCCTGGGCAGCCCAGTGAAGCCCGGCTCCCCTGGGTAGTCTATACTCAATTTTGATCATATTGTGAGCGGTTTGGCATTGCATCTGCCCAGGCGCCGTATCCAATTCGCTCCAACTGCTCCAATTAAGGGGAATCGCCACCGCCATGACCCGCACCCTGGTTGCCTTCTGTCTACTGTGGCTGTGCTATCCGGCATGGGCCGACAGCGCCGTAGCGGAAACTGAGGTAACGGAAACTGAGGTGCCGCCGCTGGTGCTGGGCCCGCAGCAGGCGGTGTATTCCCTGGATCAGCATGTCAGCTACATTGCCGATCAGGGCTGGTCGTTCCGGGAGTTACAGCGGCAAGCTGACAGCCTGCCCTTTATCCGGTCCCAACCCGGTAGGCTGAGTTTTGGCTATGTGGACTCTGCCTACTGGCTGCGGGTGCGCCTGGGGAACGGGTTTGAGCGGGATACCCGCTGGGTTCTGGAGCTGGCGGGACTGAGCCGGGCGGTGGACCGGATTGAAGCCTACCTGCCGGATCACCAGGGCCACTATCAGCGCCATCTGGCCGGTGATACAGTGCCCTTTGCCGCGCGCAGCGTTTCTCACCACAGTCTGCTGTTTATGGTCAATCTGCGGGCCCGCACGCCAGAAACGCTTTATCTGCGGGTGCAGACCAACGGTTCTCTGCAACTGCCCATGACCCTGTGGTCCACCGACGCCTATATTGCCACTGAGCACCACGATACTCTGTTGGAAGGCATGTTCTACGGTATCCTGGTGATCATGCTGTTCTATAATGGCTTCATCTTCTGGTCCGTCAAAGATGCCAGTTATCTGCTGTATGTCTGCTATCTGGCCAGCGTGCTGGGATTTGCGCTCTCCATCAAAGGGGTTGGGTTTGAATATTTCTGGCCCCAGCATCCCCACTGGAACAACAAAGCTAACCTGGTGTTCGCCACCGCCGGCGTGTTGTTCGTACTGTTTTTTGCCCGTGGTTTTCTGCAGACCCGTCTTAATACCCCCCGCATCCATCACGCCCTCAGTGTGCTGTTGGGGAGCGTGCTGGTGTGCGGTGCCGGGGTGGTGCTGTTGAGTCATTATTATGCCGCTGTGTTGTTATCGGCGCAGTATGTGCTTACCGTACTGACGGTGATCCTGGCCGCTTCCTTTGCCCTCAAGCGGGGCTTTACCGCCGCCCGCTATTACCTGCTGGCCTGGCTTAGCGTACTGGTGTCGATTCTGTTGTGGGTGTTGAACAGTGCCAACGTCATCGCCAGCTACTGGATTGGGGGTTACCTGTTTCAAATTGGAATTACCCTGCAGGTGCTACTGTTCTCTTTTGCCCTGGCGGACCGCATCAACCTGCTGCGGGCCGAGCGGGAAAGTGCCCTGGAATTACAATTGAGGCATTCCCGCAAACTGGTGGATACGTCTGCGATGTTCGAGCGGTTTGTGCCTAAGCAGTTTTTGTCCAAGATCGCTCGCACGGGGATCGACCGAATCGAATTAGGTCGCGCCGAGGTGGCCGAGGTGTCCATTCTGTTCGCGGATGTGCGCGGCTTCACCGCCATGGCGGAAGCGCTCAAGCCTCAGGAATTGTTGAATTTCCTGAACGCCTATCTGGAACGGATAGACAGCGTGATCCATGATCACGAGGGGTTTATCGATAAGTTTATTGGCGATGGGGTGATGGCACTGTTTGAAAGTGAGTCGACCCGCAACGGTGCCCTCAATGCGGTCACCGCCGCCATTGCCCTGCAACGGGCCGTGGAAGTGTACAATCAGCACCGCGCCAACAGTGGCTATCCGCCCATCAGCATCGGGGTGGGGGTCAATACCGGCGAGGTGGTGTACGGCACCGTGGGCTCCCGGGAACGGATGGATTCCACTGTGCTGGGTGACAATGTCAACGTGGCGGCCCGCTTACAGGATCTCACCAAGGTATTAAAGGCCAGGGTGCTGATTACCGGCCATACCCTGGAGGTGCTGGGCCGGGCTCATGGCCTGCTGGTGCGGGAGGTGGGTGATGTTCAGGTGCGGGGCCGGCGGGAACCGGTGCATATCTACGAGGTTCTGAGTGCCGATTCCGAACCGCAACGGGCGGCCAAGCAGTTCACGCTGGCCACCTATCGCCTGGCCTATGAGAACTACCGCAACCGGCGTTGGCGTGAGGCGGAGACTCACTGGCAGCGCTGTCTGGAACTGAACCCGGAGGATCACGTGGTGCAGTATCTGATCCGGCAGTGTCGGGAGCGGCAGCGGGAGGAATCCCGTGCCACACTGTTATAAAGCCGCGTTTGTGTTGTAAAATACTACCGGCAGGCCCGTGACTTTTTCACTGAAGCCAGGCCGTTGCCAACGCTATCATCTGGGCGGAGCCGTCGCCGACCATCGAGTCATACTTTTACCGGGTGTTCAGAAACCCGGTGGGTCTGGATTAGAATGACGGTTGAATCCGGCAATGGATGCCGGCACAAGGTATTCGAGGTTGATTTGTGATTAAGGTCTTTATCGTTGATGATCACGATCTGGTGCGGACCGGGATTTCCCGGATGTTATCGGACGTGGCTGGAATCAAGGTCGTGGGCGAAGCGGCCAACGGTGAAGATGCCATGAAACTGGTGCGTGACCTGAGTCCGGACGTGGTGTTAATGGATGCCAAAATGCCTGGCATCGGCGGGTTGGAAGCCACCCGCAAAATTTTGCGGCAGAATGGTGACGTGCGGGTGATTGCCGTCACCGCCTGTGGAGAAGAGCCCTTTCCCTCCCGCTTCCTGCAGGCGGGCGCTTCCGGCTACCTGACCAAGGGCGCTGCCCTGGATGAGATGGTGAAAGCCATTCGCCTGGTGCATTCCGGGCAGCGCTACATTTCCCCGGATGTGGCCCAGGAACTGGCCCTGAAGCCGTTCCGGGCGGACGCCGACGCCTCCCCCTTCGACCAGCTTTCCGATCGGGAGATGCAGATCGCCATGATGATCGTCAATTGTCAGAAAGTGCAGGAAATTTCTGACAAACTGTTTCTAAGCCCGAAGACCGTGAACAGTTATCGTTATCGCTTGTTTGAGAAACTCGGCATCAACAGCGACGTGGAGTTGACCCTGCTGGCTGTTCGTCACGGTATGCTCGATGTAGAATCCCTGCCCAACAACTGAGTTGAGGCGGCACCATTAATATCGACGCGTTTCTGCAATCCCTGACCACCCACCCCGGCGTTTATCGAATGCTTGGTGCGGATGATGAGGTGTTGTATGTGGGCAAGGCCAGCAACCTGAAGAATCGGGTCAGTTCCTATTTCCGCAGCCGCCAGCAGCATCCCAAAACCGTGGCACTGGTGGAGAAAATTCAGCGGGTTGAGGTGACCGTTACCAACAGTGAGACCGAAGCGTTGCTGTTGGAACAGACCCTCATCAAGTCCCTGAGGCCGCCGTTCAATATCCTGTTACGGGACGATAAATCCTACCCCTATATCTATCTGTCCAGCCAGGAGTTTCCCCGCCTGGCCTATTACCGGGGCTCGAAAAAACTGCCCGGGCGCTTCTTTGGCCCCTTTCCCAGTGCCGGCTCGGTGCGGGAAACCCTTAATCTGCTGCAGAAAGTGTTTAAGGTGCGCCAGTGCGAAGACAGCTTTTTCCGCAACCGTTCCCGGCCCTGTCTGCAATATCAGATCGAACGCTGCAAGGCGCCCTGCGTGGGCCTGGTGCCCGCAACGGAGTACGCCGAGGATGTCCGCCACAGTGTGATGTTCCTGGAAGGCAAGGACCGCGAGGTGCGGCAGGAGTTGAGTCAGGCCATGGACGCTGCGGCGGCGGCCCTGAATTTTGAACAGGCCGCCCAGTTGCGGGATCAGCTGGAGGCCCTGACCCGGGTACAGGCGCAACAATTCGTGGAGACCGGCGCCGGTAACGCCGATGTGTTCGCCGTAGCCATGGAGTCGGGGGTGGCCTGTGTGCAGGTGGTGTTCGTGCGCGGTGGGCGGGTCCTGGGTAACAAAACCTATTACCCGGGTTTGAAGGCCGAGCTGTCGGTGGCGGACATTCTCGATGAGTTCGTACCCCAATACTATCTGGGGGCACAGGGCGGCCGGGAGCTACCGCAACAGATTATCGTGGCGGAACCGTTCGAATCACAACAGGCATTGGTGCAGGCCCTGCAGCAGCAAACCGGAGTCAGCGTCAGTATCAGCAGTCGGGTGCGAACCGCCCGCAAGGGCTGGCTGCGGCTGGCGCAGACCAATGCCGAGCAATACCTTGCCAGCTACCTGGCGAACCGGGAGAATCTGTTGCGTCGCTTCGAGTCGCTGCGCCAGGCCCTGGACCTGCCGGAAACCCCGCAGCGGCTGGAATGTTTCGATATCTCCCATACTCAGGGGGAGGGCACCGTCGCCAGTTGTGTGGTGTTCGAACACAGCGGACCGGTGCGCAATCAGTACCGGCGGTTCAATATCCGTGATGTGGCCCCGGGGGATGACTATGGGGCAATGGAGCAGGCCCTCAGCCGGCGCTACACCCGGCTGAAAAAAGGCGAAGCCAAACTGCCGGACATATTGATTGTGGATGGCGGTAAAGGCCAGTTGAAGCAGGCCCGACGGGTACTGTCAGAGCTGCAGGTGCAGGGAGTGCTGCTGCTGGGGATTGCCAAGGGGGAAACCCGCAAACCCGGACTGGAGACTCTGTTCCTGGAGGCCAGCGGGCCGGGCTTCGAGCTGGAACGGGATTCACCGGCGTTACATCTTATCCAGCATATCCGCGATGAGGCTCACCGCTTTGCCATCCTGGGCCATCGCCAGCAGCGGGACAAGCGGCGTAATCGCTCAGTGCTGGAAGATATCCCCGGGGTGGGTCCGAAACGCCGGCGGGAACTGTTGACCCACTTTGGCGGTCTGCAGGGATTGTCCCGCGCCAGCGAGCAGGAAATTGCCAACGTGCCCGGTATCAGCAAGAAAATTGCAGAAGACGTTTATGCCGCGCTCCACAATGTTTAAACTGTCGTCTTGTTATTGCTCCAAAGAGATCACCGCATGCATCAGTTAGCCGGAAAGGCTGCTTTCCTGACCGTGCCCAACCTACTGACACTGTTGCGAATCGTGCTGATCCCGGTATTCGTTCTGGTGTTCTATCTGCCCCTGCAGTGGGCGTCCGTCTGGGGTGCCACTATTTTCGCGGTGGCCGCCGCCACTGACTGGGTGGATGGTTATCTGGCCCGTAAAATGGGCCAGACCACACGGCTGGGCGCTTTTCTGGATCCGGTGGCTGATAAGCTGATGGTGGGGGTTGCGCTGGTGCTGTTGGTGGAGCAGCATGCCTCACCCCTGCTGGCGATTCCCGCCATGGTGATTATCAGCCGGGAGATTACTGTTTCCGCCCTGCGGGAGTGGATGGCGGAACTGGGCAAGCGGGCCAGTGTCGCAGTGTCGTTCATTGGCAAGATCAAGACCACGGTGCAGATGGTGGCCATCACCGGCCTGCTGGCGGCGGGGCCGGACCCGGCCAGCTGGATGATGTGGTTGTCTTATTTGTTGCTGTATGTGGCGATGGCCTTAACCCTTTGGTCCATGGTGATTTACCTGCGGGCGGCCTGGCCGGAATTGCGTGAATAGGGTGGCCTGATTGTCAAGTTGTTGAGAAACAATAGAAAATTTAGGTTGACTCAAGCTTTTCGGCGGGTAGAATAAGCATCCCACTGGCGTAGTGTCGCGGGAATAGCTCAGTTGGTAGAGCACAACCTTGCCAAGGTTGGGGTCGCGAGTTCGAGTCTCGTTTCCCGCTCCAGTCAGTGATCCTCGAATTGCCGGGGTTATGGCGCGGTAGCAGAGTGGTTATGCAGCGGACTGCAACTCCGTTTACGCCGGTTCGATTCCGACCCGCGCCTCCAATTTCTCAGCCTTTGATGACGCCCTTTTTCTCCCTGAAAGCCTGAACGTGTTCCATCAGGGCCTGTTCCATTTCGTTCACTTCTCGCTTGCTGTCTGCCAGCACCTTCTCGCCCTCTTTGGGGGACTGGCCTTTGTAGACATACAGGCTGTCCAGCATGATCTTGCGGATGGGGGAGTGCTTGTCCAGCCCCCGCTCCTTGCAGATGATGTCGATGGACATCTCGAAGGCCTTGTCGTAACCATGCCGGTCAATGGAAATCGTGCGGAATTTGGGCTTGCTTAAGCCTTCCGTGTTGACCCGGATCTCAAACACATGGGCCGGTTTGCGGCCGTCCCGGTGGCGCACTCTCTCCTTCAATCCCACAATCTTGCCATCCGCATGCAACAGGCGCTCCACGGAGAGATCCTTACGCATGAAGTGAGCCCGCTGGCGCTGGGCCAGCTCCAGGTCCTTGGCCTGGGCCTCCTCCAGGGTGGATAGCAGCTCATCCTCATTGAGATAGCGGCCGTTTTTCTTGAGGGGGAAGTAAATCTGATGTTCTTTGCTGTTCCACGCGCGATAGACGCGGATATAGTCTTCACTGACTGATATCGCCATAGCAGGTGTCGTTCCCAAATTTGACGGTTACGGGAAATCCCTATGCCAACCAATGATTGCCAACAAATGAGGTTTTTTCAACTGTTGGAATAAACCATTGATTGTGAAAGGGGCACTCCCTATAATTGGCGTCCCTTCAGACCGCAGTCACCGGGCCCGGGTGGCGAAACTGGTAGACGCAAGGGACTTAAAATCCCTCGGTATTTGATACCGTGCCGGTTCGATTCCGGCCCCGGGCACCACTAACTTGAAGCCATATCTGGCTACATCTTATTATTCCTTGCCAATCAAAGACTTAGCGTTGATCCGCTAGGTAAGTTTGTAGTTATATCTTGCCATAAGCACTCATATTTCGCGCGATTTTGCGTACGAATCGCGCACGTAGTGCGCATGAGGAACCCCTTATGGCAACGATTAGAAAACTTCCCAGCAAACGCTGGTATGTCGAAGTTCGGAAACTAGGCCAGCGTAAATCCAAAACCTTTGATACCAAACTGGCTGCTGTCAAATGGGCTGAAGAGATCGAACAGACTCTCAACCCTGAAGGACTCATCCAAGGTAAAACCGTGGGTGATGCCTTTGAAAAATTCAGGGATGAGGTTACACCTACCCGTAAGAGCCAACGCAGCGAGCGTAACCGCATGAATAAGTTCTTGCGTGATCCAATCGCTAAAATACCACTCGATGAAGTTCGGCAGCATCACTTTGATGAGTGGATAAAACGGTCACTGACAAAGATTCAGGCCAGCTCGGTTAATCGTGACCTGAATCTATTATCTGCGGTATTCAGGGAGGCCATACGCTGGCGCTGGACGACCCTTAATCCTATCCACGGCATCAACCGCCCTAAAAACCCACCACCACGCGACAGGCGCATCTCAGACAAGGAAATTGAAAAGATCCTTGATGCATTAGGCTTTGATGGTCAGACCGTTACGACGACCCGCCACATCATCGCGGTTGCTTTCTTGTTTGCGCTGGAAACCGCCATGCGTCAAGGTGAGATATGGGGCTTGGATTGGAAGGATGTATTTCTGGATAAAAAATTTGTGCGCCTCCATGAAACCAAAAACGGTACGAAGCGTGATGTGCCACTCTCGAAAGAAGCCGTCAGGCTTCTTACCCTGCTAAACCCCAAAGAGGAAGGCAAAGTCTTTCAGAGCAATCAGGAAAGCAGTGGCGTCATCTTCCGGCGAGCGCTCCAGCTTGCAGGTATAAAAGCACTGACCTTTCATGACACGCGGCATGAAGCCATTACCCGACTTGCCCAGAAGGTTCAGGTTTTGGATTTGGCGAGGATTATTGGACACTTGGACGTTCGTTCGCTACTCACGTACTATAATTCCAGCGCTGAAGAGATTGCTGAGCGATTGGATTAATGTTCAGGCATTCCCTTGTCACGGAGCAACCTCACATATTGCGAAGTGATAAGGGAATGACCGCTTCAATATTTTTTTGGAGACATGAATGATGGAAGATTTAACGAAAGCCCGACATTTATCACCCGAAGATGCTCAAAAGCTCAGACGCGAAGCGGATGATGCTTTCAAGAAAATGAAGGCAATCATTGAAAAGCGCAAAACTGACGCAGCTAGAAAAACTACAACTAATTGTCCAACTAAAAAATAGGCTTACGAGGAAGCATGTACCACCAGCTTACTGTCTTCATCTGCTGGCTCGCTACCGCCGATAAAAGAGCCGTACAGCTCCATTAAATCATCATAGATTTTCATGAGTTCTTCGCTAAAACTGTTATTGTCATAACGCCCAAGTCCACATAGCGTTTCACAAGCATTATAGTTATACATGAAATAATGCCTCTTTAATGCTTCGATAGTAGATTCCATTTCATCAGCTTCTTCCTGAGAAACGGCATTTTCCCCCGTGTAGAACTTTGCTTCAGCAAAATATTGTTGTACTTCAGACAAAATATTCTTTTCCAGCTCGGTAAATTCTGAACCCATACTCTCTCCGTGTGACTGTTTTCGCTTTAACCATCATATTCAGCTTTACCTTTATCTCAAGTAAATAGTCAGTTTGGTTTGTTTACCTGACGCTCACTCTGACACTGGTATGTGATTCGTTCTCTGCTGTTTTCATGTGATATGGGTATACGTGAGACAGGATAAAAAACAATAAAAAAGCAGCGCTACGACTCGCTTTTATTATGGCGTTTTACCCTTAACCTCACTCACTTCGTGATTCCCATACGAAAACAACAAAGGAATCACATTATGAGCATCACTCGCAAAATCGTTGAAGGCAAATCCCGCACCGGCATTTTACCTCGTTACATCGGAAATCAGTTTATGCACTTTGAGCAAATGATTTACGGCTATGCAAATCATTTTGTTGAAGGCTATCAAGGCGGATTCTGGAAATTTTATTCCTTATCTAACGAAGGCTTCTATATGTCTTTGGATAGCGACAAGGAGTTTACTTTTGCAAACCCCGATAACTATTTCAGTGAAAGCATGGATGCCGATACCATGAGTATCATCATCAATCTGTATGTTTATAACCATCTAGCCTTCAAATATGAGCATCAGAATAGCGTTGCCTCAGCTCGTTTCACAAAGCTTTATCTTCATCTCAATGATTACGCAACGGAGCATCCCAATGCCGCAACTATCTTTCGAGCCATAGATTAAGGGAGGTTGTCATGGAAAACACTTATCCTATCGGACATCCCTGGTATTACAAGCTGGGAGGAAAAATACAAAGCCCAACACAAATCATGCTTGAGGTTAAAGCGGAACAATACCGCTCATACCTCAAGGATAGAATTGAAGCCATCGACAAAAAGCCTGAACCTAACCGTAGCAATAAAATGAAAGAGCTTAAATTACATTGCCGCAATGAACTAAAAAGAGATCTTGATCGTTACCGTGATTTAATCGTTGAGCTACGCGCACACCGTAAACAGCATGGAGAGGTTGATGAAAGTAGTAGTTGCGCCGAATTATATGTTAGCTTGAGCCTCAAATACTCACATATTTTTAATCACATGGGAGCGCTAAATTACATAAATGAGTTAATGATGAAGGCTCCAAAACAATATGATTTATTTGCCTAACCCTCAAAAGCAAAGGCGTAGCTAGACTACGCCTTTGCACTTAATGGCTCTCTATTTCTAGAAATCCAATGCTTTACTTCTTTAGCGTACCATCTACGCCCACCCGACCCGCCATCAGTAGGTATAACAACGGCGCGTGGAAAGTCTTTCCGTGTAATCACACGCGATTGCACAGAAGACGTACTCAGGCGCAAGTAACGTGCAATGTCACTCGCTTGCCAGAGGTCAGTTTGTTCGGCTGATTGAGCCTTCAATTCATTCAGAATTTCCAGCAGCAACTTTTCCACGTTAGGTTGAAACCTCGCCGCATATACTGATCGCCTTGCTAAACCCATTAGTGTGTTTTCAACGGATTCAGGCGCAAGACTTGGTAATCTAAATACTCGCAGCGGAAAAACAAGCTAGTGCTGTTCTTCACGCTGCAAGCGTGCCGCTTCTGCCGCGTCAGCGGCAGTCTTTTTTTCTCAAGTTACTTCTAGTTACTTTCGATAGTAGAGCGTTTTCTGCGAGTTGATGGTTCGCGGTAAGAGACTTTTATGCCGACACTGGCGGCTAAATTATTGATTTCATCTTTAGCATCTTTAATCCGCTGACGTTTGCGTTTATCCAGCTCCTTGTAACCTTCGGCGATGAGCGACTTAATCGCATCATCATCAAGAGAAGGTAAATCGATAGCAGGCATGGGTTTCGATACGAGATCAGACGTTTGATTATCAATCATGATTTTCTTCCTCTCTGTGGTATTTAACTGTGATGGAGTCGATATGAACATTCCCTTCCAACTCTTCAGGAGAAAC
Source organism: Pseudomonadales bacterium (assembly GCA_002701845.1). Taxonomy (GTDB): domain Bacteria; phylum Pseudomonadota; class Gammaproteobacteria; order Pseudomonadales; family Ketobacteraceae; genus Ketobacter. The sequence continues at coordinate 12,318 of NZXG01000056.1, forward strand.
AGCCACATTAGATATTTTATATCTTCGTAACTGGCTGTAGAGCGACTTCAAATCCTTACCTTTAATGACAATGTTGGCTGTATAAGTACACACATGAATGGCATCCTTCCGGCGTTTCATGTGTTGAATTTGAGAGAAGGGAAACGAGTCTTCTTCGCTTTCAGATACAAAGAAGTTAAGTGTCTGGACATCGACTTCATGAGACTGTTGTGCAGTATTATCAGGTTTAGCCCACGGACGTTTGTTGCTCTTCCCCAAATTATTATTTAGAGAGTCCATAATCTCGTTAACAGAATCACTCACGCGACAACCCTCTATCTGACGAAGACCTTAAACGATCTTGCCATTGTTGATTGGCTGGATGTGAAGGGTTGACCCGTGCCATACGCTGTCTTCGCTCAAATTCCCGTGTGGCAATGATTCGCTGAATCTCTTGCTGTTTGGCTTTAGATATGGACGGTTGATTCTTGGTAAGCTCAGTGGCGCTTAAACGTTGATGGCTACGCTGAATTTGATTGCGTAGTTCCTCTTTATCGTCGGTAAAAATCTCTACAGATTTCTTACCACGGGAGGTAGACACATAGAACTGTTCGGCGCTGGAAGCGCCACCGCTTTCTGTGGATTGAGCGATCAGAACATGCTGAACGGTTTTTCCTTGAGAGGCATAGGAAGTGGTCACATAGCCATAGTTGATATTACCCTGGTCGGCATCCAGTACACGACCGTTAGTGAGCTTCACATCACCGTTGTTCAGCACCTTATCAACTTTGTAGATAGAGCCATTGATAAGCCGTTTACCATCTTTGGACTTACCACCTTCCGTAATTCGGATGCTGTCACCTGAAGCCAGCGAGATAGCCTGCTTCTCATACACACTAAATCGGCTGGATTGCGACAAGTCGAGTTTGGATTCATTACCTTGTTTATCAGTGACCCAGACATGCTGCTTATCCACTTTGGATACGCTGAACTGTGAGCCTCGCTTGATATTTCCCTTGGCATTTTGCTGGAAGCGAACCATTTGCCCCGCTTTGAATTTATGACGAGAACCGCGCTCGGCTTCAGACAGTTGCAGGTTGCGATAGCGCGTAGTAGTAGCCTCTTTCTTCTTGATCTGACCACTCTTTTTTAATGCCTCACGAATGGCCTCCGTTGCTTTCTTGCCCTCTGCGTGAGTGGGTGCAACAGTCAGGGTAGATTCGCCCTTATCAAGGTAAGTGGCATATTTATCGGCTAGCATCCGATAGCGCGCTTCGTCATCGCCTTCTTCGGTGACGGCTTCCAGCTTATCGAGCCGATCAAAGCCTTTAATAACATCACCTTTGGATATGTCACTAACGGCAATTTTATACTGGCCTTTTTGTCTCCTGATGTTTTCCAACGTCAGAGTTTCGAGATCCGCTTCTTCCTGTAAAATACGGAAGGCATCACCGCGACTCACGCTGTTATGCTGTGCTGTGTCGCCAACCAAAATGATGCGATTATCAAAGCCATTTGCCACAGCAAAGAGCGAGTGCATATCACCCACGCTCATCAAGCCAGCCTCATCGACGATCAGCGTCTTTCCGCGATTCTCTTCCATGAGATTTTCACTGCTGAACAGCTTCGCCAATGTCTGGGCGTTTTGCATGGTCTCGTTACGGTATTTTTCGCCGTCAGCACGCAACGTGACATAACTTGCATCGGCAGTTGGCGCTAGAATCGCAGCTTTACCACCACCATCTTCAATGCCTTCAATCAGGCTTGCCATCATGGTGGTTTTACCGACACCGGCCTTACCTTGAACCGCCTGAATGCGATGGCGACTTTCTAGCAGGTTATGGACGACTGCTTTCTGCTCATCGCTCAGTTCAAATTCTGTGTTACTTTCGTAATCTGTGACTTTTCCGATCTCATAATTGGCGTTGAGCTTTCGCTCTTGACCGTAACCGGCGAACGTAAAATCAATAATATTTCGTTCTTCCTGAAGCACTGTTTTAGTGGTTGCAAATGTACGACCATTTTTCTCTACCTGAATGACATCATCACGACGTAGCAAGGCCGCTTCCAGATCATCCGAAGTGATCTGCCCGAACCCTTCACGTAGGGCGGTTTCTTTGAGTCGCGTAAGTGGAACAACCGATTGCCGCTCAAGCTGATGGTTAATGGCATAATCGAGATAATTTTCTGCCAGAACCGCACGTCGTTTTACATCTGAATTGGGATCACTGTCTGGATCAAAGTCACTTAATTTGTCGAGCGCTTCGCGTTCAGAGTCATCAAGCCTATCCCACCAAACCTCCCGCAATGCTTCACGCGATATGCCGCCATTTTTGGGGTTACGGGTTTGTGCTGCGAGGACATCTTTCGCCTTATCACTGAGTATGTTTTTTTCTCTCGCTACTTCTTCAATTTGTAACGTTCGGTTTGAAAATTTCTCTATCGTTTCACGGTCAATGCCGTCAATCGTCCAAAATTTCCCGTCACGATCAATATCCAATCCAAGCTTGGTTAAGCTGTCGGATAAGTGCGAATGAAACAGTGCTTCATAGTAGGGGGCATCGCGCTTGATTTCGCCAAACTGTCCGGCTTTCCATTGTTGCTCTACTTCGTCATAAGAAGCATTCATGACAAAACAATGCATATGCAATTGCGGGTCTGGCGAAAGCTCTTCAACAGGTCGAGCTGTATAATGCTCGAATGAGCCGTAGACGAGATTGCCGGTTTGTCGGTCTTCATCCAAGCCGTCCTTGCGAACCCGCACATGCATCCCTTCTTCGATAGACTTCATCGTGTCATGCACGGCTTCACGGAACGCCTCCAGCAAGCGCTCATCCTTGCTGTATTCATACAGCACCGAGAGAGACTTGGGCGCACTGAAAGTCATATCGTAACCAGGGCGACGATTGCCTTTATTATGAGGCGTGAGCCGTTCACCTGTTTGCGGGTTGATATTATCAACCAAGTGGTTAAACGCCTCTTGCGTGACCTCGCCAGACAAACCCAGTCTTTCTGCTGCTTTGCCGCCCCATTGACCGGCAATTTCCTGAGCGCCAAAGTAATAGTCACCTTTGGTTAACTCAGAGCTGAAATAGGCTTTGGCTTGTTCTGCATTGGTGGATGCATAGACTCGTAGCATTAGTACAATTTACTCCTTCTCGGTCTAGCTAAACGGTTACATGAACTATTCCAACTACTAAACACTAGTTACCCCTACAGACATCTCCCCTTTGCACAGCCCAAAGGTATATTTGCCACACTGACTCTCGTCAGGGTGGACTGCCAGCCCCTTGTCAAAATAGGGGCAATGGCAGATACCAATTGAGGGGTAACTAGTGTTTTAGTGAAGACTGTTATCACCCTGTAATGGAAATAGATCGTCATAAAACGCATCATCAAATCCCATTGACTCCGGCCAAAAGTTCAACTCACGTTCGCTATAAGACTGGTAGCCATAATGGGTGGCAATCTGCATAAATTCGTCCTGATATTCAGGAGGAATTCGGGCAAGTGTTTTATCGATTTCCTCGATGAATAATTGCCCCTTAAACTGTTCAGCCGAGAGCTGCGTTTTCTCGTGCAGTGAGATAACAATGTCTTCTAATTCGGTTGCATCTAGCATGTTTTTAACCTCAGTGATTTCGCTGATCGAAAGTGACTTTTAGGACGTTATTACCTGTGGCATTCCAGATGCGTCCTGCCTGTGAGATCAATGCTTCAACCTCATAATCAAAGGCTGCACCACCTGTTTTAAGCAGACCAAATTCTCGCGGTTCTACGACACTTCGTTGTTGCTCAGATATGGAGGTACTGTTACTCGATCCCATCGACAGATTGCTTTGTTGTTCGCCGAAAGAACGGTTGTCTGAATCACCACTGGTAAAGGAAGCGGTATGCGTCCACTGGCTACCGAAAACGGTCGATGCCCAACGGTTGGTTTTCTCATGAGTGTTGGCGTGAAAGATCAGCGTCGCCATGTTCCCCAGCAACGATTCGGTCTGGTTAACGCCATGTTCGCCTTGCCCTAGAGCGGTATAAAAGTTACTGATATTCTGACTTAACAGAACAGTTAATATCCTTGATGACCTTGCCGTTTGAGCGAACAAGGCATCTTGTTCTGCCAGCAGGAAATTCTGCGCTTCATCTGCCCACAGAAAGACCGGACGACCACCATCTTCAGCGACATTGCGACGCTCCATATGTTGTTGCCAGATAAGCTTGTAAATGGACTGTGCAACTCGACCAACCAGACCTTCTTTGACGGGATAATCGAACAGGTAGATAGCGCCTTCCTTGCAGTGGTCAGGATCAAGATAGAAACCTCCATCTTCCTTTTTACGGGAGAATAAACGGCGCAAACTACCTCTCATCCACGGGTCGGCACTGGCGGTAAAAATGCTGGTTATCGAGGAACGTAACCTGTCGCCAAAACGTGGATATTCCCGCAGGAAATAACGAGCGCAAAGGTCAAGTTCATGGTTATTTTTATACGCCATGATGTGCCTCCTGTTTTTCCTTCTCACGCTCATTACAAAGCGCTAATGCTTGGAAGCATTCACTGTTGGCTTTCCACTCTTCTGACTGTAAATCTTCTGGACTGGTTGGGCTACTCGCAACGATGTTGTACACATCAACCAGCGATACTCTGCCGTATGCCATACGGCAGAGATCAATGGCGTTGCGAAGGAGCTGTTTACAGGCTAGAAAGAAGTATGCATTCTCGCCTTGAGAGAGGTCAGTCTTTTGGGTTATGGCAATAACCTGCATGAAAATATCGAGGATATTTTCCGTGTGACCGCCGCCGTCGCGTGTCATCTCATGGTCGAGATAATCAAACATCATATCCGCGCCGTCATGGATATGGACGATGCTTTTAGATCTACCTTCTTCTTCGGCCAGCTGGCGCCACCAATTGGCCTCAGACGTTTTAGCGCAAAGTACCAGTCCACCAAAGCCACTTCGTAGATAACTACGAGCAATTGCTTGACCGCTACCGGACGTTTTACCACTGCCTGTAGCACCAAAAATCGCAATGCCACGAGTCGCTTCCTCCAACGTCAAAACATCACTTTCAGAAAGCGGCAATAACGACATCGACAAATCCCATTCCTCACTCATGTTCGGTATCCTCAGTTGCAGTAAAATCAGGTTTACTTTCTTTGAGAGGAATGCCTGATCCGCTGGTTTTGCCGGAGCCAACTGTTCCCCAAAAGACGTTCTCTGGAAACGCCTCTGCATAGGTCGTTTGTAGTTCCACCGGCATCTTTATAAATGTCGCTGGCCAGCCCGATTTATTAGTCATAGCCATTACCTCTCTATGCCTTGCCCAGCTTCAACGTACTGGCTGTTATCTGCCGGTATAGCCTCCAGATAATCCTTTAATGATTCACCGCTCAGAGGTGAAAGTGGTTTATCAGGAGAGCTACCAACTAAGGCAGGAGGCAGTTCATCAGGGAAGTCGAAATTCGTATATGCTTCGTCAAATTGTTCGAGCTTATCGGGTTCATATTGCTCGTAATATTCGCGTGGGGGCTGCTGCTCTGTCGGATCATGTTCAGTCCAGCCATGCTCGTCATAAGCCTCAAAAAAGGCTTCATATAAATCGGCATAGGCTTCTTTAATAAGCGGGTCTACCAGTCGATCATAAGCCGCTTGATCGTTGATGGTAGTCGTGAGGGTTTCGCCGAACCGTTCTGCCGCTTTGTCATAAACGATTGAGAGCAATTCAACGACTTTTTCATTTATGCCATAAACAACGCCGTGAACGAGCTGACCTACAGGGGAGTCGTCAATTTCGTTTAACGCTTCCCAGATTTCTTCTGCAACATTACTCCAATCCTGCTCTTGGTAGCGTTCCTTTACTTCGGAAAATGACGCATCCGTTTCTTGTAACGCCTCGCGTATACGTGCATCCAGATTAGCGGCATGTTTTTCAATAATCGGCGTGACTTCATCTTTGTATTCCGGTTCAGTGAAGGGTTGCCATTCGCCGTTAGTTTCCAATGTGCTGTCGTAAATATGTTCAATGGTTTTCATGGTCTATTCTCCGCATTAATGTATGGAATGCTGTTGCTGCCACTCGTGGAATCTGCCCATTGCCAATGGCTTTAAGTCTGTCCATCCCGAAGGCCACATCATGGTTAATTCTGCGAATAAGGGGTTGAGGTATATCGGATCGCTTTCGCAGTTCCGCAAGCCTTCTGACATCTTTGCCCCACGGAAATGGATCGATCCTGAGTAACGGTTCTTTCCCGAACCTTTCATCTCGTTGGCTCCGATTGTCGGCAGCGAGAATCCAGATTCGGTCTCTGAGATGGACGGCTCCACAGGCTTTGCCTGATAAACACAACCACTCAGCATCGTACCCACAGAGGGCAAGGTCACTGAGAACGACATCGAGTCCTCGAATAATGAGAGCTGGGCTGTTCTCAATGAATGCGTATGGCGGTCGTACTTCGCCAATGATCCGTGCAAATTCCTTCCAGAGTCCGCTTCGTTCTCCTGTGATGCCTTTGCCTTTTCCTGCGAAGCTGATGTCCTGACAGGGAAAGCCTCCCGATACGACATCAACACAGCCTCGCCACAGCTTTCCGTCAAAGGTTTGTACGTCACTCCAAATCGGGAAAGGCGGGAGAAGTCCATCATTTTGTCGTTGCGCCAGAACCCCTGCTGCGTAGGCATCACGTTCCACTGCGCAAACGGTTTTCCATCCGAGCAGATGCCCTCCGAGAATCCCTCCGCCAGCGCCTGCGAATAAAGCCAGCTCATTCATCGTCACTCCTGCTTAAAGTCTGAAAAGACGCTTTTGTGAAATGCTCGATGTTCTGAATCTGTCTTTATTCAAGTTCACTTCGTTTCTTACAAGTGCCGATAAAAACAGGTCGATACAAAGACAGATCGTATGAGCGCCGAACATGAGCATTTCGGCAAGTGGACGATCATTGAAAATACCGTTTACAAAACCGGTTAACGCAACAACAAACCAGATTAACCAGCCATGAAAAGCAGTTACTTTGATGGCGTTTTCGAGGCCAGTCGGTTTAATCATCGACCACCAGAAAGCCACATGCCCCAGCAGTGTGAGAAAACCTAAATTGATATAGATGTCATTCATTGTTTTATCCTCTGATAGTGAGTAATGGTTGGGGCTGCATCGCAGCCCCAAGCGAGAGATAGCGTTACGCTTTTGATGTACTGGAGAGTGACGCAAAATCTGGTTCGTTAAGCATCTGTTTGGCTAAAGCTTCTTTGTCGTGAGGACGCATATTGTTGATGTTCTTAACAACATAACCCTTTGTTTCATCAACTGGAGCGCCGGAGATGGCAGCGAGTTTCTGTTCCGCGATTATCTTTTGGTCACGAGCTGCAAGGATGGATTTACGGTGCTGCATACGAGCATACATGCCGCGCAACATCATCCAAGGAGCAGAAAACAGAAATACAGAACCCAGCCCTGGATCAAGTAGTTTTCCAATGAAAAAGCCAACCAATAGAACTAGGGCTGGTTCATAAACGATTTCCCGAAACCAGTAGTCATTTCCTTTGGGGAGTTTTCTAACGAGTGGCTCAATATTGAAGTCACCTTCATACCATGAATACCACTCTTCATCTCGCCGATTCCGTTTAGCAATGACAATGCTGTGATAGAGACTTGCAATAGCAATAATCCCCAGATAGATGCTGATAAAAACTGGACTCACCTTGAATACGGCACACATAGCGATAGCGAAGATGCCCATCACAAGTATCAAAAAAGGAGAAAAGAAATTCTCACCTAAATTTCGCCGTAGTAACGGCATCATTAAAGCGAAGCCTAAGTCTGCCACGAATAAAATGGCTGCTTGCGGCCCTCGTGCTGAATCTCGTAGTGCTTGCTGTATACCATGTATGGTGGTTTTAGGTTGGTCTATCATGATGACTTCCTCTTGCTGTGAAGGTAATGCACATAGCTGTTAAGCAGTGCGGTGATGAAACTGTTTATGAAGTTGACGGAGCCTAAAATGATGAGGGGTATGTCGGTCTGGATATGAAATATGGCGTAGAGCGAAGCGATTAGATTTCCAGCCGTCCAAACCCAGAACTGAATGAGGCTGACATCGTTGCTCGGAGGACGCTTACCTCTCGCCATATCAAGGAGAATTTTCTGTTGGTTTCCATAACTGAATAACGCCAACAGAATGAGTCCGCGATATAGCAAGCCGAGAAGTTCTAACAAGGGTTCAGTCATATTCACGCATCTCAGATTCAATGTATTGGATGGGAATATGATGGTGCTGGAGCGTTGCCAAAGCTACGGTACTTAGCTGGGCTTATCTGGGTACTGTACGGGGCGGGAGATGGTACTTTAGCCGGAGGCGATGGTACTTTAGAGGGTTTTTACTACTTCTATTAACTATTTATTAAGGTTTTCCGAGTATGTTTAGTAAAAGACTATTTTACTGAAGCAATGCAAAGGAAGCAGATGGGACAATTTCCACCAGAAGATGTAATGGCTCATGCCAGTAACGACTCGCGTGATAAGAGGCAAGCTTTTGATGATAAGTTCGGAAAAGAGCTTCGTGAGGAGGTTATAGATTACGATCTAGCCCGTAAAGAATATATTGATAACTGCCCCCCTGAAGATGCTGAGTTACGTAAAGATGGACATGAAGATATGGCTGATACTTTAGACCTACTTGTTCTCGATACTTATATAAGTGGTGTTAATGGCATGTTGACTCAGGACTCAACGATTGAAAAAATCGAGCAATTGATGGAGGACACTGGACAATCTACTGAAGAAATTGGCGTGCAGCTTAAAGGAAGCAACGGCAAAGTTCTTGAGAAGTTAGATGAGCTTATTGAACAATCTCAATCTAAAAGTTTCGTTGATCGTCTTGATGCTGAGAGTAAAGATAATAACAGAACTCGTTAGCTTCCATTTGGGAAAAACTGCAAACCTTCTTTAGTTAGTTTCACATCTTTTCTGTCTTGTACAACGAGATAGAAAACTCGACGCATCTCTTCGATATAGTCTTCTATGTTAGCGAGCTTCCAACCATTTAGCGGGTGCAATTCTTTCCAGCGAACGAGCTGAGCTGATTTGTTTTTATTAAACATCAGGCGGTCTGCAATAATGAGATACATGTCCAATGCATAAGTCGTTTTAAGCTGCTTTAATCTTTCAGTAGTAAGCGTATCCATGAATTCGCTAAAAATAGCTTCGTCATACTTGCCTGTGACATCACGAATTTCATTAGCCATTTCTCCGTCGATTATTATGTGCTTTTTCCCATCAAGATCATCGATCAAACCAAATTTATCATTGTTATATTCGCAAGCATAAACGCGGGTTATATGTTCCCTAAAATCGGCTTTACCAAGTTTTCCGCTACGCGCTACTCCTAATTTATATCCTTCTTCAGCAAGATTTGAACCTATCTCTATACCAATAACTGAGTTGTTGATCTTTTTCTCTGATAATTTTTTTAATAATAAAATACAAAAGGCTCTTGACGGTTTGCAGCACGGCAAAGGGGGTTCCCCAATTCCTTCTATCTCTCTTGTCGAAATAGTAATTAAACTGTTGCCGTTCATTGCTCTAATCTCGTTGTCAGAGCTTGGTCGTCGTGTTAGCGAAAGTGTAAATGCAATCAGCGGATGCTCAATAACCTTTCCATAAAACAAAGATTGTCTTAACGAACCAGTGGCAGAAGCTATTTCGTCTCTAAATCGACCAGAAGTGCCCGGAGAATCAAGGCTATAATACTCCTTAGTATCTTTATCTTCTTGGTTAGCGATGTTTTCGAGAAGTTGCTTTTTACGAATCCGGCTATCATTTTCAAGAAGATCCAATAGCTCATCAAATGAGTCCGGGATACGAAAATTAGTCATCCTTGTTTACCACCTTCATTTCCTGCCATGCTTCATAGATCGGCTCTATGAGATCTGCCGGGTTGACCTCCAGACTGTCAGCAATTTTGAATAATGTTGTAATAGTTGGCTTTTTCTTCCCTGCCTCCAGCTCCTGATAATAACGAAACGACATTTCACATCTGGTTGCCACATCCTGCTGGGATCGACGAGCCTCAGTCCTGTATTTCCTAAGTGTTATCGCCAAGACCTGTTTGACCTTTTCTTCAACAGGGTTCTTTTTGGGCTTATCGGTTTTCTTATTCATTGTCCCCTCATGTTCGGTGCCTAAACAAAAAGAGGATGGTTACGTGCTCTAGCTCGTGCGTATACGTGCTAAAGCACGTATAATCGCGGTGCGCGGTTCAATATTTGACCGTATTTCCCGATTTTGACGACCATTGGAGAAGAACCATGTATAAGCAGTTAGCTTTCGGCGTGGCATTGAGCGCCATGCTTGCGGGGTGTGATAACGGTGGCGGTAGCTCAAGTAGCCCCTCAAATACCGATAATGACCCTGATCCGACAACCTTCACGCCAACGGCAGATGTGGGCTTTGTGGCGATCTTTGCCCTTGAGCCAGCGGTGGCCTTTGAGATAGCCAGTAATGACCATCCTATTACCGTCACCCGCCAGCTCGATGCTGAAGGAGACGAAAAGCTCTATTTCCACTTTGAGAATCAGGAGGCGGAAGACATAGACGGCGCGGAGAATATGACCGCTGATGCGGCAATCTTCCCTGTGGTTTACCAAGAGGAAGACGGCATTGTGTGTATTCAGGCTCCGGCAGGCTATGCAGCACATACCAATGACCTGATCGGCGATGTGACCGCTACAGACGTGACCTTCCAGCAATGCGATAGCGACACTATTCAGGCTGCCGATATATCCGAGGACTGGATACCGACCTATCTTGAGGGTATTAACGGCTCACAAGTGGTTGCTAGCTTCATCACTGACCCTGATGGCATTACCGTGGGTAATATCAGTGCTACGACTGACCTAGAGGGCGATATCCGCCTCTACCTTTCCAATCCCTTTAATGCTGTTGAAGAAGCACTGGTTGATGTGGAACGGGGCATTATCTGCGCCAATTACATCTCTACGGTGGTCACAGGTGCGTTCATGACCCGTGTGACTGGCACTGATGAAGTCAGTACCGATGGTCTGGATGCCTATCTAGGCGATGATCTGATAAGGGATAAAGTAATCTTCCTGAGCGACTGCAACTATGATCTTGCAGAATGGCAGGAGTAAGCGCCATGTTTCCTGTTCCTGCTATTGCTGTACCGCTGAACGGGAAACACCCACTCCCCGTTATTTCTTCAAGGAGCATTGCTGTGTCTTTGATGATGTCACGTTGTTTATTGAGTTCTATGTTGCGGGTATATGCCTCTATATCCGCGTCCTGTCAGAATCCCCGCCATTCCTGGAACGCTTTTCCGAATTAGCGTTCGACCACGTCCATTATTTCAGCCTCAATGAGGACGAACAGCGCCACTACATGGCTATGGTTGGTAGATGGGTATTCCTGAATAGGCAGGAATCTACCCAGCCACGGAAAGTCGCATCTAGGCTTGCCGGAAACTAGCTGATGTCAAACGGGTCACCCACGGGCTTTTTAGACATGGTTTTATCTATCGGTGTTGCTCGCAGTGGCGTTCGCAATGCCGGTTCCAATAACTCATCAAAGACGGCTGTATCCGTAATCCCATCATCGAGCCAGTCATTTATCGCATCATCCGGCAACCATAAGGGCGTTGATTTGCGATGGATGTTCTCTAGCGCCTTATGACCTTTCAGGGTGATGATGGACGCTGAATAGATAATCTCGCCCGTCACCTTATCTGTCCATTCTTTATACAGTCCACCAAAGGCGATGGCACTACCATCAGCCGGTTCCAGTATATGGGGATGTTTCCCGTCCTGACTCTCCACAAAGCTTGTGGCGGGTATCACGCAGCGGGTTTTGCGGTACTCGGCCTTCTTGGGGAGCTTGGCATAGTTGGTATTAACGCTGAAATAGTCCTTGTGTGGGCGTAAGCCTTGCTCGGTCTGCTGGAGATAGAGCCACCATGTTGCGGGTAGCACCTGGTTCTCCCCACCGATCCCCCTTACCACGCTTATCAGGCTTCCTGGGGTCATATTTCCCCCATACACAAACTGGCTGCCATCGACCTGTAGGCGGTCTGCGAGCTTGGCTGTGCCATTTTTCTTGATTAAGGCAAAGTTTGTACACATAATACTGGATATATATACAGGTATTCCTATGAGTTTGCACTATCTCACTGAACATGAAACGCGCTCGCTGCTTGAGCTGCCCTTGTATCTGGCTACCGTACAGGCGGGTTTTCCGAGTCCTGCCGATGATTATATGGACAAGCGGCTAGACCTCAATGAGCATCTTATTAAACATGATGCTGCGACCTTCTATTGCCGCGTATCGGGTAATTCGATGGAGGGAGCAGGCATTCATGACGGCGATCTTCTCATTGTAGACCGTGCTGTTGAACCTAAAAACGGTCATATCGTTGTGGCGACGGTTGACGGAGAAATGGCCTGCAAGATCCTCGATACCCACAACAAACAATTACTGTCTGCTAATCCCAACTATGCCCCCATACCTATTGGGGAAGACTCCGAACTTTGCGTTGAGGGCGTAGTGATCCATTCGATACGTTCTCATGTTCGCGCTGGTTGATTGTAATAGCTTTTATGCGAGCTGCGAGCAGGTCTTCCGTCCTGATTTAAGGGACAAGCCTGTTGTTGTGCTTTCCAATAATGATGGCTTTGTTGTCGCTCGCTCGAAAGAAGCCAAAGCATTAGGCATTGGCGATCTGCAACCCTTTTTTAAAATCGAGCCTATTCTTCGCAAACATAAGGTAGCGATATTCTCATCAAACTATCCGCTGTATGGCGACATTTCTCATCGTGTGATGAAAACGCTGAATCAGTTTTCTCCGAACATCGAGGTCTACAGCATCGATGAAATGTTCCTTGCGCTTCAGGGCATCCCTGTTGATACCAGAGACTATGGTCACATCATCAAAGATACGCTTTGGAACCATATCCGTATGCCGGTTGGTGTCGGCATTGCACCAACCAAAACTTTAGCGAAGCTTGCTAACCGCGTTGCCAAAAAGATGCCACACACTGGCGGCGTATGTGTTTTAGATGAACCACATAAATGGGAATGGGTACTTAAACGTTCGCAGGTTACGGATATTTGGGGCATTGCTAACCGTATGGCAAAACGGTTAGAAGAACTGAATATTCATACGGCTTGGGATTTAGCGACCAGCAACAGTAAGCAGGTTCGTAAGCGCTGTAACGTCAATATCGAACGTACCATCAATGAGCTAAACGGTATTCCATGTCTGGCACTGGAAGACGTACCTCCGGCAAAGAAACAGATCTATTGCACTCGCTCTTTTGGGAAAAAGGCTACGACATTAGAACCGGTACTCAATGCGCTATCGCTTTATGCTGCCAGAGCAGCCGAAAAACTCCGCCATCAGAATCACTTGGCCTTAACGGTTCATGTGTTTATCCATACCTCACCGTTTGAGCCGAATTTCCACTCTGCCAGCCATGTTATTAAGCTGCCATATCCTACCGATGATACACGGGTGATTACCCATGCTGTCCGTCAACTCGGAACGGCGCTTTACAAAGAAGGTCATGCTTTTTTAAAGGCAGGGGTCGGACTTATTGAAATCATCGATAAGAACGACTACCAGTTTGATTTGTTCCATCCAGGGCAATCCGACAAAGCTGATAAGCTCATGGAAGTCATAGACCGCATTAATCGCCTTGAAGGTAAAGGCACATTATTTCTCGGAGCGCAGGGCGTATCTAAGCCGTGGTATATGCGCCAGCAATTTACTTCCCCTCAATACACAACGAAATGGTCAGATATACCTGTCGTTAGCGCTCATTAATGGCTTTTAGAGGTGTAATGCAAAGTTATCCGATTCTCTTTTAAATCTATATCGTAGATAAAAATGCCTCTATACAAGCAACGCGCAATAAACTTAGCTAACTGCTCTTCAAGTATTGTATTCTCCATGACAACGTCTCCTTTTTTACTTAGAGTACGCCTACTATTAAGAAGCCGGAAGGGGTTATGGGAAAAATAATTACTGCGTTGTTCGTGTCTTTATGCTTGCTACCGATCACATATAGCGATGCACAAACACATGCTGGACGCGTTGATAAAAATGGCGGCCATAAAGATAAAAACACAGGGGAATATCACTGTCATAACGAGCCATGCTTTACGATTCATAAGCAGTCTTCTGACGCAGTAGATGAAGCGATAGAGGAAGGCCGTGAAGTTGTTCTGCTTTACAATCGACATGATTGGAAGCATTGGTCTGACTTTGATAAAGATTGCATGAATACCCGTCATGAAATTCTAAACGATCAGGCTGTTAAAGGCTCTCAGAAATATTCTCCGGATGGCTGCTATGTATCACGCGGAGAATGGCATGATCCTTTTAGTGGGAAAGTCATAACCCGTGCCAGTGATCTAGATGTTGATCACGTTATCCCCCTTAAATGGGCGCACACGCATGGAGGTGCAACATGGTCAGCAGAAAAGAAGGAACAATTTGCAAATGATCCTGACAACTTGCTGGCTGTAGATGATGGCCTTAATCAACAGAAAGGTGCTAAAGGCCCAACCGAATGGATGCCACCAAATCATGGCTATCGCTGTGATTATTTGCGTCATTGGCAATCAGTCCTAGCTAAATACAGCAGTCTAAAAATGACAGCCAAAGAAAACCGTATTTATCAGAAACAGTTAAAAGCTTGTAAGATTTAGCGATGGACTAAGCTAGCCAATCTTCTTGCTGCCTCACGTAAAGAGATGCGATTTCTCCGTAGTTCAATTCATTATCATTTGACTGATATATCAAAGAAAAGGCTTCAACGTCGCTAAATGGCAAAGTGTCAAAGTATTCCAATATATTTTTTTCCGCTTGAGGTAGTGATTTGAGATGGTTAAGCAAAAAAAGATACCGTACTTCGGTCATAGTGACTTGTTGTTTAGGTGTTGGCAGGAATATCTTTTTTAATATATTTTTCATATGAAGCAGAAATTATAATTTTTATAGTCCATTATAGATTATTTTTAATTCATTCATTTTCATTCTGACTAAGACCATCTACTATCATTTTAAATAAGGCTCAAATAGCGGCAGGATATATTCTGCACCTTCTAGGCTGAGATGGTCGTCGTCATAATAAAGCGCGTGTCCGTTGGCGTAGGTTTTACACACCTTGTCATCACAGAGCAATTTATGCGGATAAACTTTG
This sequence comes from Pseudomonadales bacterium, assembly GCA_002701845.1. Lineage (GTDB taxonomy): Bacteria > Pseudomonadota > Gammaproteobacteria > Pseudomonadales > Ketobacteraceae > Ketobacter. Next base: position 27,510 of record NZXG01000056.1, read on the forward strand.
ACAAGGTTAGGGTGGTTATAACGATCAAAGAGTGAGAAAATGAATTTATGACGCTCCTTATAATTCTCAAACGGTACAGCGAATTGCTCAGGCATTTGCCCTTCTAACATCAGCTTTTGTGCCAATGTGTTGGGTACTTTATAGGCAATTTCAGGAATGGGGTATGATAGCACCACTTTTTTGCCTGCGTTTAGCAATGCATCCATTGTTTGGTGAAAGGCTGTGGTGTAATCAGCTTGTCGTTCTTCGAGTGTGCCAAATTCTCGTTTCTTTTTTTCAGCTGGACCATATTTCCAAGTTGATCCTTGTGTGTAATCTGACCAACGCCCTACGAGGATAACTGTTTGTATATTTTTATCATTAATGATTTTGTGTGCGCTGAGTTTGCAGAAGTCTTTACAAAGGTCTTCAGTTTTATCCATTCGGTCTAGCCCATAAAATATAGGGCATCCCATAAAATAATAATGCCCTAATGATAGGTTATGACGTATTGAAGCTTTACTAAGCACAGGAGCTAAAGCGCCGGTATGGCTGTCTCCCCATAAAATAATCTTGGCAGGTTCTGATGCATTATCAACAATACATGAAGGTGCTTTGAGGGGCTTTTTTTGTTTGTCGGGACGACACTCTCTGGGTACTTTATATTTTGATTTTTCATAGGAAGCGAGTCGTAGCACTTCTCCATCAAAACGTTGCGGCAGCCCTTTTTGCTGGATTCCAACGTAAGCAAATGCAGCAAATAAGACCATGCCGACACCACTGAGTGTAAAAATTTGTTTGCGGTTGAAAGGGGATGTTTTGCCTCTAAAGGGGCGTTCCACAAAATGCCATGAAAGTGCCGCGAGCAGAAGGCTCGCGATAATCATACCCCATTGTTGGCTGAGGGTTAAACTGCCATAGAAGAAATGTTTGGTATAAACAAAAACAGGCCAGTGCCAGAGGTAGAAAGAGTAAGAAATTAGCCCGATAAAAACGATGGGCTTGAATGAAAGCAATTGGTTAAAGCGTGGTGTGAAGTCGTCTTTTCCGGCAGTGATAATCAGCAATGCACCGAGACAGGGGTAAAGTGCATTATAACCGGGGAATTTATGCTCATCATTCAGTAAAAATAGGGTGGCAACAATGAGTATAAAACCCAGTGCTGAAGCTATTTCACGGATAGACTTTTTTTGAGGAAGTGCGAAATAGCCAGTAGCAGCAAGTGCGCCGAACAGCAATTCCCACGCGCGGGTGGGGAGCAGGTAGAAAGTGGCTTTATCATGATGGTACATGCCATAAACACTAATGATGAAGGAGAAGATTGTTGTTCCCCAAAGTAAAGCAGCTAGGCCTTTTGATAAAAAGCGATGGATCAGCATGAGCGCGATGGGGAAGAAGATGTAAAACTGTTCTTCCACCGCGAGTGACCATGTGTGTAGTAGAGGTCTAGTATGGGCTTCTTGCGCAAAATAATCACCGGCCTCAGTCCAGAAAAAGATGTTAGAGACGAAGAAAAGTGTAGAAAGGATGCTTTTGCTGAAGCTGACAAAATCACTCGTGAAATAAAGCCAATAAGCCCCACCAATAGTGGCTAACAGTACGATAAACAAGGCAGGGAGAATACGTCTGGCACGTCTTTCATAAAAGCGGATGATGGAAAAATTACCCGCCGTGATTTCATCCATAATAATGCGTGTGATAAGAAAGCCGGAGATGACAAAGAAGATGTCAACCCCAACAAAACCACCGCTAATGGTCGTGAAACCCGCGTGATATAAGACAACGGGAACAACTGCGAGTGCGCGTAATCCATCTATGTCTGCTCTATATTTCATTTCTATTTTGTGATGATATTAATGAAATGATCAGCAAAAGCCTTACGTCCATCATCCGTCCATTGTTGCATAAGAAATTGTTGTGCAGCAGTAGCAATTTCAATGCGTTCGTCATCATGGTCTAGCAGGTAACGTAATTTTTCTTCAAAATCTGAAAAGTCCCATTTAAAGGGTGTGTAATATTTGTCGGCTTGATAAAAATTGGGGTAGGTTTCAATGTTGCTCATATCAGCCATTAGAATAGATGAACCACAGTAGGTGGCTTCATATTCACGGAAGCAGATTTCACCCCACCCGAACACACTGACGGTTACTTTTGCATCGGCAAGTGTGTTGTAAAAGTCGTTACGGGGTACTCGCCCGACAATTTTGTTAGGAATATCCAAAGCAGCGGACGCGTCATAACCTAACTTGCGCTGATAGCCAACGGTCTTAACTCCATAACGTTTTTCGTCAAAAAGGGATGCGAATGAGACATGCCTCTTTGCTTTAGGCGAACGAGTTACAGGTTCTACGATATGGTTCGGGCTGAATTTTAAAAGTCCCGCATGGCCGAAATAACGCACAATGTCTAGCTTGCTATAAGTTGGCCAGTGATATTCTGCACCACAACCCCAAGCGGCATGCATTTTGTTAACCAGTGACAGATCATTCAAAACTTCTGTTTCACATTGCGGATTTTTTTCTGTTTCTACCGGTTCGATGAAGTTATATTCACGATGATAATAATCGGTATATTCCCTTCCATAGTAGAGTGGTTTTCCATATATGCTTCTGTCTCTATAAAGCGAACGCTTCAGGTATGCATCAACAATAGGAAGAACATCAAACTGACAATTTCCTGCGCTGTCCCTGGCATCAAACCAAACCAGATGTGGCACTTTTTCTTTGCATTCAATACAGAAAGCAGTACGTGATTCATAGCGACTATCCGTAGCAATGATGGTGTCGATGGTGCGTGAAGATAAAATGAGGATATCGCAATCAAAAAGAGCGTCGCTTACATCTTTGAAAAAATGGACCTCATAGCCACGGTCTCGAATTTGCGCTCTAGAATATTCCACTGGAAACCAATAGGGACTAAAGAGCAATTCACGGAGCTTTTTGTAAGGGTGTCTTTTCTTAAAACCTTTTTCTAAAATATGGATTTTATGATTGCTCATCTTTTTAGATACATCTTCTATTATTATTTTGTTTATGCATGTAGTGGAATTTGGCACTGACACTTAGTTTCAACATACAACGTTGCAAGGTTGAGTCAAATATTAAATTAACATCTAATAACTCACCTCAATCAAGGGTTTTTATTTATCCAAAACATTTAGTATTGAGCCTATTTAAATTCTGACAACGGATAGATAAACCGAAGTGGCGCGTGTCCATGCTGGCCGTGCTGCTTCACCTTCGCTAATCGCTCATTTCTCAGAATGCCGAGAAACAAGGGTTACTCATCACTCACGCCTGCCGCGTTCCACTTGGCTGAACAATGATAGGTAACAGCAAAGCTGTACCACTTTTAAAAGAGTTTATCCCCCGAAGGCTGCGCCTCAGCTTAATCCATAACCTTAACCAACCCTAGAAAAACTGACGGCTCTATCCGAGTTGTCGCTGCACTTCTGCCCGCGCCAGCCATAACTTTTTCTAGGCTTGCTCAAGAACATGAAAGTCGCTCGTTCCTCGCTCCCGTGAGGGTTTTCAACCCTTCGGGGGAAATGTGAATTTTAAGAACAGGAGCGAAAGACCATGAATATTAAAGATGCAGCCAAACTACTTGGAATCAAAGGCACAGTCACACAAGAAGATATTAAAAAGGCTTACCGACAAGCAGCGCAGCAATTTCATCCAGATCGTAATCCGGCAGGAGCGGAAATGATGAAAATGATTAATGCCGCTTATGACATTCTCAAAGACTTTAGCGGGGAAATTCCTTGCAGTGATTCAGATAATAGCAACACTGATACCAACGAAGAAAATTATAGCGAAGCAGTCAATGAAGCCCTTAATAAAATTATTCACTTAGACGGTTTGGACATTGAAATCTGCGGCGCATGGGTTTGGGTATCGGGCGAAACCAGAAAACACAAAGACGCGATTAAAGAAGCTAACTTTAAATATGCCTCTAAAAAGAAACGCTGGTATTTCCGTCCGTCTGATTGGAAAAGCCGTAGCCGTGGTTCTCACAGCATGGAAGATATAAGAAGTAAATATGGAAGCACTACGCCTGCACGTAAGCGCAAACAGCAATTAGAAGAACGTTTTGCGTGAGGGCGTAACCATGAAACCGTATCAGCTAGATATATTCTACGATCACCGTGCCGTTACCGAATCACGCGATGTTATACAGGAGGCGTTAAGCCTCCTGACCAACACCATAAAAAGAAAATCATTTTCGTTAACGTCCTGTCAGGCGGTAAAGAGCTATTGCCGTCTTCATTTAGCTACTCGCGAGCATGAGATTTTCGGGGCGTTGTTTCTGGATAGTCAGCACAGGCTTATTGAATTCAGGGAGCTATTCAGGGGCACGATTGACGGCTGCTCTGTCTATGTCAGGGAGGTTGCCAAAGAAGCCTTGAGCCTGAACGCGGCAGCCATCATCTTTACCCACAATCACCCGTCAGGGGTATGCGAACCAAGCCAAGCCGATATACAGATTACCAAAAGGCTACAGGAGGCACTTACCTTGTTTGATGTGCGGGTATTGGATCACTTCATTGTATCGGCTGAAGAGGTTGTGAGCTTCGCGGAACGGGGTTTGATGTAGCAACGGGGCGGGAATATCCCGCCTTTCTACCCTCGGCGCGCTGGAATCTGCCGTCCTGCCAGTTTCCAGCGAAAAGGAAGCCAGGCCACTCCATGCCTTCTACTCTGGTTAAAAATACGGCTATCTGGGGCGTTATGTGACAACACCCCAGAGAAATAGCCTATTTTGGGCTGGAACCACCTGATTTCATTGACTATCTTTGTACGGGAATGTACTTTTACGACAATTTCGACACTTCTGATCTAACCGCGTGGTAAGCGTCATGACTGATCAAATTATGACCGTCAAAGAGGTGGCAACCTACCTCAAGGTCAATGATAGAACGATATATAGAATGGCTATGTCAGGTAAAATCCCTGCCTTTCGGGTAGGGGCATCTTGGCGCTTTAAGTCCTGTGAGATCGATGCATGGATCGAGTCTGAACATAACTCTATGCAGCAGCCACAATTAAAAAAAAACATACGTTAGGAGATTCGACTTACATGACCACACTAGCAGCCGTAGATTATATTTCTGAAGAAGACCAATCGGTAACACCCAGAGCCTACCCACAGCTCATAAAGTATATGGGTTCAAAAGCGAAAATCATCAACTTTGTTTCTGAGTCTATTCAGTCGATATATGATGGTGGCGTTGTATGTGATCTTTTCAGTGGAGCTGCCAGCCTGTCGGGAGCGCTAGGCGCATCCTATCCTATTCTGACTAACGATATTCAGCATTACTCATCACTCATTGCTTCTGTTTACCTGAAACCAGTCAGGAAGATTGACACAGAATCTCTGATGCAGGATGCGAAGGATAATTACAAAAAAGCCAGATCAAAAATAACCATCGCTATTGATTATGAAGGCTTTAGCACTTTGGAGGAATTTAACGAGATTGAAGAGCGCAATAGATCGCTCATCAATCAAACATTCCGCCATCACTATCACTTATTCGTAAAAATTTATTCGGGTACTTGGTGGTCTGCGGAGCAGTGTCTTTGGATCGATGCGATAAAACAGGCTATCGATAAGCGTGTTAAAAGCGGAGAATTCAAGCAGGCAGAATATGCGCTTACAATGTCAACATTACTACATGCGATGGCCTATAGCAGTCAGGGTACAGGACATTATGCGCAGTATCGGGATGCAAAGACCGAATCATCAATGCTCGACATAAATATCTATCGACAGAAAATCTTACAGGATCTCTTCATCAACAAACTCGACCAGATGATCATCTGGTCAAAAGAAAACGTCACCGATTTAAATCACTCTATTACCACACTTGATTACACAGACTGCCTCAAAAAGCTAAACGGCGGAACCGTTTATGCTGACCCACCTTACGCCTTTGTACATTACAGTCGCTTTTACCATGCAATGGAAACGCTCTGCCTATATGATTACCCAGAACTACAAATCAAAGGTGGCAGCATCGTCAAAGGCCGCTATAGAGAAGAACGACATCAATCACCTTTTTGTATTAGGACTCAGGTTAACGGTGCGTTTGAGGATTTGTTTTCTGGCGTTAAAAAGGCGGGTGCTAACCTTGCTTTGAGTTACAGTGATTCAGCTATGATTTCACTGGAGACATTGCTTGATATATCAGAGAAAACCCTTAAATCGAATTATGAAGTTTGGGTTGAAGATTTAGATCATACACACATGACGATGGGACGCTTGAAAGACCGATCGCGTGACGTTAAAGAGCTAATGTTATTAGCGAGGAAAAAATAATGGCGAAAGGTCTTGATGCACTCAAAGTATCACTTACCAAGAACGGCTATTTTAAGGTCGCGGAGGTAATCAAAAAACATCCACGAGATGAGATCCTCGATAATATTGAAGGTGTCTATGAAGGCATTAATATCGAAGCTGCTCAGATAAAGGGAATGCTTTCTTACAATGAAACTACACAAGAATTCCCTGAAGTGTGGGACGAAGTACGGCATCTAGGCGATAAAGCTATAGAAGCATTAGTATTCATTTCGATAATTTATTCTCATAAGACTCTTATTGAAGTGCTTTCTAAATCCAAATTATCGGAAATGAGAGGTTGTTTAAAGCGGGATGATCTCGCAGAAAAAGCCTATACAAACCTTGTCTATTCAATGAATAAGCAAGGTATGTGTCCACTTAATCAGGGCGCACATGAAACCTATTATGATGTTTCGCCTCTCTTCCTTTTAGAAATCGGCCCACTTGTAAAAAAGGTCATTGGTTATAAATTACGAAAAACGGGTTGGAATCCACCGGCAGCCGATGATTATTTTTCACGGGATTTTTACGAGCAGTGCGCTTATTACGGCTTTCATGATGTGCTTGGTATATCAATGGAGCAGTTTAAGCAATGGCTTGAAGGGGACGAGGTTAAGAAGGAAGAACCACCCAAGCTTGACCTTGTAGATCAGGATACACAAACCAGTGCGGTGCTGATTTCAGCACTGGCATCCAAGCCTTTTGTGATTCTTGCAGGAACCACTGGCACAGGCAAAACGAAAACCATTCGAGACCTTGCCGCGAAAATGAATCCTGTGCCTGATGAACCGGACTTTAATCATGCTTTCATTCCCGTAGAGGCAGGCTGGACAGATGGCCGTCATTTACTTGGCTACAAAAATCCTTTTGGCAGGTCGGGCGAGAATTATGTATCAACCAAACTGATTGATACTTTGCTTAAAGCTAATTATCCCGAATATGCCAGCATTCCATTTTTTATCATCTTGGATGAAATGAACCTCTCGCATGTTGAGATGTATTTTTCTAAATTCCTCTCAGTGATGGAAACCGCCAAAGAGAAAAAAGCCGAACCTGTTCTTGGTTTGGAAGAATTGCATTTACTCTATAAATCAGGTGTTACCGATCCTATTCAGACCACTTACATTCTTAATGCGATTGATAACAAAGGACTCTACATTACAGATAATGTGTTTTTCATCGGTACGGTTAACATGGATGAAACCACTTATATGTTTTCGCCAAAAGTATTGGATCGTTCCTTTGTCATCCAATACGCACCACCCAAGCCATCAAGTGTGGGGCATGAATTCACTTTGCTTGAAGAGGATATATTAGGTGTTTCCACTGAGAAACTATCTTCTTTCATGACGAGCAGCGCTGACATTGAACTCAGCTCCGATTATGACGCTTATCTTGACGAACTGTACGATGTGCTAGGTAAATTCCGTTTTGGCCCACGCACGACCAATGAGGTACGCCGTTATATTTCTGTATGTAGCAAGCTTAATGATAACTTCTCAGCTAAAGATGGATATAACTCAAAAACCGAGATTCTTGATCGTGTGACGGTACAAAAGATCCTTCCCAAGATTCATGGCAATAGAGATACATTAACGCCTATTTTCAAAGGCATGAAAGCTCTTTTTGAGAAAGAAGGTTTAATACAATCTTCCGAGAAGCTGGAGCAGATGCGTAAAGATGTCATGAGTACAGGCTTTGCTAACTATTTCTCGACCTTATGATGCGAGTGCGTAAACTCATTATTGCTGATTCAGGTATTCTATTCAGCCTTTACCCTAATGGAGTCAGGGCGTTTAATGATGCTTTGATTACTGACCTTGAAGGTAGCCTTGTGCGTGGTATTCCTGACGATAAACCATGCCGAGGTGTACCTTTATTAGCTTATGATGCAGATGCCGATATTTTCCAGAAGATCCAATTGCGTGATAACACAGAGTATGAATTTGCTATTGAGTTACCACTAACGGCAAATGCCTTTTTGGAAGCTTGCGAAGAAAATCCGATCTTTCCGTTTTCAAATAGCGGCCTTAAACATATTGTGAAATTTAACGGCCCCGATTCCTGTACAGAGCTTCAGGGCGGTCGTTATCGTGTTACGGGGCGGTTTAATTTCGAGAATAGCGCAGGCACAGCTTATCTTGATATTGAGGTCGAGCAAGGCACGTCGATTTCTATTCCTGTTGAAGTGCTGACACAAAAGCTCGATTACTACGAAGAGTTTCAGCAGCTTCTTCATCAAATTTCAGAATATAGCGCTTCCTTGCTGATACGCTTTGACAATGCCACTGAAACTGCCTTTGGGGTTTCGACTGATAATGAAACATCACCAATGGCAGAGTTAATGGCTTTCAGACGGTTATTTCGCAATGGCCGTTTGACCAATTATGTGCGTGAGATTATCAATAACCCCTCATCAAAAATATCGTCAGTCATTGCCAAAGAAAATGCCGCTTTTGCTACAAATCCCGATTGGGCGACATTAGCACAATCCGCTATTGATTATGATTTCATGAAAGGCGGAGTGCTAAAGGACAGTTTTTCAGGGCATACGCCGTTAACCTTACCCGAACGCCGCATAAAAACCTCTTATGACACGAAAGATAATCGCTTTGTTAAAACGTCACTCATGCTACTGCGGGAACGATTACAGCATTTAAAGAGGCGAATGCCTAAAAAATATGAAGCCTCGCATAATGCGATGTATAGCTGGAGTGAAGAACTCGATGCTATTTTGTTTCATCCTTTCTGGCAGGAGATAGGCACGAGCGAAGAATTTCCAAATTCAATGGTAATGGCTAATCGTAAAGGCTACCGCGAGTTTATGATGTTCTACCTTGCCTTTGGCTTGAGTATAAAACTCGAAAGCGAAAACACGTTGCTTGCCGTTGGCGGAGATATAAAGCCGGTCTTTCATCTTTATGAAATGTGGTGCTATCTGATGATGCATGATTTGCTTTGTCATCTGACAGACTCTACAGGTGATCCAGAGCTATCTTTCATGAATCGGGATAGAGAGTTTATGAAAGACCTTATCAGTAAGAATGATAAGCCGATTAAATTCCTTTACACCCATGACGACAAGCAAGTCATTCTTCATCTTTATTACAATAAAGATTTTAATCTTATAGATGACAAATCTACCCAGTGGGCGGATTCCTATTCTGGCGTATTTAATCCCGATGTGAGCATTTCTATGGAAATGAATGGCATCGTTCACTGGCTGCATTTTGATGCAAAATACCGCCTTGATTTATCGAAGTGGAAATCAGAGCTGAGTGGTGACGATATAATATCGTCATTCAAGCGGGAAGACATTCACAAGATGCACACCTACCGCGACGCCGTACTTGGCACAAGAGGCAGTTATGTTCTCTATCCAGGGAGTGAGCGTATAAATGAATTGTATGTCCGCAATCCCAATAAGACTTATCGGGATAGTAACCTTATGCCCAGCGTTGGAGCCTTCCCCTTAAAGCCAACAGAAACAGACGTTCAGAGCGAACAGCTTGATTGCATCAGTCAACACATACAGAGTTGCTTGCACACCCTGATTGACAATGAATTTAACTATAAAGAAGAATACGGGTTAAATTAGCAACTGAGTGTGTGGCAAAAAAAACACACCAAAAACTTACAACATAAACCTTTTTTCTTGAGCTTATTCTTTGGCGTCCTATTATAGAGATGCCCGTAATTTTGCGGGTAACATCTTTTTAGGCGAGGTTTTATGACTAAGCCAAGTCTAAAAAGCTTAAAAGCCCGATTCGCCCTTAGATTTAAGAGCTTATCGGTTTCTTGTTCGGTGACTATCGAGAAGAAATAAGGCTTTGAAGTTTCCGTGGTGGTGTCAGTCTTGGCGGACACACCGCCACGGTTTAACATCTTTTCTACTTCTAAAATACCATACTTTTACGAAATGCAAAGCGAAAAATATATGATATAAGTTGTATCATGTTGTTATTCTAAATCTAAATTATTAATGAAGAAATTTAAAAAAAGTAAAATAAAACAGAAAAAATCATGTGTTCCAGTCCAGTTATCCATGTATCTTGACGACACAAAACTTTCATCCGGAACAGCCTTTTTTTTCGAGTTAGATGGCGAAATATTTCTAATTACAAACTGGCACAATTTTTCAGGCCGCAGGCCAGATAATGGGCAGCCTATATCAGAAACTACTGGTGCGACACCCAATAAATATAGAATATATATACCCGTAACAAATCCAATTGAAGCAAATTTTTCTGAGATCAATTATAGGGAATACACTTGTAACTTATATAAAGACGACGATCAACTCTATCCACATTGGTTTGAACATCCAACTTTCAGGCATAAAGTTGATCTTGTTGCCGTACCTGTAAATGATTTCAGCCTTCCTAATATGCTGACAATTACCGCCAATTCTGAAAAGTTGGCCCTTTCCAAACTAGATGTTAGACCGGGGATGGATGCATTCGTTTTAGGGTATCCTATTGGACTTTCGGGTGGTGCTAAATTTCCAATCTGGAAGCGAGCTAGTATTGCCTCTGAGCCAGATATAGATCTAAATAATTTGCCAATGTTTTATATAGATACAGCTACTAAGAGTGGCATGTCTGGTTCTCCAGTATATGCTCAGGAATCAGGTTTTTGGGCTCCAGAAGGGAAGCAAATACCTGATGATGCAGTTTTTGGAACTGGGCATCGATTCATTGGAATATATTCAGGGAGGGTCGGTGATAATGCTCTTGAAGCACAGCTAGGGATAGTTTGGAAAGAAAGTGCAATTATTGAAACAATCCAAGCTAGGGTATTAGGAAGAAACCCGTTGGAATCAGTCAAATAGTATTGGCCTTGCCTTGTACCTCTAAAAACCAAAATGAGCCGTACTGAATCCAGTTGAGCTTATAAGCTCGATTGAGTGATATGTTTACTTCTTTACCTCCGATTGGCGTGGTTAGCGATATTGGGCCGAAAGATGCGCCTTGTGAAATATCATAATCCCAACATTTCGCAGTTTTCTTTTTAGGCTTAACCAATCGCTCCAAATCATTCATGACCAATGACACGCCTTCATCTGAAATGCCTGCATCAATATACTCCTCTAGCAGCCGTAAATCCTCATATACATCCTTCATGAATATATCAGTAGCACCACGATTACCACCAGAAGAGGACAGTGTCCGGTAGCATTTCATTTCAATAGCTATAACGTGCTTATCTTCTCCAAATGTACCGGAAAAAAGCAAGTCAATTTCTTTTAATCGCCCATTGATATTGACACCTGTCTCCAACTCAATTTCAAATGATTCATTTTCGTGGAAGGTGATAAGTGGAATGAGTTGTTGCAATACATAGGCGTATTGTAGCTGCATAGATGCTTCTTTATTAATTGGTATCAACCCGCTCCCAACTTTTCTCGAAAACATAACCCAGCTCAGAGATATCGCCGCTCTCATGCGTTCAGTGAATGCTTCTGATTCAATATTTGACATATTTTAATTGGTAGTTGATTTTAACTCTGCATTTAGTTTTCGTTGGGATATTCCGTTTTTGAAGTACATTGCTGGAACCTTATATTCCTTGCTGTCTTTTTCGCGAAGATTAACAACAATTTTAAGTGCTTGATCGTAGCTATCCATCAATAACTTTTCGCTTTCCATATCCTGTAATAACTTTTCTATTGATTCCAAGTTTCCGTGACCCCATTTGTCTTCAGTAAGAATAAAACCCATAGTTCTAGCTATCTGAAAGATTCCATACACAGAGCAGTCGCGTTCGACTCCGGAAATATCGCTGTTACGTCTAGCTTCAAGAGCTCTTGAGTGACAATATTGATGGATTTTGAATGAAGCAAGTAAATCTGCTACTGATGTTTTCTCAAATATTTCTAAATAATGATCAGACCAAATCGCACTAAGATATCCTCTAGCATTTGCAGGTTTAAACTTGACAATTGCAAGATAAGCTTGAGCGGCTTTTGGGCTGTTCACAACTTTCTTTTTGTCTGGACCTCTGAGGTTACTGTACTGTTTGTTTTTTCGTTCGTAAAAATACCCATATTTATCAAGCATTAATTGCTCGATGTCTCTCTGAACAGGATCGTTTGCTCGTAGATCTCTATCGGTAATTTTATTTTGATTATTTGTGGTTAACGTTATTCTTTCAACAAGGTTCGGGTTGTCAGTAGCGTATATTTTTAAAAGAACCTTAGTATCTTCCTGAAGTAGTTGCTTTTCATAAGCTTCCCGTAATGTAACTGTAGTTTGACATCCATTTACAATCTGAGCATTGGTAAGTTTGACACATGGCAAGTCGGGGTCGCTATTAAAATCGAAAGAATCGCAAACCATCGTTACTCCATTATTTAGAAACCAGAATCGCGCGGATTGATCGCTAGTGCATGTATCCCAAATTTCCTTATTTACTTTGCCTCGACTGCCATAATAAGGGCGAACATTTAAATCAAATATTGCATCACGAGGCTCCGAAGACGCTGCGATTGCTAGTTCTTTCCCAGAAACAGTACAAACATAAGATTTAGTGTCACCTTGAGAAAAATTTATTAAGGACGGCCTGTTGACATCATATATAATAGGGATATCAACGTTAATTTTTCTTTTTGATTTTGTATGATAGTTCAGTAGCTCTACAAGCTCATGCGCTCCAATTTGACTAAACTTAAATTCACGGAATCCAAGATTTTCATATTTTTGTTTAATTTTTTTCTCTTCGGAAAGATATTCATCAGAAAGCTGAGTTTTATCACCATTTGTAATGTGGTAAACGCTTACATTTAGATTCCCAGCACCGTAAGCCTGCCTCAGCTCACGAATTTCAATTATTTTATTCACAAAATCTTGGTTTTTTAGTTCAGATAATTGCTTTTTGGGAACTTCAAAAATCCAGTCTAAACCATTTTTCATTTGAACAACGGTGGTAGAACCAAATCCATTCGAATTTTTACATTGAGCAATTGTAATCTCAGCATTACCGTTACTGGTATCATCTTCTATGTGAATAAAATCAATCTGTTTGTCATGACCGCCATCAACAATATCTTCAGGAGCTATGTCATCGACGGAGCACTCTAATAAATTTGAAATAGATAGATATAGGAATGCCTCATCGTCAGAAACCTTTAAGTCTTTGGCTACAACTTCCGTTTCTTCTTCGATCCAAGTTTGTCTAATTTTTATGTTGTCTACTTCCATCTCTTTAACCTTATATAGTGTTCTTTTTAACTTTTGATATTGTATGTTCAGAGCAACCTAGTAAATCGCGTATATAAGCATAGCTCTTCCCATCGCGAAGAAGCCCCTCAATATCTCCATGCAGTTTTTCGTTAATGGGGCGACCACGGTATTTCCCTTCTTTCTTTGCCTTTTGTACGCCCTGAGCTTGACGTACTCGTCTATCGTCATAGTCCTTACGTGCAATAGCAGCCAGCATATCCAGCATCATTGAGTTGATGGCTGACAACATGCGGTCGGTAAATTCATCACCTTGCTGAATGAGTTGATGAGACGTAGGGAGGTCTTTGGCGACAACCCTGATTCCCTTTTCTGAAATCGTGGATTTGAGGGTATCCCAATCTTTTTGCTTGAGTCTGCTAATACGATCTACATGTTCCACCAATAGGACATCGCCATCCTGGGCTACTTCTATGAGTTTGAGCAGTTCGGGGCGATCAAGTTTTGCTCCGGAGATGTTCTCGACGAACCACGCACTTACAGAATGACCTAGTTCTGAAGCAAAGGCATCAAGGACGCTTTTGGCTCGCATAGCGTCCTGATCTACTGTGGATGCTCTTAGATACGCGTATATCCGCATTCTGACCTCAAATACTGCATTTAACGTTACTGCTATATATCTACTGCTTTATACATCAGTTGTTGAATTAGTGCAGTAAGAAAATGCGGGGCTTTTGGTACTGCTGTTTAGGTATACCCTAACAGCAGTAGGAAAAAGGGGCTTAGCTGATAAGCTAGAGCACTCCCATCAGTGCAATAGACTATTTAACGGAGAGACATTTTGACTAAAACTATAAAAATGAATGGATTACTTCAGACCTATATTCGATAAGACTGTTTTCAGTGTTAAAAAAGAAATATGTATTAACGCTTGACCCAACTGGATTAGGTAATTTTTTTATTTTTATCTTGGACATGATGGTATCTCCGTTCCCACATGGAGAATCTTCCCATTTATAATTAAGTGTGACACATTTTATATTATCGGTAAGTTGGTAACTAAATTTATTTTCTTCAAGGAATTTGAGTACCTCTTCTTTCTTTGTCCCTGGCTTAGTTATAGATTTCAATGCGTGATTTACTTTACTTGTGTAGTGCTCGTTACTCTTTCCGCATGAGGCATAAAAAGTCATGAAAAGCAAAACGAATATGTATGTTCGAATATATTTATTTTTATATTTCATGATGTTCAATTGCTTTTATGGTGCTATTTATAATCATCATGCATGGCAACCAAATTCTAAAATATTCAAAATATAATTCAACATGCCTTGTTAGTAAGTAGGCATTAGCCTTCCCGCTAGCATTAACAAGTGATGTAACAGCAAAAGAAATTACCCGCTCTAGCAGGAAGGTTCTATAAAGTATTAATCTCTATCGCTAGAAAAGGCAACAGCAAACACAACTATATAGAGACAATGAATTCAGAAGCATTAGCCTATAGATAAAGAATATCAAGCATGGCAAGGTTGGTAGCCTTCCTGTTCCAAATAAATAGTTCACATTTAAGATCGGTTTTGGTCGTCAAAGGAATGCTGACCAGCAACAGGAAGGCTTAACTTATTTCTATACTGTTTTAGTTGCTTACACAATCACAATATCGGTTTCATACAGAGTTGATATACCGTTCAGTGTCAGCGTTTCACTGTTTCCTAAATCAATATCACCACTACTGAAAGCAGCTACCACATCAGCGGCAGTTGCAAAGTGAGTACTTTCAAATTGTAGAAGATCTGTACCACTGACAAAGTCAGCAATCACGTCATTACCGTCACCTTCTTCAAACACGAAAATGTCTGCGCCGTTCTTACCGTACAAGGTGTCATCGCCGAGACCACCATCAACCGTATCATCCGCAGCGGTTCCCGTAACACTTTCGCCTGCTGTGGCGGATGTACCTCTTACTAGAATACCATCCGTCAGATCAACACCGTTAAGTGAATCAAAATAGTGATTGGAAGTATAATAGTACTGCCAGACTAAGGTCAGTGATTCACTGGTAGCGACATCCGTTACAATGAGATGTGTACCTGAAACATTGAGATAAAGATCATTAGCCGCCACACCATTCATGGTAACAGATGACCCTGAACCCAACGCATTATAAAGCGCATCACTACCATCACCTACATTATGCACAAAGCTGTCAGCACCGCCTTGCCCATAAAGGAAATCATCACCAAGTCCACCGATAATGGTGTCGGCATAAGCCGTTCCATAAATGGTTTCTCCCGCTGTAGCCGATGTGCCTTTTAAGGTAATACCTTCGGTAATATCAATACCATTGAACGTACCGAAGTAGCTGTTATTGGAATAATAATACTGCCACATCATCGTGACAGAATCGCCATTGGTGATATTGGTAGCCACCAGATGATCACCATTAAGACTGAAATACAGATCGTCAGCATTAGCCCCTTGCATTTCAACAGATGATAATGCACCGAGATTCTCATAAAGAACATCACTGCCATCACCAAGCTCATGGATGAAGACATTTAAACCACCTTCACCATAGCCATAGTCATCACCTGTACCACCCACTAACGTATCATCACCGGCACCGCCTTTGAGTGTATCGTTACCGGCTCCACCATATAGCGCGTCATCTCCTGATGTACCCACCAGTGAATCATTATTCTCAGTACCGTAAACCGGTAATGCTCCTGTCAGATCAATACCGTTTACCAAACTGAATTTATAACCAGAGCCGGTATTGTAATACTGGTTAACGAGAGTCACGACCTCACTGTTGACTGTATTGGAAATCTCAAGGTTATAGCCACTAACATTAAAGCGTAAATCAGATGCATCGATACCTTGCATATCAATCACCGCCAACTCTCCCAGATCAGCGTGAAGTGTATCATTACCATCACCAATCGCATGGACGATAGTATCGCCACCGCCACCCGTGGTAATCACATCATCACCCAGACCACCAATAATCGTATCAGCAAACTCTGTACCGAAGATATTTTCTCCTGCCGTTGCTGAGGTTCCCTTAATGGTAATACCTCCAGTGACATCCATACCGTTAACGCTACCGAGATAGGTACTGTCTGAGTAATAATATTGATATTTGAGTGTTAAGAACTCGCCACTTTCTGTGTTGGTAACAATCAGATCATTACCATCGACATTAAAGTAGAGATTGTCATTAGAACTGATATCCATATCGATAGTACTGTAGCTGTAACGCTCTTCTGTAATCGTATCATTACCGTCACCCACTTCATGGACATAATGATTCGTACCGCCATTACCGTACAGTGCATCATTACCAAGCCCACCGATGATGGTATCAGCAACAATACTCCCCTCAACGGTTTCTCCAGCCGTTGCTGATGTACCGCGAATGGTTAGTCCGGCAGCTAGGCTTTGTCCGTTGAATGTACCGAAAGGTAAGCCAGCACCCATATTATAATATTGCCACATCATGGTGACAGACTCGCCATTATTAGTATTAGTGGCTATGAGGTGATCACCATCAACGTTAAAGTAAATATCTTCTGCATCAACGCCTATCATGGCAACGGCTGAGAAAGAATCGCCATCCTCATAGAGTGTGTCGCTTCCATCGCCGACATAATGCAGGAAGGTATCATAACCACCTTCTCCATAAAGAAGGTCGTCACCGACACCTCCTACCAAAGTGTCGTCATCTGCACGGCCTTTAATCGTATCGTTGCCTTCATAACCGTGAATAACATCAACGGCTGCTGTACCGATTAAGGAGTCAGGGTTAGCGGTGCCATCAATCCCATTGATGGTGGTATTAGTTACATTGGCATCGGTCACACCGGCATGTAATTCTAATAACTGCCAACTCCATGTGTAAGTAATGTCACCCATCACAATATAATCGAGTACGGCTGCATCGAACACATCACTGTTAGGATCAAAACCTTCTGCTTCAACAGCGGCCTGTGCAGCCGCCACAACAGCAGGATCAAAGTCAGCTAATGTTTTTAAGTCAGGGATAAAATAAGGATTATCAAAGCTAGATGTTGTCTGACCGTCATCATAAAGGAAGAGCGATTCAGCTTGGGTTATTCTCCAATCTTCACCAAAGGTGTTGTACAGTGTATCGACGGAAATCGTGCTACCTAAATCAGTGCCATCATCAAGCTTATACTCATTAGTAGTGCTACCGTCATAGTTACCGAGTAATCCTTCTAACGTTCCCGCTGTACGAGAGTTAGCTGCGAAAGACACCATATCCAGATGGGTGTTATGGACTTCCACTCTGAGCGTATCGCCATAAGCATTAACAACGGTATATTCATTACCTTTACGGTATAGGTAGCCATCATCATCACCGAGGAAGATAACCGAATAATCCGCCATGAAGTAAGCACTGTCATTGATAAACAAATTAGGGTGTTGATCGTTGTAAGGATTATCATCCTGTGCAGCTACTTCAAAATCATAAGAGAGGCTACCATCGATATAGAAACCAATCGTGTCGTCGCCTACCTGTGTTGCAATAGCCGTGTTAACAGAGAATTTGTCGCCTACTGCATCTCCTAAATCCCATTCCTGCATCCGCGCCTGAATGGTAAATGGATTAGTGTCGGTACTTTGAGTCAGAATAAACTCTCCGGTATTTTGGAAGTCGTAGAACAGACCGTCATAGGTTAATAGGTGTGGATCACCTTTACTGGCCCCTGGGCTATAAGGATCTCTGTCCTCATCACTTTCAACAAGACCGTCTGTATCTTCATCATCATCGTCATTTCTTCTACCGTCCCGTCCGTAACCCGGTGTTTTTAAATTCCAGCTACCATCGCCGTCATCATCGTCACCATCAAATGCTCTATCGGGGCCAGACACATAAGGGACTTGCCCTGTAGAAGGCCCTTCAACAGAAACATTATTGCCGCCAATGGCTTCAGTGCGCTCTGCGGCCCAACTGATACCGGGGGTAGTGAAAATGGGATTAATAGGTTCATTTGGATCAACATCTATCGGGTCTGCAAACCTGGGCGCGGCACCTTCAATATCGAGACCAAAATCACCGTTAGAGAAATCTTCAATGAGTATGTCGTAATAGAAGGTTCCATCAAAATCCACTTCCAGATCACCACTGGCTCCTGGAATAGAGGAATTACCGCTCCATTTGAAATACGCCATATCGTTATTAGATAGGAGCAATTCATAATCCCAAGTGGTTGTGAGTGACTCGGTTAACGTACCCCTAAGTTCGACAGCGCCACCATCAACAAAAATCTTGTCGGTTCCTCCTGAGTCCTCGATAGTATCTTCACCATCGATATTAGCGAAGATATAGGTATCACCACCAAGACCACCACGAAGCGTATCATCTCCTTGTCCACCTACAATGGTATCTGCAAATGCACTACCGTAAATGTCGTCGTTACCACCATGCCCATAGATGCTTAATGTTCCGGCAGCGAGGCTGTTAGCAAAAGTACCATTAGAGTCGTCTTGTAATTTTGTAGTGTTAAAAAAGAAATTTAATGTCGTATCATCATCATTAGACAGATTAATCGTATTGTTGCCCAAGCCTAAATAAAGCGAAAGCATCTGACCACCGACAACGTCTTCATCAATCGTAATTGTGTCATCGTAGTTAGTTGCAATAATACCGTCTATACCTGTGAAGCCGTCATTACCAGTGACAGGATTAAGAATTGTTACGCCGTTTACAGTATCTTCCAATGCTACGTTAATGACCTCTGTAACGCCGCCAGTAAAACCTGTTAATGTGCTTGATAATGAAACGTCAATAGTAACATCGATACCTTGTGCAACATCACCTTCATACTTCAACCAGTCAAATCCAATACCGCCGTCAATAATGTCATTTCCGGCGCCAGCTACGAAAATATCATTGCCTGCTAGTCCTATCAATGAGTCATTTCCGGCATTAGAGATAAATGTATTATCTTTTATATTCCCTGAAATCGTATCGTTAGATGCACCTGTAATAATACTTTCAATATTAGTTAATGTATTATCTAGATTGCTATGTATGTCAGCATCTCCAGTTAGGAGATCAATATTGGCTGATTGAAACTGATCTAGAAAACTATAATCAACCGTGTCGTCACCATCGCCACCATTAATTGTATCTTTATAAGTTGACTGACCACTTACAATATAATCGTTTCCTTCTTCGCCAAAAACATTATCTTTACCGAAGCCAATATAAATACGGTCATCGCCTAATCCGCCATACAGTGAGCTTTCACTTCCTGAGGCAGTAATTGTGTCGTTTCCATCACCGCCATGTACGGTATCTTCGCCACCACCTGTATTAATAACATTAGCAACATCGTTGCCGGTTATAGAGTCGTCGCCATTTCCTGTAATGATATTCTCTATGTTATAGAGTTGTTGAGAATCGTCTTCGAATATCAAATTCTTTATTGTTGAAAGGCCTCCTGTTAAATCAACGATAATATCGTTATCCATACGAGCAGTATAATCGACCCAATCGCTTCCCGTACCACCATCAATGATGTCATGACCTGCTGAAACAAGTATTGTGTCATTACCACCATTAGCGATAACCAAATCATTGTTGTTACTCGTTAGGAGGGAGTCACTAATATCGAACGTTTCAGCAATGTCACCCGTAGCCCCTATAAGCAAATCATTGTTTACACCGGGCGATGTTAATAAAACAGTAGATGAGCTTGTGGCATAATTAAGATCAAATGCTGAACTATTGCTTCCACCCCATTGCACGACATTGTCTTTAGCAATTTTTTGTACTTTATAGGTACTGGATTGACCATTAACGGTAACGGGTAAAGTTAACTGTGTTTGAGTACCATTGTCTTCCTCAAAATAAAAATATTCTCCTGCATTGTTTGATGTAATAAGATTTACATTAATACCCAATGGCAATATTTCAGATGTTGTTGTACCGAGATGACTAGTTAGATTATCAAGAACCGATGCACTAGAAAAATAGTAGGTATAACTATTAGCGAGAGTTGAATCGTTAACCTTAATAGACATGTTGTTAAGGTCTGTGTCCGTTAATGCATCTACGCCAATAAAATCCGTTATTGCAAAATTGTAATTGTCTGAAGATGTGCTATGAACAGGAATACCATCAGGATATACATAACCAGCAATATTTTCACCCGCGGGATTGCGAAGGTATAATACTTCACCGCCATTTAAAGCCAATATCGTAGACTCAGTAATTGGATCTACAATTTTGTTATAAACCAAAGCTGTACCTACAGCTATATATAAACCAATTTCATTTCCTAGAATGGTGCTTTCAGGAATGAATCTATTAAGCCACTCTGTAGCAGCAACGGTTGCTATCGAATCAACTGTCAAATCGGCAAGGAAAGTGCTGTCTCCTATCGAAATAATAGATTGATCATTGGTGATTTCTAACTCTACATCTAAAATTTGAGTTGTCAAATTCGATAAAGGGGTAAGGTGAGCTGCCACAGCAATTCTTATAGCTACATCATCTCCTACCCCAGGAATCGTTTGACCTAAATCATAAGCTATAGCAGATGAGATCATTGCAATCATGTCGCTTTTATTTATAAACCCTTCGCTGGGATCAAACTGAAGTAATTTTGGTGTATTTGTCATCTATAAATCCTTTTTAAAAATGGCTGTACTTAAAGAATATTTTTCCATCGCATCGCTTATGTGTGGCATTCCATATCCATTTCTAGCTACATAAAGGTCTACCTCATCACCTTTAGAATACTTATCGTTTAAACAGATAATGACTGACTTAGGCCAGCGAAATTTCATGGTATTTTTGCTTTGAGATCCTACGCCTATGAAATAGGCAATATACTTAGAAGAAGAATAAGTTGTTGTTTTTATAAACTCATACTTTTTTAGTTCCCCTTGAATATAGGGAACGTACGCCTTTTTATATGTAGTACGTATCGACGAATAGACCATACAGCATGAAATTAAAAACCAGATACTTATAAACTCCCATCCTGCGTCCGCGAAATACAAAACAATTATTGATATTAATACAAGTTTAATTAGCCATTCAGTGGATTTCTCAAACTCTTGAATTGCATAAATATTAAGGGAATTATTTGAATCTAGATCAGCTATATTTTTTAGCATTTCTTTTGGCCAGAGGAATGCATAGAGAGGAAATGTGTATTTTTTGCCATCCTTTGACATAACTAACCATACGAATAGTTTGAACTATGTTTAACATACAAGGTGTTGAGGTTGAGTCAATAGGGAAATGCAAACCGGCAGTTTGAAGAAGTTAGTCAAATTATAAATAGATAACATCTATACACAAATATAGATATGTGTATTAGCGTATATATGTGTTATCAATTTCTTTTCCATCGGAAAGGTCGTCATACGAAGGTAGTTTGTGTTTCTTTAAATACAGCTCTAACCCTTCGATAAATATTGCAGTAACAGTTGCCGATTCATCACCATCGAGCTTTCTAAGGTTGGTTAATCTGTTAAGTTGCTTGTGAACATCTTCATCTATCTTTAACAATACCGGCTTCTTGTTTTTTGGCTTTTTAGCAACAGCTTCTTCCTTTACCAATCTTGGCGCTTTTGGGTTTGGTAAAGCGCCACCAGTTTTTTCTGCTTCCTCTAAGTCTTCAACAAGCCAATTCATTATTTTTCCTCTCTTAGTATTGCCGTTAAAATTGCTTCTACCTCAGCTCTTCGCTCTTTAACTTTGTAACCATCCTTGATCGCGGGTATGCTTTCATCAAAAATTGTGCTTAAGTGTGCTTCGGCGTGACCAAATGGAGAGCCTTTCTGGAGAATAAACGCTCCTTCTTGGCGCAATTCTTTCGCAGCATTACTTTCCTGTTTTCGATTTAAATCAACGTTATTAACAATGGTGATTATGTTTTTATTTGCTTTTCTTGCTAAGGTGAATGCCTTTGAAAACGTCTTGAACTGGGTACGAGTTGGCAGCACAGGCATCACAATTGTTTTCACCGGTGGTAGATCCCAATCACTCGCCTGATGATCAATTATCACTAGGTCAATATTTTCCGGTTTTTCCTTTGGGATTTCGCCAATGACATCAAATGGAAGATTTCCTTCTTTTTGGCACTCCTGGCATGTGCCTTGGGGATCTTGGTCAATTATTAAAGGTTTGAGGTCAAAGCTAGATACAGCACACGCTGCAAGATTTAGAGAGATTAAACTCTTTCCTTGCCCGCCTTTTGGGTTCCACACACTGATTGTTTTCATGATTCATGCCATACGTTATTAATATTTAGATTAATAACGCCTAATGCTTATATATTGCAATGCTTCTCCACTAATAGGTTAAGGTATAAATTCTTATTAGCGTTGATAGTGATATATGCATCACTATTAATCTGATTATATATATGAGCGGATTAGTGAATTAAGATATAGCTAGATAATTTTTATAACGTAGCAGCGTTAGTATGGATCAATAGATAAGTAATAATGTGACTTAACATCATGCTATATTAGTGTATATACGCTAATATGCTATTGGTTCGAGGCATGAAATATTTTCTTGCAAAAACCGATATATGCAGCCGCATGATCATCTAGCTTCTGGCATCCAGTCTCTTGCCAGTATTCCCGCCAATCTTGTTCTAGTGCATAAACATCCATCATTGGAGCCACGCGTTTGGCTTTTTCAAATGCCCACGAGGGCAAAGGGGGAAGTACCTCTTTAGGTTCAGGCAAGTAACCGTTACGATATTGGTCTCTTGGATAGAATGTTACCTGATCTTTCGCTTCGGTATATTCAACAACAAAATCAGGTAGATGATTATGTTCTACGAGATTTTTTACTGAACGCCGAAATTCTTTTAATTCAGAACGTGATCCAGATTTTAAATGTAGCTTTTCCATTCCTACAAGCCATTGAGACTGTTGACCGCAATGTTTTCTAGCCAGCTCATAAATACGGCGCTCAATCGGTTTCTTTAAGCGAAAATAGTCTCGGTTGAGCGTCAGTACGTCTCTTTCTTTGATCGTGTTTAAAACCATATCTGAGAGGCGAATGCGAAGTTTCTCTGGGCGTCCTGTACGCTCGCTAGTCTGAAGCCATGCTTTATCGATAAGACCTTGCCACTCATCAATACGGTTTCCGTTAAAAGTTATGTTCGTTCTAAAACGTGTACCATCAAGTCTATCTAAGGAATCTGTCAAGGCATCATAATCTCGCCCGCCAGTTCCGCGTTGAGTGAAGACAAAGAAAGCATAAGGATCGATTTCTACCTCTTTGGGTGGTTCCTGCCCTTCATCAATTGCGGCTATAATGTTGCTTATCGCGTAAATAATTAAATCTTTGTCGTAGATTGTTGGAAGACCTTTGATGCTAGGTCTGAACTCAATCCACTTATCGTTATATTCAAAACGCCGTACTTCTCTGTCTGGCTTTTTTGATAATGAATAGAATGGATACTCCATTGAAGGCATATCATCTTTAATGATGACATCTAGCGCATCAATTACAAATAAATCTCCTTGGGGGTGGCGTAGAGGTTTTAGCTGCGACGACGACATTTAATTCAATCCCTTTGGTGTGTGTTTCCCGAAAGGTGGTGGGTTATCGCTCGGGAATTACCCACCACAAATCCTGTTTTGGAGGAAAATCGACCTTAGCACAAGCACTAATTCGGGAATTACCCACTTAGCAGGAATATGTTGGCAAAATTACAACTATTTCTAGATGCTTTGTTGCAATTTATTCACTATAAATATAGTGGTTCGGGAATTACCCACCTTTAGAAAATGATTTATTCAGACTTAGAATAAAAGGGAAGGGAATTTCGGGAAACACACACTTCTCTTCGGGAAACACACACCATTATTTCGGGAATTACCCACTCAAATTTCGGGAAACACACACCCATTGATTTCATAACCCAATATTTTTCAGATGGTTATGAGAGAATAAAATCTCGTAATACTAATTCTAACCCTTTACTATTAATTCATTATTAATATTATACTCTTCGATCCTGTGGATAAGTTTTTAATCCATCCAAATAATTTATCCGTTGCACTAATGAATTTATAAAAGGAATCGCTCACGCGATACAACAATAAATTTGATCCTGCGGATCGCTCCTAACCTTGCGTCGCTATGCTCCTTCCCCTGTACTTCGTACAGCCCTAAAATGCGTTCGTTTTACTTAAATGTAAAACTCACACGTTGCTATCTCCTTTGAAATCGTTGATAGGTCTTTTATTTAACTATCCTGTTGAATCCGTTTATATAACAGTGGGTTTAGCAAGAACGGAACTGTCGCGAGAGAGTGATCCCCATAATCGCCCTAGCAAGACGATAGAGCGTGATAACTTAATTTATGTAGATGTGTGCGGATTTTTTAGTTTCGTTAATCCTGAGCGAGATATGGCGCTTTTCTGTGGCGTTATTTAATGGATTGAAGATCGATGTTTGGTTCCTGCTGATTTGTGAGTGCGTGTTTTGTTGAATTTAAAAGCCATTGCCTCCTTTCATATTCGTTAGAGCAGCCGTTTTCTCATCACTGTTTTATATCTCCGGCCCTGTTTCATGAACCCTAACTCGGACTGCTAAGGAAACAACCACTTTCTTGAGGCGGTAAGTTTTGACGGGAAAACGCCGCGCCGGAGCCTTGCCTTTCCTTCGTGTCACTAAGCCAACAAAGCAGTTGCATCCTTATCAGGTCGATAAATCTCCCAAGTTATTCGGGTTCAACAGGGCGGAGATAACCGCGCTGGAAAACCTAAACGAATTTAATTGAAGGAGTCCTATCATGGCTAAAACAAACGCAAAACAAAAAGCATCTACCAACAACAACCCGGTGTATTTTGACATTATCATCTGGGAAACCCGTGATAACGCACAAGGTAAAAAGAATATCCCGCACAAAGTCGGATTTGCGACGCAACTCGATAACGGCAATCTCGCTTGCAAACTCATTGATGGCATTTCGTTATCGGGCAAGTTCACCATCGCTTCTCAGAATTATGAGAGCTAACCCCAGCAGCATAGCGGCAGTGATTTACTGCCGCTATGCCTCCTAATCTGACTAAATAAACATAGGAATAACTATCATGGAACACAATATCGAATTGCAAGCGACATCGGTATGGAGCTGAAAGACGCTTACGTTAACACTACCCGTGAGCGCTTGGATCATGTGAATTAGCCTGATCGAGAGAGCCGGATCTGCGGCTCTCCCTTTTTCTTATGATCTCGCGCTGCCTGGCTTCGAGCGCTTCCTTGAGAGCCTTGTGGTCATTGATGAGGTGAAGCAGGCCAAGCCGTGCCAGACGCATTTCAGTGGACATAGGGGTATGATAGCCCATAGCGGAGGTGCATGATGAAGCTACATTTGGTCACAGATAACCCTGAGCTACCCAGCTATGAGGATGAGCTGCAACAGCTCAAAGACCATTACCACGATTATGACCCAGAAGAGTGGGATGCCCAATATGAACGGCTCACGGAAATCGCCGTGTTGGAAGACCAGCTCTGTGCTAGGCGCAAGGAGCAAATCAGAAAGCGGACTTCTTATTGCTCGCTGCCGTAGCCTTCACCAATCGGATTACTGACATCAGGATGGAAGGTGACGCCGGTTAGTCCTGCATCCTCACATGCCTGTTTAACTTCCTCTGAGCAGAAGATGCCTTTGTAGGTGTCCAGCTCCGTTTTAAAAATCGGGGCATCCTTTAGCTTCTCCTGCATAAAACCAAAATGTTCAAGATTGCCATGCTGGTCATGGGTTGTCAGTTTTGGATCGACAGCATCACATTGCTCTGCCGTGATTAGGGGGTTAAAGAGATAGCCTTCACCACCCTCATAGGTGACGGGTAAAAACTCACCACTTGCTGAAAGTAGGTCTTTGAGCGCGCTATAGGCTTTTTCAGAGAGAAACAGTCTGCCGAAATTCTCTGATATGTCAGGCATCGCTTTGGCTTTGCTCCCTGTGCAGGGGCTAAAGTCGATACGGAGCGTTTGCCATACCGCCAGATAGGGTTTCGGTTCGGCATTAAAAGCGAAAGTACCATGCTGCTCACCGAGCTTGGTCATGGCTTCGACCGGAGGCACGGAGTGCATCAGGTAAGCTTCATTATGGTGGATACGATAAATCATGGTAATTGGTCTGCCCTTAACATCACATAGCTTGGAAAGGTGCTGGTTTCCAGTTTAAACCGTATATCTCTGAGCGTCTGCGCCAATGTTCGGTCATCTTTGATGCGGGTTTGGTCAATTAATGTACCCAACCAACGATAGTAGCCGTTCCGGTGTATCCGGCTGTGGGGTACGGCTTTGCTTAAATGACGGGGCATTTTGGGCTTGGCTGCTGTGTTATGCGGTAGCCAAGCCCCATTTAGGGGGAAGTCTACCCGCATTTTGACCCACGCCATGATGCCGCGCATCGGTACAGCTCGCGGGTCTTTACCGGCGATGATGGCATGACAGTCACAATGCTGGCTTGGGCGCGGATCACCATTCGCCGCCATGTGGCGAGCTAATCTGGAGGAATCATGGGCTTCATTAATGAGCTGTTCAAAGGTCATTCCGCGACCTTCAGCTTCATAAGCGATCAATCCCTGCTGTATCTGGGAAACGACCTTGAGGTGGTTCCAGTCGAGTAGCGAGGGCTTGTCTTTCTTGGCGAAATTATTGATAGCATGATTAACCACATGCTCATGCGGCAGCGTCATAGATGCTCCTTGTGGTAAATAGGGGGATCAAAAGGCGGCTATTATGCCCGAACTTAACATGGCGCTCTATGCGATAGGGTGACAGGTAGCAGATTGCGCGAATTCGATTCCGAAAGTCGGACTTGAACTGAGTGGAAGAAGCTCGATACAATCGTGGTGCCTGGGGCGGTCACGCTCTAGGCTCAGCCCGCGCGTATAGAGTGCGTATGTGGGTTTCCTATCTCTTTGTTTTGCTTGGAATTTCGTGTGCCGGCCCCGGGCACCACTTCAGTTTCCCAGGCTGCATGATTTTCACGGTGCTCATGCAATCCCTTATGCGCCGCTTATCCCTCTTTGCTCAACTCGCGTTTCAATGCCCGTAATTCCTGATGAATCGGTTCCGGCAGGTGTTCCCCACTGGAGCCTCCGTAGTAGAAATACAGATGGTTTTCATATTCATTCAGGCAGCGGTTGGCATAGGGGGCTTGGTTGCGACGGATACACTCTTTCAGGTACAGATTGGCCAGGGCGGCGTCCAGCTGATCCCCCAGGGTGCGTTCCAGAATCGCCAGCAGGTAGAGAGCCCGGGAGACCTGGTCCGGTGCCAGGTCCCGCCGCAGCCATTGATGTAACTGGCGGCGCCAGAGCAGGGCCTTGGGCCGGTTCTCTTCATTAAATATGAATTCGTGTTCCAGGGTGAAATTCTCATTAAACGTGGCGAAGATAGCCGCTTCCAACTGGGCCAGATCGTGGGGAGAAAACGCCAGGGATTTCAATCCCTGTTGCCATTGTTTCAGCGTCTCCCGGGTGGCCAGGGTAAAACCTGCTTTGTCCTCAAGCTCGTCCAGCATTTGTTGGGCGGGACGCGGGGAGTCGGCGGTGATGATGGCAATATTCAGTAATCGCTCCAGGGTTTTATTGGCCTGGATCTGGGATTTTTGCACCGCAGGCTGTTGCAGATGGCGCAGGTAGGCTTCCCGGGCGCCACTGTAGTTGCGCAGATAATAATTGAACTCCGCAAAGCTGAAATCGTTGGCAAACAGTTTACGGTCCATGGTCTGCACCATGGAGGCCTGCTGACCGTCCTGAATATGGCAACTGCTGCACAGGGCGGGAACCCCGGAAAGCAGAAACTGCGAAGTGGCGTAAGCGCCACTCTGGTAAAGGTCGCGGGCCTGTTGGAGGGTTTGCAGCAAGCTTTGCTGGGACAATTCCAGGGTGACCGCATGACGTTCAAGTAGGTCCGGTGTGGTCTCCATCAACTGGATAAGCCGCGTCAGCCGTTGCTGAATGGGTTCCCGGTTCTGCGGATTCTGAAAGGCCTGGTCGTCATATATATAAGGTAACAGGGCGTTCAGCTCCTGGGAGGCTTTGCGCATTTCCAGGTTGAGCTCCGCAGCCAGCACAGGACTGACGCAGGCCAAGCCCAGCATAAAAAACCAAGATAGAACCACCGGTCGCATCAATACCACCTTTCATTTGAACATTTATTGTACTTGCTTTGGGCATAGGATACTCAGCGAAGGCGGCTGCTGGCTAGGCACTGACATCAATGTTTCGTGTCATAGGCCGAAATATCCTATAGTTACCCTGGATACTCAAAATATCCCTGGTACGCAAGTTACCTCAGGTACTCACGAGGATGTGACCATGAGAGCAACCGGGTTGGAAAGGGTGCACATGCTGCAGAACGTTCCCACCTTCGGCGGCATCAATGAACGGACCCTGTCGTTTCTGCTGGAGCAGTCCCTTACGACGGAGCAACAGGCCGGGGATGTGATTTTCCGGGAGGGCGACTACACCACTTCCATGTTCGTTATTGAACACGGGGAAGTGGCCATTTACAAGCAAAAAGGCGGTGAAGACTGTCTGATGGTGGTGTTGGGGGAGGGGGACTGTCTGGGAGAAATGGCACTGTTTGATTATATGCCCCGCAGTGCGTCCGCCGTGGCTCACACCGATTGCCGCCTGATTGAGATCACTTCCAAGAACCTTTATCAGATTTATCAGCAGGATATGGAGCAGTTCACCCTGATTCAGATGAATCTGGGGCGGGAAATAGCCCGCCGCTTGCGCAAGGCTGATGAACTCTGTGTAAAATGTCCTTTGCGGGATGATGTGGAGGTAAAAACCTTCCGTCGCATGCAATAACCACCACTACCCGGAACAATAACAAGAAGACGCGAGGAAATCGGGGATGGATGACGTGAACAATGAAAAGCAGCCCGGCAAAACCCTGGTGGCCCCCAGCCGCCGACTGGAATGGTCAGCACCTTTCCACTGGTTGCGGCAGGGCTGGGGGGATTACCGCCGGGCCCGGCGCATCAGCATCTGTTACGGCCTGTTTTTTGCCGTGGGCGGCGTCATCCTCTCACTGTTGGTTGCGCTTTACACCAGTACCATCTTTCTGTTCAGCATGGGTGTGCTGTTCGTGATACTGGGGCCGTTACTGGCCTTTGGTTTGTACGATATCCCCCGCCAACTGGAGCAGGGTGAAACCCCCACGCTTCGGCATTCGATGTGGCAGATTCGCCACAGCGCACCCAATCAATGGATTTTTGTGGTGGTGATGCTGGTGATTGCACTGATCTGGATGCGTGCGGCCACCATTATCCACGTGTTCTACCCTCAGGGGGCGGAACCGGCGCTGGAAGAATTAGTGACGTTCTTCGCGGTGGGTTGTTCGGTGGGAGCGCTGTTTCTTGGGTTGGTATTTGGTATCAGCGCATTTTCTCTGCCCATGATGGTGGACCGGCGGGTGGATGCCATATCCGCATCGCTGTCCAGTCTGAACGCGGTGCTCAATAACACCGGCGTCTGTATTCTCTGGGGCGGCCTGATTTTTCTGCTGGTGTTGTTCGGATTTGCCACCGGTTTTCTGGGCCTGATATTGGTACTGCCCCTGATAGGTTACGCGACCTGGCATGCCTATGAGGATGTGATGCAGTCAGAACCCGATGGATGAACGCGGATTTTAACGCTGTGCGGCGGGCCGTTGTGCCGCCAGCATATAATTGACCCGA
The DNA here is from genome assembly GCA_002701845.1 of Pseudomonadales bacterium. GTDB lineage: Bacteria > Pseudomonadota > Gammaproteobacteria > Pseudomonadales > Ketobacteraceae > Ketobacter. The sequence goes on from NZXG01000056.1 coordinate 57,730, forward strand.
TGACTCTTGGTTAGCCGGTAGCGGCGGTTGAATGGATTGAGTGCGACGCCACTGCTCCAGACAGTGGCCAGGCCCTGTTGCTGTAACAACTGGGTGAGTTCCTCCGGGCGCACGAATTTGTGCCATTGGTGAGTCCCTTTGGGTAGTAGCCGGAGTACATACTCAGCGCCAAGGATTGCAAACACATAGCTTTTGCAAGTGCGGTTGATGGTGGACAAAAACTGGGTGCCGCCAGGTTTCAACCGCTCACAGCTGGCTTGCATAAAGGCTTCCAGGTTGGCCACGTGTTCCACCACCTCCAGATTGAAAACCAGATCGAACTGCCCGTTGAGTTCACCGACTTCCGTTTGCAGATAACGAATCTCCAGTTGCTCGGATTCAGCGTGCTGCCGGGCAATAGCAATATTGTTGGCGGCGGGATCGACGCCGGTGACCCGGGCCCCCAACCGGGCCAGTGATTCTGAAAGAATGCCGCCGCCACAGCCGATATCCAGCACATCCAGGCCCTGCAGGGGTTGAGAACTGTCACCGGCAATGACACCGCTATCACGCAAGACCTGCTCAATGACCCGTACCCGAAACCGGTTCAACAAATGCAGCGGCCACATGGGTCCGTCCGGGTCCCACCAGGTGGCGGCCAGCCGGTTAAATCGTTGCAGTTCGTCGGCATCGGTGGTGGTTTGGGGCGCGGCTTTCATCGCACCACCCGATAGCAGGGATTGTAGGTGCCGGAGCCGATTTTCATCCGGTTCTGCTGGACGAAAGTCTGTAACAGCATATCCATCGCCGACATAATTTCGGTATCCCCCTGGAGCTCAAACGGCCCCCGTTGCATGATCCGGGCGATGCCCTGCTCCTTGACGTTACCGGCCACGATGCCGGAAAAGGCCCGTCGCAGATTGGCGGCCAGCAGATGAATAGGCTGGTTCTTGCTGAGATTCAACGTCGCCATGGATTCATGGGTGGGTTCAAAAGGCGCCTGCATATCCTTTGGAATATTCAATTTCCAGTTGAAATAGAAAGCATCTTTGGCCCGCCGGCGATAATTCAACACCTGATCACACCCCTTGCGTACGGCTCTTGCCACTTCCGCGCACTCGCCGTTGATGACTTGATACTTTGATTGTGCCTCGGGGCCCAGGGTGGCGGCGATGAATTCGTTGATCATGTCGAAATACTGTCTGCTTTCAGCAGAAGCGGCAAAGATCAGGGGAAACGGGATGCGGCGATTACTGGGGTGCAGCAGTATCCCCAGAATATACAGAATTTCTTCGGCCGTACCCACGCCACCGGGGAACACAATCACGGCATGGGCCATGCGCACAAAGGCTTCCAGCCGCTTTTCGATATCCGGCATGATCACCAGTTCGTTGACGATGGGGTTGGGGGATTCGGCGGCGATAATTCCGGGTTCGGTGATGCCAATGTAACGCCGGTTCTGAATATGTTGCTTGGCGTGGCCGATGGTAGCGCCTTTCATGGGGCCTTTCATGGCCCCGGGGCCGCAACCGGTGATGATGTTCATGTCCCGCAACCCCAGCTGGTAGCCGGTTTCCTTGGTGAAGTCGTATTCCTCCCGGCTGATGGAGTGACCGCCCCAGCACACCACCAGGGGGTTGGTATCCCCCTTGCGCACCAGATTGGCATTACGCAGTATATGAAATACGGCGTCGGTAATGCCCACCTGGGTGTCGAGTCGAAACCGTTGGGAATTACGAATTTCGTTGGTGATGTACACCACATCCCGCAGTACCGAGAACAGTTGCTCGCGAATACCCCGGATCATTTTGCCGTCCACAAAAGCCGAAGCCGGGGCATTGGACAGTTGCAGTTTGATACCCCGGGCCTGGCGAATAAAGCGGATCTCAAAGTCAGCGTACTGTTCCAGAATTTCGCTGGTGTTGTCGTTGTTATTGCCGGTGTTGAGTACTGCCAGGGCACAGCGCCGGAAGGTTTTGAACAGTTCGGCATCGGTTTGATTCACCAGGGCACGAACCTCGGTGGGGGAGAGCAACTCCAGGGCAGCTTCCGGAGAAACGGTTGTACTGGCAACTTTATCTGGCATAAAGTGTTGGCATCCTTGAACAGCGGCCTGGCGCCGCATGGGTGAAATAAATCTTTAATTATCTTAGGATTATGACATCCGGTTTCGTTAACTATAGCATTTCGAAACCACTATTTCCGTGACCAGTGAAGAGGTAACAGGGCCGATGGACGTGCAGGCAGTCGCCACTCAACCGTTTTCCGGGCAGAAGCCCGGGACCTCGGGATTACGCAAGAAAGTTGATGTTTTTCAACAGCCGCATTACCTCGCCAATTTCGTGCAGGCCATCGTCAATGCCCTCCCCGCCGGGCAGCGGCGGCGACTGGTGGTGGGTGGCGACGGTCGTTATTTCAATGATCAGGCCATCCAGCTTATTCTGGAGATCTTGGTCGCCAATGGCATTGCTGAGGTGCTGGTGGGAGCGGATGGCTTGCTGTCCACTCCGGCGGTATCGAATCTGATCCGTCAGTCCAAAGCCGATGGCGGTATCGTGCTTTCGGCCAGCCACAATCCCGGCGGGCCGGGTAAGGACTTTGGTATCAAGTTCAATAACGCCAGTGGCAGCCCGGCGCCGGAGTCGGTGACCGATGCCATATACCACCAGACTCAGTCCATTACGGAGTACCGCAGAGTGGAGTTGCCGGCGGTTAAACTGGCGGTGGGCAGCCAATACCGGTTTCTGGAAACCACCATCAAGGTGGTGGACAGCGTGGCGGACTATGCGGCACTGATGCAGCAACTGTTCGATTTTGACCGCATAAAGTCGGCTATCGCCGGCGGCTCCCTGGATCTGTGTTTTGATGCCATGCACGCGGTGACCGGGCCCTATGCCCGGCGGATCTTCGGCGATTTGCTGGGGGTGGATCCGGTCCAACTGCGTAATTGCACCGCCCTGGCGGATTTCGGCGGCGGCCACCCGGACCCCAACCGGGTATATGCCCGTGATCTTTACGAATTTATGATGACGGAGCAGGCGCCACCTTTGGGGGCGGCTTCGGACGGTGACGGTGATCGCAACATGATAGTGGGCCGGGGCGCGTTCGTCAGCCCCAGCGACAGTCTGGCGCTTATTGCCCAGCATCATACAAGCATTCCCCAGTTTGCCGCCGGACTCAAAGGAGTGGCCCGCTCCATGCCCACCAGCACGGCCCTGGATCGGGTGGCCCAGAGCCTGAATCTGCCCTGTTACGAAACCCCCACCGGTTGGAAGTTTTTTGGCAATTTGCTGGATGACGGCCTGGTGCGGCTTTGTGGCGAGGAAAGCTTTGGCACCAGTGGTGATCATGTGCGGGAAAAGGACGGCGTCTGGACCGTGTTGTGCTGGCTGAGTATTCTGGCGGACCGGCGGCAATCCGTGGCTGATTTGTTGCGGCAGCACTGGACTGAGTTCGGTCGCAGTTACTATTGCCGGCATGACTATGAGGGGCTGCCCCCGGATCAGGCCCAGGAGACGTTGGAACAGGTATTGTCGCAACGGGACAGCCTCATTGGCAGCCGTTGCGGGAGTATGACGGTGGCGGATGTGAATGTCTTCTCGTACCAGGATCCGGTGGATGGCTCAGTGGCTGACAATCAGGGGGTGCGGGTGATTTTTGACGATGAATCCCGGGTGGTGTACCGGCTGTCCGGCACCGGCACCGACGCTGCCACGGTACGGGTGTATCTGGAACAGATCGAGCGCGAGAGCACTCGGCAGGGGCAGGATGCCATCGTCTATAACGAGGTGCTGGGACGCTTTGCCAACCATATCGCCGCCATTGAGGCGCGCACCGGTATGGCCGAACCGACGGTAAAGACGTGAACTGCGCCGCTTGACTGCATCAGGATGTTTCCACACAATCCGCTTCATCTTGAATATTGGCGAATCTAGCGCACATGAAGACAACTGAATTGACAGGCAGGGCATTGGACTACGCGATGTACTGTCACGCCTGTAAGGTCTCCGGTAAGGACCCATCCCAGGAGGAGTTTGAAGCCGGCTACCAGAACGGCCAGTTCCGGTTTCACCAGGACAAGGCCCTGTTCCTGGACCTGGTGGAGACCTATCGCATCAACACGCAGTATCTGGCGGAGGAGTGGCTGGCTTCCACCACCAGTGGATCGGCCTGGGGTGATACTCCGCTGATTGCCGCCTGTAGGCTGGTATTGGCGCTATCGCGCTAGTCGGCATCCCTGCAGGGGTATTGCTATACTCAGTGTGCCAGGACCCTATCCCGGGCCTGGTCATTTGCAGATTAAGCGGGAAAATCAGTGAGCCAATCGGGACTGCGGGTTCAGTTATTGAAAAAACTTTGGGTGCATCTCACACCCAAAGAAACCTATGGGCTGTCCAGCCCGGATAAAATCCAGCGTAGCGGCCAGACCCTCGGCGAGGTGCGGCGGCGGGAGCTGACCCATATTCTCACTCTGGAACGTCAGCTGCACGAGCTGCGCCGGGGCCACGCCTCGCTGGATCCCTGCGGCAAGATTATCCGTTCCGCGGAAATCCGGGACATCCGTGAAGTCAAATTCGCATCCATCATCGAAAACGCCGGCAGTCTGGAGGTAGAGCCCGAGGCTCTGCCGGATATCGCGCATATGCTGGAGACCGCAGCGGAGCTCGCCCGTTTCGATGGGCTGGAACGACTGCTGCGACTGCAAAAGCTCTATCTGCTGGCGGAGCGCATGATTCTGTCCCTGGAATTCTCCAGCATCGACAAAGCGGCACTGGATCGCCGCTGGCTGAATCGCTGGCGTATCAATGCCTCCGAATCCTCTAACGGGGCGTTACAGCAACTCTGGGCCCGGGTCCTGGTGCATGAACTCATTCAGCCCGGCTCCACCAGCCTGCGCGGGCTGGAACACCTGTCCTGCTGCAGTCTGGAAGACGCCGAAATGTTAACCAGATTAGGCAGCTGGCTGTGTGGTGATTTCCTTTATCGCAGTGCCCTGCAGGCCGTGGCGGAGCCACACCATGTTGCTTGTTTTGAGCGCCTGGAGGAGCAATCCCTGATTCGGGGAGTGACCGGAAAGGTGTTGACAAAAACCCTTTATAGTCAAAAGGATAAGAGTTTCAGTTGTGTTCTGCCGGTGGCTGACAAGCGGCTCCAGATTGAGTCGTCCCAGGCGCGTACGGAGCTTCACGTGCCGGCTTACACGGTGACCCATCTGGGGCGGGAACTGGTAGCCCTGGTGCAAGTGACGGTGGACCCTCCATACCTGGATGCCCTGGTGCAGGATCTGCAGGCCCGGGGCCTCAATGTCAGTGTCGGTAACGCCGGTCATCAAGGGCCCCGTTCGCAATCCCTTTAATTCCTCGAAATCCCTGTGCTTTCTGCAAATGTTACTAAACTTAAGGGAAGTAACCGTTGTAGGATTTTGGGGTGGAGTTGTGGAAAAGCGCGAATTTCCGCGGGAAGGCGTCAATATTGAGGCGGTGATCAATAGCGGCAAAGGGGAGGGAAGCCTGTGTAAGATCCGTGATTACAGCCAGGAAGGCATGTTCATCGTCATGAATGACGGACGCTTCCTGAAATCACTGCGCACCCGGGTGATGAACCTGGACGCTTTGGTCACCATCACTTTCAAAACCCAGTCCCGCTACGTGGCGATCGACGGTATCGTTGTCCATCAACAGGATAACGGCCTGGGAATCCGTTTTGTCCACGCCAGCAAAAAGCATCTGCAGGAAATTGCCCAGGCCCATAGCGAGCGTCAGCAACAGAAACCCAGCCCCCAGGATCTGCGCGAAGAATTTGGCCGACAGCATCTTGCCGGCGCCAAAAAAAGCAGCCTGATGAATGGCCTCAACAAGCAACTTTCCGCCTTCGTCAATGAATATTTGCCGGAATTTTTGCCGGTTTTGGAGCAGGCCTTGCTGGACGAAGCCGAGGTGCAGGGGTCTGATGCCGCTCAGCAGGCGTATTTCGATACCCTCAATGGGCTGAAGCGGCTCGGTGATCGACTTGGGCAGCAAATGCTGGGCATTCTGAGCGCGGATGCAGTCGACGTGGCAAACGGCAAGTGGCCGGAAGCGCAACAGCATGAATCTGCCAACAGTGGTGCCCTCAGCCTGGTGGAGAAAGAAGAATTTGAGGATTGGCTAGTGGTACGGGTTGCCACTTCCCGCACTGAACTGCAATTTCGTGAGGTCCTCATCGAGCTGCAACTGCGGTTGGACGTTGCGTTTGGCGCCGAATCGGCTGCCCGGGTTTACAATCCTTACGGACCATCGGCATTGTGCCAGGCGTTCTACCAGTGCATTAAAGTGGTTCGACCCAGTCAAAAAGTGGAGCGTCTGGTCTTTAAGATATTCCAGACCAAGTTCCTCACCCATCTGGGGCCGTTCTACAAGGGGCTCAATCGCAGTTTGATCGAGGCTGGCATTTTGCCGGATGTGAATGTCGCCAAGTACCTGGCGCATCAGGCCCGGAATAAAAAGCCACCAGCTCCGGCCCCCGCCGGGGATCAGCCGGCAGAGGCCAAGCCGCAACCGGAAGCCGGCCCTGCCCCGGATTCCGCAGCACCGCAACCGGCGCCCACTATGGCAGACCAGCCTGTGCCGGGTGGGTTGGGCTCCTACGAGAAATTACAGGCGGGGCTGGCGCAGGCAAGATCCGCTTACGCCACCGCATCCCGGCTTTGGCAGATACACAGCAGGCCCGGTGAGGCGCCGGTGGTGGCGGACGTCAACGGCCAGATCAATCTGCCGGCGCCGGTGCTGAACGCTTATAGCGAGGCCATTCAATCGGTCAGACAACAGGTATTGTCCGAAATGGTGAATCTGGATCAGCCGGGGGCGTTGCGGGAGCATATCGCCAGTGCGGTGGGGCCGGATTCGCCTTTACAGCCGGAGCACCTGGAATCGGCGGAAATGATCGAAACTCTGTTCACCAATATTGTGGAGAATGCCCGCATCGATCAGGCCCTGCGCTCGGAATTGCGCAAATTGGAACTGCCCTTGCTGGAGATTCTGCTGACGGACCCGGGTTTGTTTACCGCGGAATATCATCCGGCGCGCCAGGCGGTCAACCATCTGTCACTGCTGTCGGATCGGGGCAGTATCAATCTCAAAAACAATCGGCCGGTGATCACCGACAGCGTGCAGAAACTGGTTGAAGCGGGTGTCCGTGAGCCACAGGTGGTGAAGGATGTGCTGCAGTCACTGGAAGTCCTGGTGGAGCGGGAAAAACAGCTGATCGAACGCAATCTCTCCCGGGTGACTGAAGCCTGTGATGGGCAGGAGCGGGTACGCTCGGCCAACACCATGGTGGAAAAAGAACTCAAGCAGAGGCTGGCGGAACAGCCGGTGCCAAAAGTCATATTGTCCCTGATCGCCAATGGCTGGCGGGATTTGATGCGCTTGTGTTATTTCCGCGAGGGGCTGGAAAGTCGGGCCTGGGAAATGACATTGATCGTGATCGACCAGTTATTACTGCGGGTTTTGCCCGGTGCCTATGACGAATCCCAGGTCTTGTTCAAAGCCGATGAGTTGTTGAAGCTGGTGCGTAAAGGCTTGTCCAAGGTGGAAAAGAATCCCACCCAGTCCGACAAGCTGGTGGAGCAGCTGGCGCTTCTGCTGCAGGATCATGCGCCGGACCAGGAACAGTTCGAGGCTTATCAGGAGCCCGACGAAATCCGCAGCGCATCGGCGGAGCGTCTGAACAAACTGGGTGTGCCCAGCGACGACAGGGCGATTCAACGTTGGTTGAAACGAGTGCAGAAGTTGAAGGAAGGCCAATGGCTGGAATTTGGGCAGGACCCCCAGAACTCCGTACTGAATCAGCTGGCCTGGATTTCGGAACCCATGGATCGCTACGTGTTTGTAAATCACCATGGCATGAAAGTTCAGGATCTGAGCCCCGAAGAGCTGGCGCTGATGCTGAAGCAGGGGGACGCTATCGTCCTCAGTGATTCGGAGATGCCCGCAGTGGAGCGGGGGCTCGATGCGCTGATCCAAAAGATTTACGACCAGTTGGCCCAGGAATCCTCCCATGATCAACTGACCGGACTAAAGACCCGCAAGGAATTTGAACGCTCCATTGCCCAGGCGGTAGCCCGCTGCAAACGCCATTCCATGAGCTATGTACTGGTGTATCTGGATGTCTTGCAATTCAAGGTCATCAACAACACCTGTGGTTATGAGGTGGGGGATGAGTTCCTGCGTAATGTGGCCGGACGGATTCAGGCGGTGGTGAATGATGATGCCATGATCGGTCGCATCGGTGCCAATGAGTTCGGTATCCTGGTGCCGGTGGATAACGAGCGCGGCGCCTATCTGCTAACCACAGAAATCAAAAGCCAGGTTGAGCAGGAGCGGTTTATTTCCGGTGAGCAGAGCTTTGTGATCAGCACCGCTGTTTCCATGGTGGTGTTCGATGAGAGCAATAATCAGGTGATGGAGTTGTTACGCTCTGTGGAATCCGCGGCGGAAATTGGTAAGAAATCCGGCCAGCGGGATATTCAGGTGGTGCATCCCGGTGATCATCGCATGGAAGAGCGGGATGAGGTGATGTCCTGGGTGGCCCGCATCAATCAGGCCCTGGATGAGGAGAATCTGAAAATCCGTTGCCAGATGATCTACCCCACCTCTGACGAGGGACCGGCGTTACCGCACTTTGAAATCCTGCTCACCGTGATTGACCAAACCGGAGAACATCTACCTCCGGCCGACTTTATCCGGGCGGCTGAAGAGTATAGCCGGATGAGCTCCGTGGATCGTTGGGTGATTCAAAATGTATTGATCTGGATGTGTGAGAATCCTGAGATCCTGGCGCAGATTGGCGGTTTTTCCATAAATCTGTCCGGCCACTCCCTCAACGATGAAACCTTCCTGGACTTTATTTTTGAAGCCCTGGTGCGGTATCAGGTACCCCGGCAAAAGTTGATTTTTGAGATTACCGAAACCACTGCCGTGGCCAACCTGGAGGACGCGGCCGATTTCATCAACGAAATGCGCGGTATCGGCTGTCGTTTCTCGCTGGATGATTTCGGTGCCGGGCAGTCGTCCTATGCCTATTTGAAACGGTTACCGGTGGACTTTATCAAAGTGGATGGCGCCTTCGTTAAGAACATTGCCGAGGATGACGTGGACTATGCCCTGGTGAAATCCATCACTGAAATGGGTCACTTCCTCAGTAAAAAGATTGTCGCCGAGTATGTTTCCAACCGGGACATTCTGGAAGTGGTGAAAGACATAGGCGTCGACTATGTGCAGGGCTTCTATCTCGGGCGCCCGGTCATGATCGACGATCTGGGTGGGGCACTGCAGCCCGCCAATCAGGTGGCCTGAAGCAGGAAAGCAAACCCGTGGCTGGCGGAAGCGCCTCTTAGTGGGTACATTAGGCGAAAATGCCAATCGCTCGCTATCAGGTAGTTTGCCACCATGCTGAAACCAGACTTCACCAAGCTGAAACAGAGCCATGAGACCTTTATTTTTGTGGTCGATGCGCTCATGCTGCTGCTGATCACCATTAACTTGATCTGGATTATATTCGATACCCTGTTTACCAGTGAGTTTATCCGCAGTGCAATGGCCTGGGTGGTGCCGGGGTTCGTCGCGTACTACGGAGAGCACGTGCATCCGGATTTTGTCACCTATGATCTGATATTTGTATCCATCTTCCTATTCGAGTTTGGTGTGCGCTGGGTGGTGGCCATTGCCCGAAACACCTATCACCGCTGGTTTTTTTATCCTTTCGTCCATTGGTACGATCTCATCGGTTGCATCCCCGTGGGCTCTTTCCGCTGGCTGCGCCTGCTGCGGGTATTCTCCATCGTTTACCGACTGCAGAAATATGGCATCATCGATCTCAGGCAAACTGCGGTAGGCCAGTTTTTTATCAAATATTACAACGTGCTGGTGGAGGAGGTCTCCGACCGGGTGGTTGAAAACGTTCTTGACGGTGTGCAGGACGAGGTTCGCCACGGCAGTCCGGTGATAGAACGCATTCTGATGGATGTCCTTATTCCCAAAAAAGCGGTAATAGCCAACTGGTTAACCGTTAAGATCAACCAGATCTGCGATCAGGTTTATGTGCCTCATCAGCTGTCGCTGCGGGAATACATTGACCAGTCCATCGCAGCCTCCATTTCCCGCGATGCCAAAGTGGTGGCACTGGAAGCGGTGCCGGTGGTGGGCCCGAAACTGGTGGAGGTGATTGATGAAACCGTCAGCAATATTGTCTATGACATTGTGAATGGTTTGCTGTTGGATGTGGGGCGGGAGGAAACCGATCATATCGTTAGCGAGCTGTTGGACGGTGTTATCCAGCGTATCCTTGAGCCTACTCAGTCTTTTAATGAGGCAAGCCGGGAGCTGGTGCTGGATTCCATAGATATCATTAAGGATCAGGTCCGGGTCAAACGCTGGCGATTGGAGGCAGAGGGCTAATGCGTTTCGACGAGTATCGACAATATGACGCGGTGGGGCTGGCCCAGCTGATACAAGGGGGAGAACTGACTGCCGCGGAGGTAACAGAGGCAGCCATTCAGCGCGCAGAGCAGGTTAACCCTAAAATCAACGCCGTGATAACCCCGTTTTATGATGTTGCCAGACAACAGGCGGCCCGATACCGGCCACAGGAACAGCCCCTGGGTGGAGTGCCGGTTTTGTTGAAGGATTTACTGGGCGATGTGCAAGGCTACCGAACCGGCCATGGGTCAAAAGTGTATTGCCGTGAGCCGGTTGCCAAATCCACATCAGAGTTGTTCCGGCGTTATCGGGATATGGGGATGATCTTTCTGGGACGCACCAACACACCGGAGTTGGGATTGCTGGCCACTACAGAGCCGGTGGCCAACGGTGCCACCCGCAATCCCTGGCACCTAAAATATTCAGCCGGGGGCTCCAGTGGTGGTTCGGCTGCCGCGGTGGCCGCCGGGATTGTACCACTGGCATCGGCCGGTGACGGCGGTGGCTCCATACGCCTGCCGGCTGCCTGTTGTGGCGTATTCGGCTTCAAGCCCTCCCGGGGCTTGAGCCCCATGGGCCCATTACCGGAGTCCTGGGATGGCGCCGTGGTGGAACACGTTATTACCCGCAGTGTAAGGGATTCCCTGCTGGTATTACGTCATTGTGCCGGTGCCGATCGCTGGTCCCAGTATCCACTGTCTGCAACCGAAGACCTTTTTCGGCAGGCGGAAACCGCGCTTGATAAGCCGCTTCGCATCGCGGTTACCAGTCAGTCGTTTTATGGCGGGGATACCGCGCCTGAGTGCCGTGCTGCTTTGCAGGCCAGCGTGCAGTTGCTGCAGCAAATGGGGCACCAGGTGGAAGACATCTCATTACCATTGGATGGCGATAAACTGCTGGCCTGCTATGCAGACATCTATGTAGCAAATGTTAACGCGGATATGGGGCCGCTGGTGCGGCGCTATGGTCAACGCTTCGTGCGTTCGCATCTGGAACCTCTGACCTATCTTATTTATCAGGTAGGTCGCCAGTTTTCCGCTGGAGACTATATTCTTTCGCGGCGGCACTGGGCCGGCTTCAGTGCCTTGATGGCGGAGTTTCACAGTCGCTATGACCTGCTGATGACGCCGACCATGGCAGTCCCACCCTTTAAAATCGGCGACATGAACCCTTCCCGGCTGGAGTTAACGTTGATGCGGGTGTGTAATCATTTGGGGCTCTCGCGCTTTGTGCCACGGAGGTCTCTCTATGCCATGAGTCAGCCGCAACTGCAGAAAGTGCCTTTCACCCAACTGGCCAATATCACGGGCCAGCCCGCCATGTCAGTACCATTGCACTGGACAGCGGACGGCATGCCGGTGGGGGTACAATTTATAGCGGGCCGGCTGCAGGATGGCCTGCTGTTCCGGCTGGCTCTGGCATTGGAGCAGGCTCGACCCTGGTGGCACAAAGTGCCTGAGATAGACACTTAGGGCCTGAACAGGCCCTAACTGATGGCGTAGTCTTCCAGTTTCACCTGAGGCTCCGGTTGGGGCAGGGTTTCCCGAATCAGCTGTTTGATCTGCAGCTCAGTGTCAGGACCGTGTTCCAGAAACTGATTGAGTATTTTGACGATGCGTTTCAGATGCCATTCGATTTCCTCCAGCATCAGCACCGCGTCCGCCGTCTCCCGATAGGCGAAATCGAGCTTATCCTGGCGTACCTGCTGCAACCAGCGCAGGTAGCCGGGATCCAGTATGCCGGACCCTCTGACTATCTTGGATATTTGCATCAGAATTGTGGCTGAGCTCTGCAGCAGCTTGTGGTTGTTCTCTTCGGAAATGTTACTGACGATCAATTCCAATGCCTGCAGTTGCTTGCCCAACTCATCATTGCGCTGCTCCAGCAATAACACGGCTTCATCGATATTGTGGTGTTCAATGTGGCAGGTATCGTCGAGCCTGGCCATCTTGATGACCCGGACCAGCCCGGTATAGGTTCGATAAAAGTGGCTTTCGCTGTTGACCTGGATAAAAGGTAACAGATCCCGTAGGCGGCGTCCGTTGCCGTTCAGGGGTTTACTCAGCACCATATACACACTGTCACACAGAGCGATGATCTGGCTTTCAATGGTGAGCTGTTCAGCAAATTTCCCCAACGGGTAGCCGGTGCCATCACAGCGTTCATGATGCTCCAGCACAATACGCGCCACCCGCTTGTTAAGCTGGGGGATGGACTCCAGCACCTTTTGGCCGATCACCGTATGGGCCTGAATCTGGCGCCATTCCATACTGGTCAGTTGTTCCTGCTTGTCCAGCACCGTGGGGTCAATGTGCATCATGCCAATATCATGGGCCAGCGCCGCCATAAAGCCTTCTTCCTGCTCGTCTTCACCCAGTTCCAGTTGCTTCATGATGGCCAGGGTCAGCCAGCATACACAGAGGGTTTGCTGGAACAGGCGCGGCATTTGTTCGCGCATTACGGTGAGTTTCTGCCGTAGAATCGGAAAGCGTGACAGGTTCAGGCTGTGACGCTTGAAGTCACGCTCCAGACCCAGTCCGGTATGGATCTGCAGCAGTTCCGGCCGGGCTGTCAGGTCCTGAATCAGGCATCGGTACAGCTCCTGGGGAGACAGGCTATTGGTAATATCAATAGATGACTCAATGGGCTTGAGCAATTTGAAGCGGATGATCCGATCCGACATTTGCTGATTGATGCGGGCGCCTTTTTTGACGAGCAGGGCGCCCTGGTCGTTCAGAATGTCCTCGCTGGCGATCACTTCCTTGTTTTCGCCGAGATCGGCCAACCGCATTGCGTAGGTTTTATCTGCGCAAGGGTCGAATTCTGTCATGATACACGGCAAGCTGAAGGTTACTTACCAACCTTAGACAATGGTTGTGGTTTAGGCAATGTGCAGTTTAGGGTTTCCTGAAAAGAGTGACGGCCAATGTTGGGATTTGATGTGGAATCAAAGGGTTTGCCGGCGATTTTTTCCCGGGCACCGAAACCAACAGGTTCCTGACGCTGGCCTGGCAAACAGTATCAGCGTTCGTTGATAATGCGGGCCAGGCTCAACAGATCCGAGCTGATCAGCAGGCCGTTTTCAATGGCCTGTGCCAGATTGATTTCAAATTTCTGTTGATCCGAGGTGCGTAGAATATTCACCACACCGCCCCGCCGGGCAAAGTCCTGAGAATTGCCGATACTGAGAACGAACAGATGATTGAGATCCCGAAAGAATGCTTCCAGCTGCCGGTGATGCTCAATGCCCACGAACAGAATATGACAGCCTTGCTTGATCTTGGCGTAATCCGTGGTTCGCACCACAGCCAGAGTACGGTCCCTCACCATCATACCGTCAACCACATCCAGAAATTCGCCAAAGGGCACGGCCCCATAAAGGCACATCCGCAGCGGGCTGGCCTGGGTCTCGAAGGCGTCTGCCGGCCACTCCACGAAGTTGGCGGAATTATACAGAAACAGGGCTTTGATCTGATATTCTTTGGAGCGCTCCAGATCGCCCCGGGAATCTGCAAATGCCGGCGGGATGACGGGGGTAACAGTGAGCACTATCACCATAAAGACTCTAGAAAGCCCAGTTGATATAACCGTAGAAAATCGTATTCGGGAATGCATCCGTTGGTTCCTGGGTCAGGTCTTCCGCCAGGGGAACACCCATAGTGAATTTTGCAGTGAGCTGTGACTGCAAGGATAGTTCAAGTCCCAAGCCCGCCGCCAGGAATTCAGCAGTGTTCCCCGCCTCATCATTGTGTTTGCCGAAGCCGTAGTCGATAAACGCGAAGGGCATCAACGGCAATGCTTTCAGGGGTCTCAGTAGGGGGCCATTTTGGCGCAGTCTGAGAGTAACGCTGCTGTCAGCGCTAAACAGGCCGGGTTTATAACCGCGTATAGTGCCCGGTCCTGTCATCAGATGACGTTCCGGTGCAGGCAGCACCTGTGTCGAATGTTTCAGTTCAAGCTGGATGCTGGAGCTGTAGTTGCCAGGTATTTCCGAGTCCCAGTTGTACTGTAAAAAGTAGTCAATTTCAGTTATAAAAAAACCGTGAATCGATGCTCTCATCGGTCCTTTGGCTGATACTGCCGGCGTTAATGCCGGCGGCAATCTGTTGCCGGCTGGCACCGGTATTGAGTTCGACCACCAGGGCGGCAGCGGCGGTGGCATATTCCGTGGTACTGGCAAAGATATCACTGAAGATCGCACTGCGTATCCGACTGCGTTTAAGACCCAAAGCCAGTTGCAGTCGGGATTTGGCATGGATTTCCTGCAGAATCCTGCGTTCAAGGCCTAAACTGATTCCGGACAGTTCTCCCTCCAGCTCCAGGTCGGCGAAATCACCAGCCACCTGGAACTGGTTTCGATACAGGCCGGTGGTAACAGCGTCCCGGTCGTTCAACAGGGGCAAGCGGTAGTTGATTCCGCCATACAGATTGCCATCCTCTTCGGTGGCAAGCAGCCGGGCACTCAGCGTATCCCCCCGCTGGCTGACATTATACCGGCTGAGGGTCGCCAGTATGCGATGAGTGCCGGTATCACTGACGCCGTAGTTGTCGGCTCTTACGCTGCCATTAAAGGCGGTTTCGCGCATGACGTGCAAATTCAGCCGAACCTGCCCCGGGTGGGCGCCCAGGGAATAAAAGCCAAAAATCCGGATCCCCGGCAGACGATTCACCCGATCCACCGCCTGTTTTATATGAGGCTCATACACCACCTGACCAAGGACGCTGGAGAAGCGCTGGAGAATCTGTTTATCACTGTATAGTTTGTTGTTTTTTATGGGGACCTCTATAAATCCAGAATTTGATCGTTGAAACTTTAAATTACGGTAGCTGTTGGAAAAATATCACACTGCATGGCTTTTGATGTCGAAAATGTC
>NZXG01000057.1 GCA_002701845.1 Pseudomonadales bacterium
CCAAGGGTATGGCTGTTCGCCATTTAAAGTGGTACGCGAGCTGGGTTTAGAACGTCGTGAGACAGTTCGGTCCCTATCTGCCGTGGGCGTTGGAGATTTGAGAAAAGCTGCTCCTAGTACGAGAGGACCGGAGTGGACGAACCTCTGGTGTTCGGGTTGTCACGCCAGTGGCATTGCCCGGTAGCTATGTTCGGACGGGATAACCGCTGAAAGCATCTAAGCGGGAAGCCCCTTTCAAGATGAGATCTCCCTGAGGACTTGATCCTCCTGAAGGACCCTGGAAGACGACCAGGTTGATAGGCTGGGTGTGGAAGCGTTGTGAGGCGTTAAGCTAACCAGTACTAATTGTCCGTGAGGCTTGACCATATAACCCTAAGTGAAGTCCTTCACTGACGGGATATGGCAGCAACGAAAGACCGTAACGCCGCTTTAGCGAATGCGATACCGAAACATCGCGACGACGAGCTACCTCATTAACGAATTTGGTGAAACGTGCAAACGGGTCACCAAACCCCTTTGCCTGACGACAATAGAGCTGTGGCACCACCTGATACCATGCCGAACTCAGTAGTGAAACGCAGCATCGCCGATGGTAGTGTGGCATTCGCCATGTGAGAGTAGGTCATCGTCAGGCTCCTAATACCACAAAAGGCCTCTGGAAGTACTCCAGGGGCCTTTTGTGGTATTGGGACTTGATGAACGACTGCCACTACCCCGCGCCCAGGTGACCGCCTCTGCACCGCAGGTGCGAGAAGGAGGCGCCAACGGCGTCCCGCAGGGATGGCGAGCATGCTCGCCACCTAAAGTAGGTCATCGTCAGGCTCCTAATCACAAAGAAACCCATCCTCCACCGAGGGTGGGTTTTTTTTATGGCCCTTGCTACACCCGCGGGGCTGGTTGGCCTGGCTGACTTTAACCTGCGCCGCTTTTATTGATCAGATGATATACTATATGGAGGTTCTGCTTTAAAAGTGAGCCGGGTCGCAACTTAAGCCGCGAACGCTGAGTTGGTTTGACCTTTTCTGCATTGTTTGGGGTTAATGTCCGTGGAGTGAACTATGCCCAATCGTTTGTCATCATTGCTACTGTCTCTGTTGTGTCTGGTCACCACCGCCTGCACTACCACTTATGGCCCAATGGGGTTAAATGGTGGCTATAAAGATGAAAGAGTCAATGCCACCACCTATAAACTGGTCTTTGAGGCGGCTTCCATGAGCATGGGGGGCGGCGTGGTGGGTTATGAACAGGTGGAAGCCTTCTGGCACCGGCGCGCCCGGGAGCTTTGTGGCAGCGAGGATTATTTTATCGACCTGGAAAAGCAGAGCTATAACGGTATGGGCCAGGTGGATTCATTTGGTGGCGTACCGGTGGTGTACGGTTTGGTGTATTGCAATAACAAATTCACTGATTCCCGCAAACAGGCGCCAGACGCTCAGTTCGCCAAGTACTCCCAGCTTTCAATGGAAGATTTGCGATATCAGGAAATCAGTCCACTGTGGGATTTGCTGATGGGGGATCGTTATGACGAGTTGGAGAGGAAGCTTGAGGAACTGGTGACAACCTATGAGGATGGCGCCATATCCGAGACCCAGTTANCGACCAATCTGGGGGTGTTTTCTCGGGTGAACCCAGCGGTAGAACCCCATTTTCAACGCTGGCAACAAAGTTATCCCGATTCTTATCTGGCCTATTGGGCAGAAGCCACTTATTTACATCAACTGGCGCTGGTAAAAAAAGGCCATGATAATTGGAGCCAGGTTACCTCAGAAGGCAAGTCCGCCTTTTTCCGCTATCGGGATATGGCCGAGCGTGCCATTGATCAGTCACTGCAGCGTAACCCGGAGTTTTGCCTTGCCTACGTCGAGAAGATAGCGATTCAGAGCAGTAAAAAGGAGCCGATGGTCAGAATTGCCAGCCATCCAACAGATCAGACTTTTGCCACAGGCAAAGCGGTTTGTCCCGGTTCTGTGGAATTACACAAGAGCTATCTGGCCACTTTCCCCCAACGCCGGGATAAGCAGATGGAAGATATGCGCTCGTTTATAGATGAGGCGCGGTCTCAAAGCAGCGCTTTCGATGCGCTGGAGGCCTACTATCTGATAGAAGCGGCTTCCGAATCCATGTCGCAACGAAAGATCGAGGCCGCCTTGCGTAAAGCCCAACAGGCGGTTAAAGCCGGCCCTTCCGCTATTGCCTATCGCCAGTTGGGCTTGGCCAACGAATTCCTCAATAATTATATGGAAGCCATAGAAAACTATCGTATAGCAATTGGTTTGGATCCTTATTTCCAAATCGGCTACTTGGATCTGTTTCGCGTGTTATCCAAGCAGGGTGATTACCTGGGAGCGCTTAAGGCTTTAAATCAGCTCACCGCGTTGAATAATCAGGTGCCGGTATTTTACGCGGGAATGGGGGATATGTTTTATAATCTGCGTCGCTACGACGAGGCCGTCATTTCCTACAAAAAAGCATCGGTGCTGGATCCGGACAGCGGTATCTTTAAACACAAACTGCGAATGGCCGAATACCAAATTGAAGTGCGTGAGGATGACCAGAGTGAGACCGCTGTGAAAACCTCGATCTAGCGGCGGTACTGAAATATTCCTAGTAAGAAGCGGCAGGCAGGTATGATGAATCATGCGCTGCCTGCCGATTTTCCGGCATGATCAGCCGGCTCGTACCTCCTGCTGGAATCCCAGTTTTTGTAGTAGCCACATCATCGGGCACCAGTGAGTAAACGCCGACTGGATCTGGTTCAAGGCAACGAATCCGGTAAAGAAAAACCAGTATTCGTGGACATAAACTCCCAGTAATACGCTCAGCAGGGTGAAAAATCCGGCGGCAAATCGTAAGCCTTCGTTCACAGTCATGATTGTCTCCTAGAAGATAAACTTCGCTCTTGCATACAGGTTGCTGTTGGTTTCCAGTTGGCCAAACTGGGTGTAGTCATGTTCCCCGCCCAACAGGTTGGCCCCGGCATTGAACTGCCACTGATCACCCAGTCGGTACAGGATATTGGGTATCAGGTAGTAGTCTTCGTCGGAGGGCGAATAAAAGACAAAAGCGGAATAAACCAGATTGCTTTGCTGAGTCGACAGGGTCCAGCGGGTGGTTAACAGTTGCCGTACTTTGCGGGGGCGCTGCGCCGGGTCCGGGCGTCGGGCTTTAAGGTTGTCGTAGTCATGGGTGTATTCCACGTAATACTGAAAGCTTGCCGTCAGGTTGCGGACCAGCTCCCGCTCATAACCCACCAGGAATCGGGATTCCGGGTTTGGTAACAGGGGGTTTTCGCCGTCGCTGTTTTCCCGGGAGTCCCAATAGGCGTATTCCAGGTTACTGATGCCGCCGAGCGCGTTGCCACGAATACTGGCGCCCAGGCTGGACAATTCTGGAAAGTACAGCGTGCCCCGTTGCGGGTCGAAGCCTTCTGGAGTTTTGTAATAACCGTGATAAGCGTAAGCGGCCAGTTCAATGCCACGAATTGTTTTATATAGCCGCAGTGCCAGTTCGCCATCCTGCAGATTGGTGCCCGGGCCCTCGGCCTGCAGTTCCGGAGGCGCTGCCACCACTTCCCCCGCCAGAGGAGAGAAATAGACCAGCTTGTTGCCGGTAATGAAGTTGTCCGGGTCGAATTCCGGCGACCAGACCAGATCCAGGTTAAACCACTGGCTGTAGCCACTGACCTTGAGGGCATCAGAAGGTGCTTTCAGATATTGCTGATCGAAGCCGCTGAAGAAGGCGACCCAGTTTTTCGGGAAGAAGTCGTTCAGGAATACCAGGTCGCCGGTACCCCAGGTCAGGATTTGTCTCCCGACCCGTACATCCACCGCGCTATGTGGGGTGAAGCCCACGAAGGCTTCCCGATTGCTGGCGTGCAGCTCGTGGTCGACACCATCGTAAAAGACTTCACCTTTGTAACTCAGCATCACGCCGCTGCCCTGGTAGAAGGTCTGGATACGACCCCGCAGATCCTGGGCCACCCATTCCTCGGCCAGCACATCGCTATCCCGGGTGCGGTAGCTGCCAGTGGCTTCTACAAATCCATTAATGGGAAAGCGGGGCTCAGACGCTGCGGCCGGTTCGTCCCACTCATCTCCCCAGTCTTCCCACTGGTCCTGGCCATGGGCGCTGATGATGAGGCAGGTTAGGGGGACCAAAGCGCAGCACCGGCGTTTACTATACCGACGAATATTGTGTGCCATAGCGTGTCCTTAGCGACTGGGCCGTTCAAGCCATTGTTGCGGTGGGGTTCGCAGTGAGCGCTCACTGAAAACCTCATCCGGCAGGCCGATGTTATATTTGATAAATCGCATTTCACTTAGGGTGTAGCCAGCGGTTCGATGGTCGCTCACTTTCATTCTGGTGGTGGTGGGAAAGCCGTCGATGTCCTCCACTTGCAGGGACTCGATACTGCGATACATTTTTCCCTGAGCGTCGTAGTATTCGGTCTTTTCGGGCATAAACGTGTCTTTGTTGATCCACACCAGATAATATTCGAACTCCACAGCGTCAGGATTCAACGGTGTATTCTTTACTTTGTAATGGGTGTCCGTGGTAGCCACCAGTTCATGACGGTCTTCCTGCAGGCCGCGACCGGAGACGTCTTCGTAGTAAAAGTCGCTACCGACGAAACTGGTACGTTTATCACCGGCCGAGATGCGCTTTACCAGGTCCAGACTGGGCAGGTACAGCCAGCGGTCATCGTCCTGGTCCAGATGCTTTTTCACCAGAAAAGCCGTGCGGCGAACATCGGAAGGTCTTTGGAAAAATACATAAAACATCTGATCGCCGTTGTCTTCCACGTTTTTGCGCAAAATCGTGAATTGACGCAGCTGCTCGCGGCCATTGCCATCCACAATCTTCATTCGGGTTTCTGCGCGGCCATCCTCACCCTGGTAGAAAGCCACGTGGTTGGCCCGGGTCACGATGGTGTTTACGTCCAGTTCCTGGGCTTTGCCCTGCAAAGCCAATCCGGCCAGTAACAGGAAGGTGAGGCCCCGGAAAGCCGTGATCAGCAGAGGTAAAGGTTTCATGATTGAGCTCCTTGTCGGTGCGGGAATAGCCAGCGCTGTAACGCAGTCATAATGGCTGGCAGCAGAATCAGAGTCACGATACAACTGGTTGCCATGATGGACGCCAGGAAGATTCCCACGGTGTTATAGGGTACCAGCGGCGCCGCCAGCAAAGGCAGAAAGCCGATGGCGATAACGATGGCGTTGCGCAGAATGGCGATGCCAGGCTCATCGAACATCAGTTGCAAAGTGCGCCCCCAGTGCCCGGTCTCCTGGTAGATGGATCTGGCCCGATCCAGGAAGTGAATGGCAAAGTCCACGGAAAGCCCCAGGGTCAGGGAGGAGAGTACCGCCACCGGCATGTCGTAATCCTTCCCCACCCAACCGATCAAACCGTAGATCAGGGCGATGGTCAGGCTGAGAGGTATCATGGCCAGCACGCCATACACCAGCGAGCGGAACAGAACGACCATCGCGATAAATACCATGATAAATGCACCCAGCAGGCTCTTCAGCATGCCCTGAACCATTGCTTCCTGCCACACCACATTGATGTAGGTCAGGCCACCCCACTGCATGCTGAAGCCGTCCGGCAGTGGATGATCCTGCAAATAATCGTCTACTTGTTGCAGTACAGCCGACATATCTTTGTTGTCGCCACTGCTCAGTTGCAGCCACACGGCCGTATTCTGGTAATCCGGCGTGATAAAATGCCACAGGTCGTAGGGGCGGTGAGAGGACTGGTAGCTCAGCACGGTTTGAGCCACCTGGTTACTGGTCTCAGGTACCCGGTAGTGGGCGGGCTCGCCACCTCTGAGTTCGCGGTACACGGTCTTCACCAGATCCACAAAGCTGTTGGATTTGCCCACCAGCCCCTGTTGTGCCAGGTGCTGTTGCAGGTTCTCGATGTATTGAAGTGCCTCTGGGGTGGCGAAGTACTTGCTCCGGGCCTGAATGTCCTCGGTCAGGGCCATCAATTGCTCCAGTGCGTCCACCGCCTCCCCTTCGGCATCAAACAACGCATTATCGGCTTGCTGAATAATAGCTGAGAGCATGGCCGGGAAGTTTTGCTCCCGGTCAACGATGGGGTCCACCAGGGACTTTACGGCCGGCGACTGCCGGGACAACTGGCGCAACTGGTCGATATATTGCTGCTGCAGCCCTGAGCTGTCCTTGCGCAGCACCATGTAGGCATTGTAAGTGCCGGCGAAGTGATCGTTCAGCACGCGGTCAGCGACCCTGATGCGGTGATCCTCCTTAAACCAGCGTACCGGGTTGTCGTTAATTTCGATGCGTTGAATTCCGTAATAGCTGAAGACAGCCAGCCCCAACGCCGCCGCAATCACCAGCTTGGCGCTGCCGGCGGCCAGGGATTTGAAGCCGCCGAGGATGCCGCCCAGCTTGAACCCGGAGCTGCTGTGATGCTGTTCCGCCAGTTTTTGAATTCGCGCGTCGGACAGTGACGCTATATAGGCCGGCACGAAGATAATGGTGAGCAGAAATGCCAGGACGATGCCAAAGGCCACGAACAGGCCAAACACCTGCACCGGTGGAATGGGCGTGAACGCCAGTGACGCGAAGCCCACCGCCGAAGTGATGGAGGTGAACAGCATGGGACGGAACAGATTGCGGATGACCTCCTCGATGGTATCCCGTACCCGCGCCCCGGGCTTATGCAGCTCGGCAAACTCAGAGAGGATATGTACGGAGTCCACCACCGCAATGGGCATCAGAAAAATGGGGATCATGGAACTCATGATGTGGACCGTGAATCCCATACCGATCAGCAGGCCCATGGTGGTGATGACTGTGGCCATGGCCACCAGCATGGGGGCGGTGATCAGGGCGAAGCTACGGAAGAAAATCCACATCAGGATAAAAATGGCCAGAGCCGCCAAAGGTGCGGAAATGGCCATCTGTATAAACATCTCCACGCCGAAGGTGTCTTCCGCCACGGGCAGACCGGTAATGTGGTAGTCATCGCCCGGGGGAAGTTGGTCGATGATGGCCTGGATTTCCTGTGAAATCTGGTGACTGAGATCTTTTTTCTCAATGGGCACATAAATGGCGGCGGCCTTGCCGTCATCGGATACCAGGGTGTTATTGAACATGGGCAGGCGGCTCACGGCCTGACGGATTTCCTCCGGTTGCAGCTGCGCTTTGGGGTCGTCAGGCATCATCCACTGGAAGCGGATAGTGCCGGGCCCTTCCTGGGTGATGTTGTCCACCGAGGCCAGACTCATCAGTTCATGGGCGATCACTCCATCGAGCTTTTCGATGCGATCGCTGAGGGTTTTCAGGTTGGAGAGGGTGCGGGTGTTATAGATGCCTTCCGGGTCGGTATCATTCACCATCCCCACCACAATCAGGTCATACAGATTGAACTGTTCCTTTATCCGGTCATGGATCACCCGGTCTTGCTGGTCCGCCGGCAGCATATTCTCCGGGTCGGTATCGATATTGATCCGGGGAATCATGGCCGCCGCCAGCAAAGTCATCAGCAGGGTCAGCCACATAATGCGTTTGGGATGATGCGTAGCAAAGTGAACGATCTGGTCTTTCATGGAAGCTCTGGTCCCCTGTGTAACCCTGGTGTTACGCCATCACGGCTCAATTACTTTATTAAATCATAATATAACTATATAATTATATGGTCAATGCTAATTGCATGGTAGACTATTCGTCAATTTATGATCGACATCAATAAGTGAGGTGGCCGTTGGATCAGCCGATGTCTGAACAGCAGCTTGATGTGGTGGCGCAGCGGTTCCGTGTGTTGAGTGATCCCATGCGTTTGAAAATACTGCATAATTTACGTGACGGTGAACTCACCGTCGGGAGCCTGGTTAACGCCACCGGGGCCTCACAGCCCAATATTTCCAAGCACCTGTCCATTTTGCGCGGTGCCGGTCTGGTAAACCGGCGGCAGGACGGTAATATGGCGTATTTCTCCATCGGCGCACCCTTCGTGTTTCAGTTGTGCGATATCGTCTGTGAAGGAATAAGGAAAGAATTTGAACAAAAGCAGTCAACCTTCCGCTGAGACTCCACCCCAAAAACTGGTAAGCCTGCTGGCTGACGGTCGTTTTCATCCGGGGGAGGAATTGGGGGAACAGCTGGGGGTATCCCGGGCCGCCGTATGGAAGCAAATACAAAAGCTGCAGGAAGCCGGGCTGGACGTGCAATCGGTGCGGGGCAAAGGCTATCGTTTGGGGCACCCCCTGGAATGGCTTGATCGAGCCGCCATCCTCGAAGCCATGGATCCGCAGGCTGCGGCGGTGCTGACCCAGCTGGATATCGTTCCAGTGCTTTCTTCCACCAACGATCGGGCACTGGCCCAGGCCAGCCAGGGCATGGGTTCAGGCTATGTCTGTCTGGCAGAACAGCAACTGGCGGGCCGGGGCCGCCGGGGGCGCCCCTGGGTGTCCCCTTTCGCCAGTAATCTGTACGCCTCTGTGCTTTGGGAGTTTGAGCAGGGGGTCGCCCAGCTGGAAGGGCTCAGTCTGGCCACCGGGGTCGTGGTGGCTGAGGCATTGCAGGCGCTGGGAGTGCCTGACTTGAGCCTGAAGTGGCCCAACGATCTGTTGCTGGCGGGTGCCAAGCTCGGCGGCATTCTGCTGGAAATAACCGGTGACCCGGCCGGTCCCTGCCAGGTGGTGCTGGGGGTCGGTATCAATCATCGCCTGCCGCCGGCGGCGGCAGGTACCATCGATCAGTCCTGGGGTCGCCTACAAGACGTCAAGCCGGATCTGGGCCGCAACCTGCTGGCGGCCAGGGTATTGTCCACCTTACTCAACATGCTGCGGCGGTTTGCCGTTGCGGGGTTCGCCGGTTACCAACAGCGCTGGCAGGCCCTGGATGCCTTTGCCGATACCGACGTCATCCTGAGTACCGGCACCGAAGAACGTCGGGGTGTGGCCCGGGGCGTGGATCGCACTGGTGGCCTGCTGCTGGAGACGGAGTCGGGGCTGGCGGTGATCAAAGGTGGGGAGATCAGCCTGAGGTCCAGGCCATGAGTACCCTGTACCTGGACTTCGGTAATACTCGGGTTAAATGTTTTTGGCGTCAACAGTTCATCGCGCTTGATTATGCCGAGCTGGAGCCCTGGCTGCGTGAATCCGCCTGTAGGCGGGAACTGGAGCGAGTGGTGCTGGCGTCGGTGCTCAGCGAACCGGAAGTCCGGCGCTGGGCCGATGACCTCCGCCAATGGCTGGCAGTGCCGGTGCTGCGCTGTGTGGTGACCCGGGAGGCTCTGGGGGTACGCTGTGCCTATGCTGACGTCGGGCGATTGGGCATTGATCGCTGGCTGGCAGTGCTGGCCGCCTGGTCCCGTACCGGGGGCGCCTGCGTAGTGGCCGACCTGGGAACCGCGGCCACGGTGGATCTTGTGGATCAGAGTGGTTGCCATCTGGGGGGCTACATTATCAGTGGTCTGGAGTTGGCGGTGCGTGGTCTACTGGCTGGTACCGCCAACATCCGTCCGGACCGGGAAGGATTTGCTGATGCCAACCCGCAGCCGGGCACCTCCACCGCCCAGGCAATCTATCATGGCGCCCTTGCCAGCGTGGTGGCGCTGATTCATTCCTGTCAGGAACAACTCCTAAAATCCGATCCAGCGACTAAACTGATTATTACCGGCGGTGATGCTGCGCTTGTGGCGCCCCACCTTCGATGTCACCATGAACAGGTACAGGAACTGGTATTCGAAGGTATGGCCTTGCTGGAGCAGGCCGGTCTACTGGTGAACGCGTAACAGGATAAGCCACCATTTATGCGCTGGATCGTTATTTCATTGTTCCTTTTGAACCTGGGGTATTTCGCCTGGGAATATTCTCAGACAAAGCCCGCTCCCCCAGTGACTGGCGTTTCGGCCTCACTACCGCCGCTACCGGGCAAGCGCCTGGTGCTGTTGACGGAGCGGTTGCCCGCTGCTGACAGCGCGGTGCCGCCGCCGGCTCCGCCCCGCTCGAGCCCGGTTCCGGAGCCCAGGCCGGAGAACGTGGACAGTGTGGCGGGGCGGAAAGCGGTGATGTGTTTGTCCGTGGGGCCTTATGAGACTGCCGAGCAGGGCAATAATCTGGTGGCCAGTCTGGCTCGGGAAGGGGTAGAGGCTGACCTGGAGCAGCTGGAGCTGGCGCAGGACAGTCAATACTGGGTGGTGTTGCCCCCGGCCGCCTCCCGCAAGGACGCCTTGGAAAACCTGCGTAAGCTGCAGGCCAAGAAAATCGACAGCTACCTGATGGCGGCGGGGGAGATGAAGAACGCCATCAGCCTTGGCCTGTTCAACAAAGAGGCGTCAGCCAGGGGGGTCCTGGCCCGGGTCCGGGAGGCCGGATTCGGCGCTGAAATCATACCCAAACCGCGCATTCAGAGTGAATACTGGGTTCGCATCCCGCCACAACAACCCCTTGAAAATGCTGAGGAAAGCCTTGCTACCCTGGTGCCCCCGGAGGGCCCGGTAAAAATTTCCAAAGCCGCCTGCGAAATGTTTGCACAAACCCGATAATTTGCGTAGAATTCGCGGCCTAAATTGATGAGCAGCAGCGCTGGCGTAGCTCAGTTGGTAGAGCAGCTGACTTGTAATCAGCCGGTCGGGGGTTCGACTCCTCTCGCCAGCTCCAATTTAGAGAGTTAGAGAGGTTTGTTTGCTTTCACCGCGGTGAAGGTTGCGGAGGGGTTCCCGAGTGGTCAAAGGGATCAGACTGTAAATCTGACGGCTCAGCCTTCGCAGGTTCAAATCCTGCCCCCTCCACCATTATTATTGTGTAAGCGGCAGCACATTGCGTTAGCGGCAGCCAGGAAGCCTGTTGATCATGCCGCGAGCCAGGCGTTGTTAAGGCAGAGTCGGGCGGGCATAGTTCAATGGTAGAACCTCAGCCTTCCAAGCTGATGATGCGGGTTCGATTCCCGCTGCCCGCTCCATTATTGGTAGAGTTTAAGCTCATATAGCTCAGTCGGTAGAGCACTTCCTTGGTAAGGAAGAGGTCACCGGTTCAAGTCCGGTTATGAGCTCCAAATTTCGCGGGTTGGTGGGTGTGCCTTCCCGTTTTTCGTGTGTAACAAAGAAACTTCAAAGGTAGAGGCCAGGAGAAGGGTCAAATGTCTAAGGAAAAATTTGAACGCAGCAAACCGCACGTAAACGTAGGCACCATTGGTCACGTTGACCATGGCAAAACCACCCTGACCGCCGCCCTGACCCGGGTGTG
>NZXG01000058.1 GCA_002701845.1 Pseudomonadales bacterium
TGGTGCATATTCCGGCCCAATTTGATCACCCATTCTGGTTTTACTTGATCACCCGTTCTGAACTTACTTGATCGGCCATTCTGGTTTTTTTTGATCACTTTTTCTGGATTTCCAGAATCGGTGATCAACTTCCAGAATGAGTGATCAAGCATTTCCAGAATCCTCTGTAATGCATTGATATCTATAACAATTCGGCTAGTCTTCCTGGCTTTTTGCCGGGAGCGACAAGGCCGATGAGATCCAAGAGGTTATCAATGCGTAAAATCAAAGACGTGCTACGCCTGCATTACGAGTCCGGTCTGAGCCGCCGCGGTGTCGCTCAGGCCCTCAATATCAGCTACGGCAGTACCGTGAATTACCTGAACCGCGCCCAGCAGGCCGGGATTAGTTGGCCACTTCCTGATGATCTGGATGAACGGGCCCTGGGGCGGCTGCTGTTCCCCAGCCAGCCACTGACCGGCCAGCGCCGCTTTACCGAGCCAGACTATGGGGCGATTCATCAAGAACTGAAACGTAAAGGCATGACCAAGCAGCTGCTGTGGCAGGAATACCGGCAACAGCACCCGGACGATGGCTACAGCTATGCCCAGTTCTGCCACCGATATCAGGAATGGCTCGGCAAACAACAGCGCAGCATGCGCCAGCTGCATCGTGCCGCTGAAAAACTGTTTGTGGATTACTGTGGCCTTACCCTGCCGGTAGTGAATCCTGATACCGGTGAGGTGCGTCCTGCTCAGGTGTTTGTGGCCGTATTGGGGGCATCCAATTACACCTTTGCCTGTGCCCACTGGACCCAGAGCCAGGCCGACTGGCTCAATGCCCATGTGCAGGCCTTCGAGTTCTTCGGTGGCGTACCGGAGCTGGTGGTGCCGGACAACTTAAAAAGCGGCGTCAGCAAAGCCCATCGCTATGAGCCGGACATCAATCCCGCCTATCAGCAATTGGCGGCTCACTATGGTGTGGCGGTAGTACCGGCGCGGCCCTACAAACCCAAGGATAAAGCCAAAGCCGAAGTGGCCGTACAGATCGTCGAGCGCTGGATCATGGCACGGCTGCGCCATCAAACGTTCTTTACGCTGGCCAGTCTGAATCAGGCCATTCGCGTCCTGCTGGATGACCTGAACCAGCGCCCCTTCAAGCGGTTGCCGGGTACGCGTTGCAGTCAGTTCGAGCAGCTGGATCAGCCGGCCTTGCGACCCTTACCCGCTCATCCCTACCAGTACGCCGACATCAAACAGGCCCGCGTGCATATTGACTACCACATCGAATACGACAAGCACTACTACTCGGTGCCACACCACCTGGTAAAAGAGAAAGTGGAGGTGCAGGCCACCGCGACAACGGTGGCTATCTACCGCCATGGGCAACGGGTCGTCTGCCATCCGCGCAGTTATCGCCAGGGCGCCCACAGCACCTGTGCCGAACACATGCCCCATCACCACCGCGCCATGAGTGAGTGGACGCCTGAGCGCTTCCTTAACTGGGCAGGTGATATTGGCGAGGCCACCCGGGCCGTGGCCGATCAGATCCTTCAGGAGAAGTGCCACAAAGAGCAAAGCTACCGTCGTGTGCTGGCGCTGCTCAGTAACGCCAAAAAATACGGGCGGGAGCGACTGAACAACGCCTGCCGGAGAGCACTGATGATCAACTCACCCACTCGCAGTAGCGTGGAATCCATCCTCAAGCAAGGGCTGGATCAAGTGCCCCTGGAGCAGGGCCACACCGATGCTGTGCAAGAAGAGCAGTTAAGCCTGGATTACCACGAAAACCTGCGCGGCGAAACCTACTACCACTAACACCCACCCTAAGGAGCAATACCATGATGAACAACCAAACCCTGCAAGCACTGCGGACACTCAAGCTCACCGGCATGGCCGACGGCCTGGAGCAACAGCTATCGCAACCCGGCACCCACGAAGAGTTGGGGTTCGAGGAGCGCCTGGCCCTACTGGTCGACCGGGAAACCTGCCACCGGGACAACAACAAGATCAGCCGGCTGCTCAAGGCGGCCAAGCTCAAGCTTCAGGCCTATCCGGAAGATATCGATTACCGTCACCCGCGTGGGCTGATCAAAGGCCAGTTCGCCGACCTGCTCAGTAGCCAATGGATACACCAGCATCATAACGTGCTGATCACAGGGCCCACCGGCTGCGGCAAGACCTATCTTGGCTGTGTGCTGGCCACGCAGGCGTGCCGCCATGGTTTATCGGTGCGTTACTTCCGCACCTCGCGCTTGCTGGAAAGCCTCAGTATCGCTCACGGCGATGGACGCTTCCCCAAGCTGATTCAGCAACTGGCAAAGACGGACCTGCTGGTGTTGGACGACTGGGGGCTGGAAAAAATGACACTCAGCCAGCGCAACGATCTGCTGGAGATCATGGAAGACCGCCATGGCCTGAAATCCACCCTAATCACCAGCCAGTTACCCATCACGCAATGGCACAAGGCCATCGGCGATGCCACGTTGGCTGACGCCATTCTGGACCGACTGCTGCATAACAGCCACAAGCTCAAACTGAAAGGAGAATCAATGAGAAAAACATTGAGT
Source organism: Pseudomonadales bacterium (assembly GCA_002701845.1). Lineage (GTDB taxonomy): Bacteria > Pseudomonadota > Gammaproteobacteria > Pseudomonadales > Ketobacteraceae > Ketobacter. Next base: position 2,549 of record NZXG01000058.1, read on the forward strand.
GAATCTGCTGCACTTGATCAGTAAGGTTGCTAATATCCGACCCAATGCATTACGTGGTTGAGGTGATCAAATACTTCCAGAATGACTGATCAAGTTCGCCGGAATATGCAATAACAGAGGTTGAGGTCAGTGACATCGTTGGGGGTGCCGTCTTCGTTGCAGAAGTTGGCCGAAAACCAGGGGTGCCCGTATTGCCAGAGCAACAGGTGAGGCTCCCGTGCTGGCAGGTCCAGGCCCATGCCGGCGTAACTGAAGTTAAGCGCAAAACCGATTTGGAACTCATCGGAAATCTCGATGCCGATGGAGGGCGAAAAGTAAGTGAGCAGAGTGAAAGCGCCCCGCTCTTGAAAGAACCGGCCCGGATCGTCCTCCGACCGGTTTAACCCGCTCATCATGGGCGCATAGAACATTGGTGGCAAACACCAGGTTGCTGCCCGGGGGGCGGTAGGAGGCGCCACCCATGGGGCCCCCGGCAAAGGGCAGATCCACCATCCCGCCGGGCAGCATAACGGTGGGGCCTTCAACCTCACTGGTGGAGTTGAGAGCCTCGTCGTAATAGTAATCCTGTGCTTCCGGAGGAATAACCCCGTTGGATCCAGGGTATTGGTATTCCAGCAGTTCGTCGATCAGACCCTGTTGATACTCCCCGTACTCACCCAACTCGTAATTGGTTTCAAACAGCCCAAACACACCCTTCAGATGCATCTGACGGCCTTGGAGTCTGGCCAGTCCAGCGGGGTTGTAATGTATAGAATCTATACCTGGCGGGTCGGCGGTGACAGCGTGACCCAACGCCAACGCCTTGGCGTTGCCTATCGTGAGATTGTCCTGGAAGGATGCGTGGGCTGAAGGGGATATCGCCAGCAGTGCAACCAATAATCCGTACGTGAAGCGGGGCGCAGTCGTCCGCAGCGTTACTGATCTGACAGGTATTAAATCCATATTTTAGCAACTTTATCTTTGTTATTGTTTTCGATTACTGCAGGCGCTGTCAGTAGTCGAGCAAGTTAAGCAGCGTAATAAACAGCAATTTATATTATCAAGCATACTGCTGAAATGCTCTTAGGCGCTATACAAATTATCTCTGCAGGCGCGGCTAAAACAAGTCAATGCCAGTAACTTTTTTTAAGTGTATAGTAATAGGCAGCGTATACCAAAACCGCCTAAATCCATGATCCAGCGAAAAATAACCGGGTCACACAGGCCGATAGTAAGCCGGTCAATTTTCTCGCTTTGCCGCTTTATTTCAGTCGAATCACCTGATCGTCGGCGGTGGCAAAAATGCTGCAGTATTCCCGGGCCTTTACCGGCAGGCCTCCGGTGAACAGACTGAATGCCGGTAACACCGCCTGCTTTTCCGTGAACACAAAGGCCGGTACATGCCGGCGCAGGTGGCTTTCAATTTTCAACACCGGATGCAGGTGTCCGCTCCAGGTGAAACGCGGCTCAGCGCCGGTGGGGTAATGGTTGTCATGGACAAACCGGAATGGCCCTGCTTCCCAGCACTCGCCCACCGTAGTCACCGGAAGGCTGGCGATAAAAGGCAGGCTGGGACGATCATGGTTGCCCACCACGACCATGATCTCCAAAGGTCGAAGTGAGGCAATCCAGGTCTCTACCTGCGTTCTTACGGTGTGGGTGAGGCCGTGGCGGTGATGGACAAAATCTCCCAGGATAAGCAGCCGTTTCGCGCCGGTCTCCATGACCAGATAAGTCAAACGATTTAAATCCCCGGTCATGGTGGATTGTGGGACTGCCAGCCCCTCCCGCTGGAAGGTATGGGGCTTACCCAGGTGCAGATCGGCAATCAGCAACAGCTGTTCATTGGGCCAGAACGCCGCCCGCTGGGGCAGTAACAGAAGGCGTTCCCCTGCCACCACAATGGCGGTGGCGCCCGCGATCATTCTGCCTGCTCCCACTGTTCTTTCATCCGCTGGATTTGTTCTGCCAAGGACTCATTGCTGAGCAGCGCGCTGATCCGCTCCACCACCAGCGGGAAGGCGAAGGGCGGGGGCTGAGTGACGTCATTAATCCGCAATTGGCTGGCCCCCAAACGCTCCAAACATCGTTGCAGCCGGGTGAGTTCATAAAATTGGGCCAGGGTTTCCTCCCGCGACTGGGTCAGTAACAGGTTGTCCGGATCGTGGCGCTGGAATACCTCGTATAACAAAGAGGCGCTGTTTTGCAACTGGCGGGAGGAATGCCGGTTACCGGGATAGTTTTGCAGCACCAGGCCGGCGATGCGGGCGATATCGCGAAACTGGCGCTTCGCCAGATTGCTAAGATTAACGCTCTCGATAATGTCGTCCAGCAAATGGTCGCAGGAAAACAGCGCCGGGGTGATCAGCGGTCGGAAATCGATCCGGGTTTTGGAAAGTATTTCGATGCCATAGTCGTCCACGGATAATGCGAAGGTGGCCTTGTGGTGGCGGCTCAGGCGCAATGAAATCAGCGTCGCCAGGCCCTCATGAACGATACGGCCTTCAAAAGGATACAAAAAACAATGCCAACCCGCCCGGGTCCGACACAGCTCGACCAGCAACTGATCCGCGGTCGGTAGCGAGGAGAGCCTGGCCTGGGCCTGGAACAGAGGCTGCAATGCTGTTAGCTCCCGGGGGGTTCTGCCGGCCTGGTGCCGGGAGAGGATCTCCCGCATGGCACCACCGAGAGATTCCGATATGGGCAGCCGCGAGCCGCTCCACTTGGCCACTACATTGGGCTTTTTCTGGCTCAGCCGCACCAGGGCGACGTCATCTTCCATCCGCACCAGCTCCAGGGTGCGTCCGGCGAAAACAAACCGGTCCCCGCGACGTAGCCTGGCCAGGAAACCCTCCTCCAGATAACCCAGCCGTTTGCCTTTCAGGAAGCGAATGGCAATCTGGGCATCGGAGCTGATGGTGCCGATATTCATGCGGTGTAACTGCTCGATGCGGCGGGATTGCACCGAGTAACGGCCGTTGGATTCAGCAATTTTGTGGTATTCCGGGTAGGCCTGCAGGTTGGCGCCCCCGAACTGTACCAGTTGTAATACCCAGTGGAACGCTTTGCGGCTCAGTCGGTGGTAACTGGCGGCGGTGGTGACGGAACGGAACAGAGTGTCGGCGGTGAAGCCGCCACCGGCAGCACAGGTCACCAGATGTTGTGACAACACATCGTAGGCATTTTCATAGGGAAGCCGGCTTTCAATTTTTTTCTGCTCAATGGCATGTCGTACTGCGGCAAACTCGATCAATTGCAGGGCATTGGTGGGAACGCAGGTAATCTCGCTGGTCTCCCCGGCGCGATGTCTGGCCCGGCCCGCCCGCTGAATCAGCCGCGCAATCCCCTTCGGCGAGCCGATTTGAACCACCCGTTCCACATAGGGGAAATCCACGCCCAGGTCCAGCGACGAGGTGCATACCACCAGCCGGATGCTCCCTTGCTTTAGCGATTCTTCAACAAAATGACGGTTTCTGTCGTCGATGGAACTGTGATGCAAGGCCACCAGCCCGGCCCATTCCGGTCGGGCGTCAAGAATCGCCTGGAACCATTTTTCGGCTTGAAAACGGGTATTGGTGAAAATCAGGGTGCTGTGTTCAATGTCCAATGATGCCAGCAATGGTTTCAGCATGGTCAGCCCCAGATGACCTGCCCAGGGAAAGCGATCAACTGTCTCCGGTAGCAGTGATTTCAGTAACACCGGGCGGCGGATGGCGGCGTCGATCACCCGGGGGCTGCCAGCTTCGGGGTGATAACCCACGATGTGTTGCGCGGCACGCTGGGGGTCCGCCAGGGTGGCGGACAGCCCCCACACCTGAATCCGGGGTTGAAACTCCCGCACCCGGCTGATGTTCAACTCCAGTTGTACGCCGCGTTTGCTGCCCATCAGTTCATGCCATTCGTCCACCACCACACATTGAAGCTGGGCAAACAGTTCAGGCGCATTGCTGTAACTGAGCAGCAGGGCGAAGGATTCTGGCGTGGTGATAAGGATATTCGGTAAACGAGAGCGTTGTTTGCGGCGCAGGGATGGTTTGGTATCCCCGGTACGGGTTTCAACACTGAGATCCAGGCCCAGGCCCCCCACCGGGCGCTTGATGGCGGCTTCAATATCCCGGCTCAGGGACCGGAGCGGGGTAATGTATAGCAGGCGTAATCCAGCGCCGGGCAAACCTGAAGCGGGGGTCATCATTTGCAGCAGGGGACCCATCAGCGCTGCGTAGGTTTTACCGGCTCCAGTGGGCACATGGATCAGTCCGCTGGCGCCGTCCCGATAGGCGCGCCAGGCTTTGCGCTGATAGGGACGGGGCTGCCAGCCCTGGGTTTGAAACCATTGATTCAATCGCTGCAATGGGGTACCCGTGGGTGCCGGCACCGCTGCCGGAGGAGAGCGACGCGGATGGGGTTGCCCGTGATCGGCCTTGTCCGGTTTCACTAAAAGACCCCGTTAATCCTGATCCGGTGAAGCAATCCGACCGGAAGCGGCTGGCAGAGGCGATACACCGTTGGCTTTCTCTGCCAGCAAATGCTCCAGCATGGTCAGGCTGTCTGCTTCCCGGCTGGTTTTATCTTCCCGCCAGCGCTTGATTCTGGGAAAGCGCAAAGCCAGCCTGGATTTGTGCCGCGGCGAGGGTGCGATATTTTCGAACGCCAGCTCAAATACCAATTCCGGCCTGACCGAGCGTACCGGGCCGAACCGCTCCACTGTGTTTTTGCGAATCCAGTTATCCACCCGGTTGATTGCTTTATCGGAAAGTCCGGAATAGGCCTTTGCCACCGGCACCAGCTCGTCGTCCTGCCACACGCCGAAGGTGTAGTCCGTGTAAAGGCTGGCACGGCGGCCAGAGCCCGGTTGCGCATAGAGCAATACCGCGTCCAGGGTGTAGGGATCCACTTTGTACTTCCACCAGTCACCTTTCTTGCGGCCGGACAGGTAAGGGGAGTCCAGGCGTTTTAGCATCAGGCCTTCCACTCCGTAGTGGCGGGCGGATTGGCGCAATTGCTCCAGCATTGGCCAGCTGTCGAAAGCCACCGGCGGCGATTGCCTGAACACGCTGGGTTGTGACAGCCCATCCAACACCGTGGCCAGTAGCTGCTTACGTTGTGCCAGAAGCTGGTTGCGTTGGTTCAGGTGACCGTATTCCAGCAGGTCATAGGCCATAAAAACTGCTGGATACTGTCGCAGAAAGCGGGCCGACGGGCGTTTCCGGCCCAGGCGCTTCTGCAGGGCGGAGAACGGTTCCGGTCGGCCTTCACGCCAACAGAGAATTTCGCCGTCCAGGACCACTCCCTGGGGCAATTGAGTGGCCGCTTCCGCCAGCTCCGGAAACTGGTGAGTGATGACATCCTCCCCTCGTGACCACAGGTAGACACCGCTCTGGTGATGCAACATCTGGCCCCGGATACCGTCCCACTTCCATTCGGCCAGCCAGTGGTCGGTGGGCCCCAGCCGATTCTCCAACTGGTTCCCTGTGGTGACAGAATCGGGGTGGTCGGGATCCAGCTCCAGTGGATAGGCCAGATAAAACGGGTAGGGTTTGGCGCTATCGCTGCGACGTTGTTCCGGATCAACCGCCAGCCGATAAAAGTCCGCCGACGGCTGCCAGTCACCGATAAACCGGTGTGCAATCACCGCCTGAGGCAACCCGGTAACCTGAGCCAACGCTTTGTAGACCATGGTTTTCGCCACCCCGACCCGAAATGCGCCCGTGAGCATTTTGTTAAGGACGAAACATTCCGTAATGCTTAGCTGTTGCCACCAGCCTTTCACCGCTTGGGCCTGTTGCGCCTTTTCCAGTTGGCGCAGGGGCAGGATGCGATTCTCAAGCCATTGCTGCAGCGACAGGGAAGAATCCCCGGTTTGCTCATTACCCACCAGCAAGGCAACGGTTTCAGCAGTATCGCCCACACTGCTGTAACATTCGGCGAACAGCCATTCCGGTAACCCCGTCAACTGCCGGGCCCAGAGCTGCAAATCCCGGGACGTGATGAACCGTTTCAGGCGTTTGCCACTAAGAAAGTACACTGCCCAGGCGGCGTCCGCCGGCGCTGCGGCCCTAAAGTACTCTACCAGGGCGTCGATTTTGGCATTGCTGGAGGTGGTGGCGTCGATGGATCGGAATAATTGAACGAAATGCTGCATGGGCTAATCGCTTGCCGGCTGTTGATGGAGCGCGGAGAGCGGCGCGGCGGCGATATCCTGTTCGCGCAGGTAGCGGGCAAGTACCTCGTTGTGGCCGTGGGTGGTATAGACCTGTCTTGCCCCGGTTTGCCGTACCGTGTGGATCAGCCCGGGCCAGTCCGCGTGATCGGACAACACGAAACCCCGGTGGTAGCCGCGTCGGCGGCGGGCACCGCGGACCTGCATCCAGCCGGAGGCAAAGCCCGTAGAGACCCGTTTGAAACGTTTCATCCAACTGGATCTGTGAGCCGAAGGCGGGGCCAACACCAAGGCGTCACTGTAATCGTGATCACGGGGCAAATCCACGGTGGATTCAGTGGACAGCATGGTTACACCTTGCTGCTGGTAAATTCTGTACAGCGGCATCACCGCGCCGTGGGCGTAAACGGTTTTCTGGGTATAACGGCCGAGTTCCGCCAGCAGGCGTTGGGCTTTGCCCAGAGAATAGCAAAACAGTAACGAGGTGGTGCCAGTTGCCTGGTTGCCACGCCACCAGTCCATGATCTCAGCGGCCACCGCCTCGCCACTGCGCCAGCGATAGATGGGTACTGCAAAAGTGGCTTCAGTAATCAGCACATCACATTCCACCACTTCAAAAGGCTCGGCGGTGGGGTCTGCGCAACGTTTAAAATCACCGGTGACCACCCAGCACTGATGGTCATGCTCCACTCTCACCTGGGCCGATCCCCGGATATGTCCCGCCGGATGCAGGCTCACCCGGACCCCCCGGAAGTCGCTGACTGTTCCGTAGTCTAAAGGCGTGACCGAAATGTCCTTACCCAAGCGATGGGCCAGCAGGGGCGCCGAATTTGCGCTGCAGTAATAGTGCCCCATGCCCGGACGGGCGTGATCGCTGTGGCCGTGGGTAATGATGGCCCGGTCAACGGGCTTGATGGGATCAATATAGAAATCACCCGGCGGACAGTACAAGCCGTGGGGTGAGTTGACTAATAAGCTGTCGGATAGGGAACTGGACACGCTACGAACCCCGGTTGAATCGACGGTGTGATTGACCACGGACTTCTCGAACCATGTGATAAACGCTTGTGATGGTTTGACATTTAGGCGGCCCGCCCGCGCGCCCTGTAACAGCTTGATTCTGGGCCTGCCGGTTAGCTGACAAGCCGCAGTCAGTGCTGCCAGAGAACGTGGCAAATTAAGTGCCAGTACACGGTTTGTTTAAAATCATAACCTGAGTATGGGGCAGTAGCCGGTTTCCGCCGGTGGGATCCGAGTAAAAGTCTAGATTTTGTAAACCCGTTTTTTGCCCGCGCAGGCCGCGCCAGGCCGGAGTCGAGGGCGCTTGTCGAGGCTGACCGGGGCGGGAATGTTAATTGCACCGGTTGTAGACGAAGAGGCTATTCGTCATTGTGAAAAGGCAAGGTACGACAAGGAGGCTGGTGGACCACATGTCCCCGCGGGCCTGCCAGCCACGCGATGGCTTCAATGTTGTTTCAGCCTTGCCAGCTTGTAATACTTACTAAAGGGAGTGGAGCCAATGTCTGATCAAAGGCAAAAAGTCAGGATATTGATGAGTGAATTCGTGACTCACGATGTCAAGCGATTCATCGTCACCAAACCCGAGGGATTTGAGTTCACCCCGGGTCAGGGGGTTGAAGTGGCCATCAACAGCCCCGACTGGCAGGATGAGGGCCGGCCCTTTACGCCCACCGGCCTGCCGGATGACCGTGTTCTGGAATTTACCATAAAAAAGTATCCGGATCATAACGGGGTGACCGAGCAGCTGCACAGCCTGGAGTCCGGAAGTGAGCTGCTGTTAGCGGATGTGTTTGGCACCATAAAATACAAAGGGCCCGGTGTTTTTATTGCCGCAGGTGCCGGCATAACACCGTTTCTGGCTATTATCAGGGATCAGGCGCGCCAGGGGTCATTAGGCGGAAGTTCGCTGCTATTTTCCAATAAAACCGCAGCGGATATTATCGCCGAGAAAGAGCTGCGATTTCACTTTGGTGATCAGGCCATCTTTACCTGCACCGAAGAGGAGACCACGTCCTCCCAATACCAGCGACAGTATATCGATAAAGCCTTCCTGCAAGCGCACATTGATCGTTTCGATCAGCCCTTTTATGTATGTGGCCCCCCGGGCTTTATGGAGTCGGTGAATGATGCCCTGGAAGCACTGGGAGCGGACCCTGACAGCCTGGTATTTGAGAACTGACCCTGAGGAACATTATTATTCGGTACTTTTGCTGTGGAGGGGATGCGGTAGAGGGGGAGCGGCTGGCGCTGTCGTCTGTCCATCGCGGCAAAAATTCTAGCCGCAGTGAGCAATAAGCCCTCCCAGCACTGTAACCATCCCCCTAAAACGGTATTCTGGACGGTCATATATTCAGCTTTTTCATAGCCTTGAAAACATCGCTGAAACCATTCGCAGCGGAGACAGACCGGATCCGGTAAGCAGTTATAGGAGCCAGGCATAGCTATCAGGTCTCCTCTGGAAAAATACAATAAGAGCTGGAAGTAATAAGAATAAAACCTTGGCTGAAACAGCCGTATTGTCTTGAGGAGAGATCAAGCATGTTTGAGAAAACAAAGGGCAGCCGCTGGCAGGCGGCTCGATATTTTGGTGTGTCTCAATTGGCGCTGGCTATCGCCGCGCCGACCTCTGGAGTGGTGTTGGCGCAGGAGACGGATTCCAGTGCCGTGATCGAAGAAGTGACAGTCACCGCCCGGCGCCGGGATGAGAGTCTGGCTGACGTGCCCATTGCCGTGTCCGCCATCAACACCGATGATTTGAGCAGCCGCCAGGTAAAAACCGATGCGGATCTGCAATACGCAGTGCCGGGCCTCACCATTCGTCAGACCCAGGGCAACAACTCTCTTACGTATTCCATTCGTGGTCAGTCGGCGGATACCTTCAGTGGTTCACCATCCGCCGTTGTGGCCTATCTCAATGACGTACCGCTTACCGTCAGTGGTGCCTCTACCTTCTACGATCTGGAGTCCATTCAGGTGCTGAAAGGCCCTCAGGGAACTTTGTTCGGACGTAACACCACCGGTGGCGCGGTACTATATACCCCAGCCAAGCCTACCAACGAAACTGAAGGCAGTGTGACGGTGAGTGCCGGCAACCTGGGCATGCGCGAAGTGGAGGCAATGATCAACCTGCCCCTGGTGGAGGACAAGGTGCTATTCCGGGCGGCGTTCAACACCCTGGATAAAGACGGCTATATTGATAATATTCTGACCGGTGATGAATACGGCGAAATCAACCGGGACAGTGGGCGGGTCACCCTGACCGTACGCCCCAGCTATGATCTGGAAAATATCACCATGTACAGTTATTCACGGCTGGAGGGGACCAATACCGGGGCCAGTTATGCGTATAGTGTGTATCCCGATGGGGCGGCAGCATTCCTTTTCCCCGAGGCTGTAGATTATCCTGCCGTTCAGGAGGAATTGGGGCCGTATAAAACCCAGCACCCCTATGACGCTGATCATATTGGAGATGACCAGATCTTTACCAATACCACCACTTACGATATTAACGACTCATTAACACTGAAGAATATTTTTGGCTACACCAGTGGTAACACGGACTCAGAGCAGCCGGCCTTCGGCGCGCCCTATCCCACCTTTGTCACCCGCAATCTGCAAACCGGGAAAGCTGGTAACGAGTTTGATTTGGAGTCCTATTCTAACGAACTACAGCTATATGGAGCGGCTTTAAATCGTCGCTTGGATTATATTGTTGGCCTGTATCTCCAGCGAGCAGAAACAGAAACCTTGTGGCCACAAAGTTATTTTATTGGTACGGCGGCAGAAGCTTTTGCTACCAACCATTTTCTGATAGATACGGATACTGCTGCTGTTTATACTCAGGGCACTTACAGCTTGACCGAAAAAGTGGGCGTCACTGCAGGTGTTAGATATACTTAAGGGGACCTCTATAAATCCAGAATTTGATCGTTGAAACTTTGAATTACGGTAGCTGTTGGAAAAATATCACACTGCATGGCTTTT